>JBBQOK010000085.1:0-11089 GCA_038330765.1 Caulobacterales bacterium | reverse complement strand
CCGGCCAGTTCGTCCGTCGTCACGAACCGCTTGGTCGGCTGCGAGCCGAGAATGACGTCCCTCAGCACCGCCTCCTTGGACATGCCGCGCGTGCGGGCCTGATCGGCGACCTGTTTCTCGACGATCGGCGTCTCGACAAAGCCGGGGCACAGGGCGTTGCAGGTGATGTTGTCCTGCGCGACTTCCAGCGCCACGGTCTTGGTGAAGCCGATCACGCCGTGCTTGGCGGCGACATAGGCGGACTTGAACGGACTGGCGACCAGGCCGTGGGCCGAGGCCACATTGATGATCCGGCCGCGCCCCTGCGCCTTCATGATCGGGATCGCCGCCCGCGTCGCATAGAAGGTCGACGACAGGTTGATGGCGATGATCTGCTCCCATTTGTCGGACGGGAATTTCTCGACCGCCTCGACGTGCTGGATGCCGGCGTTGTTGATCAGGATGTCGACCCGGCCCAGCTCATGCTTGCCGTAGGCCACCATGTCCGCGACCTCGTCGCCGCGCCGCATGTCTGCGCCGTGATAGCGGACGCGCACACCGCAGCTGGTTTCCATCTCGGCCCGGGTCCGCTCGATCTCCGATGGATCGCCCAGCCCGTTCAGCACCACTTCGCCGCCGCGCGAGGCGATGGCGCGGGCGAAGGCCAGGCCGATCCCGGATGTCGAACCCGAGATCACCGCCACCTGACCCTTCAAGTCGCCGATATCGCGGAAGGGTGCGCTTCCGGCGTCCGCGCCGTCACTGCGTTTGGGCCATTGAAACATCAGTATCGTCCGCCTGTCTGTCCGGGCTAGCGTAGCCGTTCGCGAGTGCGAAGGCGACAGCCGTCACGAATTTCCTGCTCTGGTGAATATCCAGTCCGTTTCAGTCGAGCCGGCCTTGTCGAACTGGTAGCCGTCGCGGTCGAAAGCCTTCAGGTCCCCGGCCCTCTCGATACGTTCGTCGATGGCGAAGCGCGCCATGCCGCCGCGGGCCTTCTTGGCGAAAAAGGAGATGATGCGGCTCTCGCCGTCCTTCGATTCTCGGAAATGCGGCGTCACCACCGGCAGCTTCAGGGCCTTGGCGTCGACGGCACCAAAATACTCCTGGCTCGCCAGGTTCACGAGGGTTGGGTCGGAATGCCCCTCGGCGTCCGCGTTCAGGCATTTGGAGATGCGGTCGCCCCAGAAGTCGTAGAGGCTGGACCCGCGCCGCGTCTTCAGCCGCGTCCCCATCTCCAGCCGATAGGGCTGGATCCGGTCCATCGGGCGCAGCAGGCCGTAGAGGCCCGACAGGATGCGGACGTGTTGCTGGGCAAAGTCCAGCGCCCGGGCGTCCAGCTCCCGCGCCTTCAGGCCCTCGTAGACGTCGCCGGCAAAGGCGTAGACCGCCTGCACTCCATCCGTCGATTCGGTGTCAAAGGCCTGGAAGCGTTCACGGTTCAGCCGCGCCAGGTCATCGGAAATGCTCATCAGCCGGCGCAGTTCGGCCACCGAGCGGGCGCGGGCCGTCTTGGCCAGGGACGCGGTGTCCTCGCGGAATCGTCGCTCCGTCGCCGCCACATCTGGATCGGCTTCGGTGAAATCCAGCCGCTTGGCCGGGGACAGGACGATCAGCAAGGGGGGGCGCTCCAACGACGATGACCGCCAGATAGGCCGCTTTGGTGACGAATTGAACCGGACCCAGGGTCGCGGTTCAGCCGCCGCCGGGGTGCAGGCTGGCCAATACGTGCGGCAGGGCGTCCGGCAGGTCCTCGGCGATCAGTCCGGGGCCGAAGCTCCGGGCCGCCGCCGCGTGCATCCAGACCGCGGCCCGCGCCGCATCGAAACTGTCCATGCGCTGGGCGACCAGTCCGCCGACCATGCCCGCGAGCACGTCGCCCGTTCCGGCGGTCGCCAGCCACGGCGTGCCATTGTCATTGACCGCGATCCGTCCGTCGGGCGCGGCGATTACCGTCGCGTGCCCCTTCAGCACCATCACTGCACCGGCGCGCCGCGCCGCCTCGAGCGCTGCCGCCTCGCGCCCCAGAGCCTGCAGGTCGGGGAACAGACGCGCGAACTCGCCTTCGTGCGGCGTCAGCACGTCATCCCTGTCCAGCACCGCGAACAGGTCGCCGGGCCGGCCTTCGAACACCGTCAGCCCGTCGGCGTCGACCACCAGGGCGGCCCCCGTCTCGGCCAGGGCGAGCACATGGGCGTGGGTCGCATCGGTGACGCCGGCCGCCGGCCCGATGACGAGGGCGTGCATCCCCTCGGCGGCCTCGACCAGCCCTTCCGGGGAGCCGAAGGGGGTGACCATCACGGCTTCGACGGCTGTGGCGATCACCGTGGCGGCGTCGGGCGGACAAAGAATCCGGACCAGCCCGGCGCCGATGCGCAGGCCGGCCCGCGCCGCCAGCCGCGCCGCGCCCGTCTGCGTGGCCTTGCCCGATACGACGCCCAGCCGGCCGCGCGCGTGCTTGTGCGTCTCCGCCTCGGGCCAGGGCAGGCTGTCGCGCCAGTCGGGCAGGATCACGGGGGCCATCAGAGAGGTTCTCCGTTCACGGATCGCGACTCCGGGCGAAAAAGGCTTGCCTTATGGTGCAATGCAATGTCCCTTTGGCCCCCGAGCGCGCGGCCGGATCACCGCCCGTCCTTGGGATCACCGATGAAAAAGATCGAAGCCGTCATCAAGCCCTTCAAGCTCGATGAAGTGAAGGAAGCGCTCCAGGACGCCGGGGTGCAAGGCATGACTGTGCTGGAGGCCAAGGGATATGGTCGTCAGAAGGGTCATTCCGAACTCTACCGCGGCGCCGAGTACGTCATCGACTTCCTGCCCAAGATCAAGATCGAGGTCGTGGTTCCCGACGACATGGCGGCGTCCGTCATCGAGGCCATCCAGACCGCGGCCCGCACCGGCAAGATCGGTGACGGCAAGATCTTCGTCTCCGACGTCCTCGACGTCATCCGTATCCGCACCGGCGAAACGGGGGCCCAGGCCGTCTGACCGCCAAGACCGCCGGCCGTCCTTCGGGGCGGCCGTTTCCTTATCCTCCCCCAAGAAACGGACCCTCGAAGATGAGCGCCAAGAAAATCCTTTCGGAGATCAAGGAGAAGGACGTCCAGTACGTCGATCTCCGCTTCACCGACACCAAGGGGCGTATGCAGCACGTCACCTTCGACATCGACCTGGTCGACGAGGAGTTCCTTGAAGAGGGGACCATGTTCGACGGCTCGTCGATCGCCGGCTGGAAGGCCATCAACGAGTCCGACATGCTGCTCAAGCCGGACCTCAACGGCTACTGGATCGACCCGTTCTACCAGCAGACCACGATGTTCCTGTTCTGCGATGTGCTGAACCCCGACACCGGCGAACCCTACAACCGCGACAGCCGTTCGATGGCCAAGAAGGCGCTGGCCTATGTCCAGTCCTCGGGCGTCGGCGACACCGTCTTCTTCGGTCCGGAAGCCGAGTTCTTCATCTTCGACGATGTGCGCTGGAGCACGGCTCCGCACGACACCGGCTATGCCTACGATTCGATCGAGTTGCCGGCCAACACGGGTGCCGAGTATTCCGAAGGCAATATGGGCCACCGTCCGGGACCCAAGGGCGGCTATTTCCCGGTCAATCCGGTCGACAGCGCCCAGGACCTGCGCGGCGAGATGCTGGGCGTGATGCGCGACCTCGGCATGCAGCCCGAGAAGCACCACCACGAAGTCGCCCCGGCGCAGCACGAGCTCGGTCTGAAATTCAGCGACCTGCTGACCATGGCTGACCGGCTTCAGCTCTATAAATACGTCATCCACAACGTCGCCGCCGCCTATGGCAAGTCGGCCACCTTCATGGCCAAGCCGACCTTCGGCGACAACGGCTCGGGCATGCATGTGCACCAGTCGATCTGGCGTGACGGCAAGCCGCTGTTCGCCGGCGACAAATACGCCGGCCTGTCGGACATGTGCCTCTGGTATATTGGCGGTATCATCAAACACGCCAAGGCCATCAACGCTTTCGCCAACTCGACGACCAACTCCTACAAGCGGCTGGTCCCCGGTTACGAAGCCCCGGTCAAGCTGGCCTATTCGTCGCGCAACCGCTCGGCCTCGATCCGTATTCCGTGGGTCAATTCGCCGAAGGCCAAGCGTATCGAAGCCCGCTTCCCCGATCCGATGGGCAATCCCTATCTGACCTTCGTGGCCCTGCTGATGGCCGGCCTCGACGGCATCGAGAACCGCATCGATCCGGGCGCGCCCGCCGACAAGAACCTCTACGACCTGCCGCCGGAAGAGCGCGGCTCGATCCCCGAGGTCTGCGGCTCTCTGCAGGAGGCCCTCGACAGCCTCGACAAGGACCGCGCCTTCCTCAAAAAGGGCGGCGTCATGGATGACGACTTCATCGACAGCTATATCGAGCTCAAGATGGAAGAGGTGATGCGTCTGCAACTGCACCCGCACCCCGTCGAATTCGACATGTACTACAGCTGCTGATCGACAGGGGGGTCTGACGGTCAGACGAAGGGCACCGGCGGGAAACCGCCGGTGCCCTTTTCATATCAGTCGTGGCCTAGCGATTGGTGGTCTCGACCTCGATGCCGTTCTTGCCGGCGCGGACGGTGGTGCTGTCGCCATCGCGACGGTCTTCGATGACCACGGGCGGACCCGCGACGGGCACTTCACGCTCGATGACCACGGGATCGGCCGGGACCTCGCGCGTCTCGATGATCGTCGTATCGGTGTTACGGTCGGCGTCGGTTTCCGCAGGCGTGCAGGCCGCGGCGGCGAGCGCCAGGGCACTGATCGAAGCGGCGGCGGTCAGACGGATGAGACTGGTCATGGGCGGACTCCTGAATGGGAACCCGGTGCAAACGGCTACGCTGCCGGCCGGTTCCGGTCAGGCGGCGGCCGCGTCTGCCTTCTTGCGCCGCATCTCGATCAGCCGCACGCACCAGATCGAGACCTCGTAGAGCAGCACGAGAGGAATACCGAGCATGATCTGGCTGAGCGGGTCCGGTGGCGTGACGAACGCCGCCACCACGGCGATGGCGACGATGGCGTATTTTCGGCTGGAGGCGAGGGCCCGGGACGAGACCAGCCCGGCCATCCCCAACAGCGTCATGACCACCGGCAACTGGAAGCAGAGGCCGAACGCCAGCAGCAGCGCCATGACGAGGTTCAGATAGTCCGAAACCCGCGGCAGAAGTTCGGCCGTAATGCCGCCCCCGCTGATCTGCTGTCCCAGCGAGAACAGCATGACGAACGGCAGCATGACGTAATAGACCAGTGCCGCGCCGAGCAGGAAGAGCAGGGGTGCCGCGATCAGGAAGGGCAGGAAGGCTCCCTTCTCGTTGCGATACAGACCCGGAGCCACGAAGCGGTAAAGCTGCCAGGCCAGGACGGGGAAGGTGATGACCACGGCACCGAAGGCGGCCAGTTTCATCTTGGTGATGAGGAATTCCAGCGGCGCGGTGAAAATCAAATTCACCGTCTTGCCGTCTCCCTGAGGCACGGGGACCAATCCTGCCGTGCCGAGGATCAGGTCGAAGGGCGAGACGCTCCCACCGGGTCCTGCCGCTTCCCGGAACTGGGCGGCCACCGCGAAGGGCTGGACCAGGAAGACATAGATCGGGTCGGCGACGATGAAACAGCCGATGAATCCGAGCACGAAGGCGGCGACGCAAATGACCAGACGGCTGCGCAGTTCGATCAGATGGTCCATCAGCGGCGCGCGCGATGCCTCGATTTCGGCCTCGTCGCTATCGCCGGTCACAGGTCCACCGCCTTCTTGCGCGGGGCCTTCGGCTGTCTGGACGTCGCGGACTTCGCCCTGCCGTCTGCCTTGGGCGCGGTCTTGCGGGCAGCGGCGGCCTTGGTCCCGGCGGTGGTCTTCTTGCGGGGCGTCTTTTGGGCGGCCGAACCGGGTTTGGCGACGGGCTCCAGCGGTGCCATCACCGGCGCGCTGTCAGGCCATTCGTCCGGTCCGGTCAGGGCCGGCTGGCCCGCGGGAGCGTCCAACGGACGATTCAGGTCGTTGCTGATGTCGCGGAACGTGGCCTCGGCCTCGGCACCCAGCGGAACCATTCCCTGTCCGGTGCGCAGCGCCTCGACCTCTTTGCGTAGCTCGTCCAGTTCGGACTGGCGGGCCATTTCGTCGAAGCTCGACCTGAATTCAGTGGCCATGGCGCGCGCCTTGCCGACCGCCTTGCCGACCTTGCGGAGCAGCAGCGGCAGGTCCTTCGGGCCCACGACAATGAGCGCCAGAAGGCCGATGACGAGAATTTCCAGCCCGCCGATGCCGGGCCCAAGACCACCCATCCGTCAGTGTCTCCGACGCGAAACCGGGCTTAAGACTTCAGGTCTTCTTTTTCGGACTCGGTGCGGGGCAGGGCACCCGCCCGCTCGTCCCGGGGCTTTTCGGCGTCGGCGTCCTTGAGACCGTCACGGAAGGCGCGGATACCCTTCGCGGCGTCGCCCATCAGACCCGACAGTTTGCCGCGCCCGCCGAACAGCAGCAGGGCGAGGGCGGCGATGATCAGGATTTGCCAGATACCGGGCTGCATGGCGTTTCATCTCAATCGGCGGCGCGGGCGGAATTGTCCGCGCCTGAACTTCCGTGGTCCCGCATATAGGCCGTTCAGTGGCGCGACGCCAAGCGAACCTGTTAGGAGGCGCGGATGAGTCACGTGATCATCCACACCGACGGTGCCTGCAAGGGCAATCCCGGCCCCGGCGGCTGGGGTGCCGTCCTGCAGACCGGCGGCGGTCACGAGAAGGAACTGTGCGGCGGCGAGCCCCTGACCACCAACAACCGTATGGAGCTGATGGGGGCCATCATGGCGCTGGAGGCCCTGTCCCGCCCCTGCCGCGTCGACCTCCATACCGACAGCAAATACGTCATGACAGGCATCACCGAATGGATCCGGGGCTGGAAGGCGCGGGGCTGGAAGACGGCCGACAGGAAGCCGGTCAAGAACGAGGATCTCTGGAAACGCCTCGACGCCGCCCGCGAGCGTCACGAGGTGAAGTGGCATTGGGTCAAGGGTCACGCCGGGCACGAACTGAACGAACGCGCCGACGGCCTGGCCAACCGGGGTATTCAGCAGATGCGGGCCTAGACCAGCCGCACCTTCAGCTTCGGCCCGTCAATGGCTTCGACGATCACGCTCTCGCCCGCCAGCGGCGCGGCACCCTCCATCTCGGCGACCCATTCGGCACCCGAGACGAACACCCGCCCGCGTCCGTCGACGAAGGCCTGCACCACCTGGGCGCGCTGGCCGATCAGCCTTACGTCACGCGCGTTGATATCCGGGGCGTCCGACGGATTGACCCGCTGGATCAGGCGCCGCGACAACAGGGTCGCAACCACGGTCAGGGCGGCGAAAAGCGCCATCTCGCCGAGGAAGCCGAGCGGCAAACCCAGGGCGGTGACCACGGCCACCACGCCTGCGGACACCGCCGGCCACAACAGCCATTCGGTCGAGAACGCCGCCTCGACCGCCAGAAGCAGCACGCCGATGGCCAGCCAGATCCAGAACGGCTGGGCGGCGTGCAGCTCAGTCAGGGCTTCCATGGATCAGGTCCTCGGAACGGAGGGACGGGGTGGGCGCGGCGGCGCGGTGCGGGCGGGAGGCGGCGGCGCGTCGCGGCGCACGTCGCTGCGGCCCTGCTGCTGCTCCCTGGCCAGACCGACCAGTTCGCCAAGGCCGGCGATGGTGCCGACCAGGCCGGACATCTCGGCCGGAACGATGACGGTCTTCTGGGTCGGGTTGCGGGCCAGTTCGGCGAAGGCCTCGACGTATTTCTGGGCCACGAAATAGTTGATGGCGTTGACGTCGCCGGCGGCGATGGCGTTGGAAACCATTTCCGTCGCCTTGGCCTCGGCTTCGGCTTCGCGTTCGCGGGCCTCGGCGTCGCGGAAGGCGGCCTCGCGGCGTCCTTCAGCTTCCAGAATGGCGGCCTGTTTGGCCCCTTCGGCGCGGGCGATAGCGGCCTGCTTCTCGCCCTCGGCCTCGGTGATGACGGCGCGGCGCTCGCGCTCGGCCTTCATCTGACGCGCCATGGCGTTGGTGATGTCCACCGGCGGGGTCAGGTCCTTGATCTCGATGCGGTTGACCTTGACGCCCCACGGCTCGGTGGCCGCGTCGATGACGGTCAGCAGGCGCGAGTTGATGTTGTCGCGCTGGAACAGCACCTCATCGAGGTCCATCGAGCCGACCACGGTGCGCAGATTGGTCGAGCACAGCTGGGTGATGGCATAGGGCAGGTTCTCGACGCGGTAGGCGGCCCGGGCGGCGTCCATCACCTGAATGAAGACGATGGCGTCGACCTTCACCATGGCGTTGTCCTTGGTGATGACCTCCTGCTGGGGCACGTCCAGGACCTGCTCCATCATGTTCATGCGGCGGCCGATCCGCTCGACGAAAGGCGTCAGCAGGCTGATGCCGGGCGACAGCGTCCGCGTGTATTTGCCGAATCGTTCGACCGTCATCTCGCGGCCCTGGGGCACGATCTTGACCACGCTGAACAGCAGGACGAAGGCCAGTACGACCAGCGCGAGTGTGAAAAGAACCGAAGTGTCCATGATATCTCCCTGTCCCGTGCAGGTTAGCACCCCGTGGCCATCCCGCCACAGAAACCGGGTGCGGCAAAGATGACATCCCCGTAATCTGCACCGTTCAGCGCGCGGCGAGCGCCACCTGGATGACCCGCCGAGTCTCGTCCCAGTCGACCAGTTCATCGACCTGATCCAGCGCCACGAACCGCGCCTCCAGCGCGTCGTCGCCCGCCACAGGCTCCCCAGACAGCCAACGGGCGGCGTAGTCGATCAGCACATAGTGCCGCCCCGCCTCAGGGAAGATGCCGTCTACGACATCGATCAGCGCAGTGATCTCCGCCTCGACCCCCGTCTCCTCGCGCAGTTCCCGCAGGGCCGCATCGACGGCCCGCTCGCCCGGCTCGATCCGCCCACCCGGCAGGCTCCATTCACCCAGCCGTGGCGGCGACCCCCGGCGGATCAGCAGCACCTCGTCGCCTCGCAGGCAGACGACGCCGACGGCGGTGATGGGGGCGGGCGTCACGCGCTGACACCGAGCCAGCTTGACCTCGGGCACCACCGCAACGATTCATCACTTGAACGATCTATCGACGGGGACCGGACAAGGCGATGATTCAGGCGATACCGCAGACTCCCGGCTACCCCGACGTTAGCCCCGTGGTGCGGGCGATGGACGGGCAAGGCGTAAATAACATCATCGCGCTGACGGCCGCGCTGATCGCCTTCGTAAGCTTCTGTGTTGCGGTCTGGGTGTATGCTCGAACAGAACGGCGCGAACGCCGTATCGAGAAGTCCACCGCCTATCTCGATCTTGAGGTCCATTCCAGCGAGGCTTTCCGCTATCAGGCAGACAATGCAGACACCATGTCCGCGCTGCGTGTGGCCCGTCGCCCCGCAGCCGTTCCCGCACCCGGTGACCCGGCTTGGGAAACTACCCTGAACTACTACTTCCTGTGCCTCAATCTTTTTGAAGTTTGCGCGAATTTCCGGCGTAATTCTATCGTCCGCGCCGAGGTATTCGCCAGCTGGGTCGCATGGTTTCACGACATACTGAGCGACTGGTATTTCCAGTCGATCTGGCGGTCAGAACTCAGGAACAACTACACGCGTGATGTGCGCAACATCTTCGATGTCGGCGTCGAGATTTTTGAGCGCGAAACCGATCTCGTCCGGCGTGAGCGCGAGTTCTATCTGGCCGTCGCCTATCTCATCGGTGGGTGCCATGTTGTCGAAAGCTGGCTGGACGAATTGTCCACCGGTCCAATATGGCCCCCGAGCTCTTCGCGGCGTCCGATCATCGGGTCGCTTAAAACTCGATACAGACCGCTTGCGCTGACCGGGACGAGAGCAGAGGCCCCGGTCAAACGATCGCCCTTGACGCTGGACTGGAATGCTCCGGACGACGCGGCACCGGCCGCGGCCTTTGCCGGGCGCGTGATCAGCCAGAGTGTCGACTACATTAGTCACGGCGAGATTCAGACCGCCCTCAGCCCTGACGGTCGACGTTGGGCCGACAACTTGGCTGACCTCTACGCCGCCGATTTCGCGGCCCTGACGGATCGTGACCTTCTTGTCGCTCGCACGGCGGACGGTGCAATCGCCGCTGTCGCCATTCTGGCCTGGGAGGAAACGCCCCGCCGCCGCTTTGCCGTCATCGAGGATATGGCCGTTGAACCCCAACTCAGGTCTGCCGGCGTCGGCACGCAGATGATCGAGGCGATCACTGAGCGCGCGCGGGAGCGGGGCGTCGAGTGGATGTTCCTGGAAAGCGGACTCAAAAATGCCCGCGCCCATGAGTTTTATCGGCACCACGGGTTTGCCGAGGTCTCCCACGTATTCGCGCGTCACCTCAATTGACCTGCTGTTTGCGCTGGCGCCGCGCCGCTCGCCTTGGCAGAAGGCCCGGATGACAACGCCCGCCCCCTCAGCCATCAGCGCTCTGAAGGCGGCCTTGGGCGTCGGCGGCTGGACCGAGGACGCTTTCGAGATCGGGCCGAGCTTGTCTGAATGGCGAGGGCGATGGTCGGGCCATACGCCCATCCTGTTGACGCCGGAGAGTACCGGTGCCGTGGCCGCCGCCGTCCGCATCTGCGCCGAACACCGCATCGCCATCGTTCCCCAGGGCGGCAACACCGGCCTCGTCGGCGGCCAGATTCCGTTCGGCGAGGTCCTGCTCTCGACCCGCAAGCTGCGCGCCGTCCGCGACGTCACGCCTCTGGACGACGCCATGACCGTGGAAGCGGGTGTCACCCTTCTGGAGGCGCAACAGGCCGCCGCTGCCGCCGACCGCCTGTTCCCGCTCAGCCTCGCCGCCGAGGGCAGCGCCACCATCGGCGGGGTCATCTCGACCAACGCCGGTGGCACGGCCGTGATCCGCTACGGCGTCATGCGCGACCTGGTGCTGGGCATCGAGGCCGTGATGCCGGACGGCGAGGTCTTCAACGGCCTCAAACGGCTGCGCAAGGACAACACCGGCTATGACCTGAAACAGCTACTGATCGGGGCCGAGGGCACGCTTGGTGTGGTCACCGCCGCGACCCTGAAACTGTTCCCGGTCATGCGCAGCCGCGCCACCGCCATGGTC
>JBBQOK010000084.1:0-11129 GCA_038330765.1 Caulobacterales bacterium | reverse complement strand
CAGCGGATCACCCGGCCACGGGGCCTGTTCGACATACCAGCCGAGATGTTTGCGGAACATCTTCAGGCCCAGCGGCAGGCCGTAGAAGGCGACCGACGCGCGCAAGTGTTCGATCACAATGCCGAGCCGCTCTTCTCGGTCCGGCTCAAGCAGCACCGTGCCGTCGGCCAGGGCCCGCTCCATATGCGCCGCCAGCCACGGGCGGCCATAGACCCCCCGGCCCAGCATCAGGGCGTCGGCACCCGACTGGCGCAGAGCCTCTCGAGCATCATCGGCGGTCAGGATGTCGCCGTTGACGATGACGGGGATACCCACCACCGCCTTGACCTCGCCGACCGCGGTCCAGTCCGCCACGCCGGTGTAGAACTGCTGCCGGGTGCGGCCATGCACGGTGACCGCCCTAATGCCGATATCCTCGGCCCGGCGGGCAAGAAGCGGCGCATTGCGGTGGGCGTCGTCCCAGCCGAGCCGCATCTTGACCGTCACCGGCCGGCTGGTGGCCTCGACCGCCGCCTGCATCAGCCGGCAGGCCAGATCGGGCGTCCGCATCAGAGCCGAGCCGCAGGCCGAGCCCGTGACCTCCTTGGCCGGACAGCCGAAATTCAGGTCGACGATATCGGCGCCGGCGCGTTCGGCCATCCGCGCACCCTCTGCCATGGCCTCCGGGTCGCGGCCGACCAACTGGATCACCGTCAGGGGCAGGCCTTCTCCGACCGCTGCCCGCCGCACCACGTCGGGCCGGGCCCGGGCCAGTTCAGCCGCGGCGACCATCTCGGTCGCCACATAGGCTGCGCCAAGCCGCGAGGCGAGCCGTCGGAACGGCAGGTCGGTGATGCCGGTCATGGGCGCGGTCAGCACCCGACCGGGCACCCATATGTCGCCAATCTGCACGCCGCTTTGCATGGGCCGGCAGATAGGGGTTTTACACCGTCGGGTCCAATCCCCCGAAGCCCTCAGACCAATGCGATCGCGGCCCGGACGGCGAGAACGACCAGGACGCCGCTCGCCGCCATGAAGACGCCGAAACGCAGCGGGATCAGATTGACCAGCGCCTGGATCAGGCTGTGAATGACCCGCAGCCCTACATAGGTCCAGGCCAGCCAGAGGTTCAGCCCGTCGCCCTGCCCCAGCAAGGCCAGCGTCAGGGCTGTGGCGTAGAACAGCGTCGGCTGCTCCATCAGGTGATTATAGTTGTCGGCCTTCCATCGGACGCGGTGGGGCAGACCGCCCAGCATGACGTCCCGCGGCTGGGTCGGGTCCAGTTTGGTTCGCTCCCGGACCATGGCCGGCAGGCGGGTGGCGTACAGCCAGGCCCACATCACCATCGACCACAGAATCAGGGCGGTGACCGGCTGCAGGATCGCATGACTCATTGAAGGTTCCCCCACCGACAGCTTGTTCGCGCCGGGGTCCGTTGTCAAACAGGATGGAGTCGCCGGATTGGGGCCTCGTCAGCGCGATGTGGGGTGGGTAGAAGCGGCACCATGAGCTTTTCCGCTATCATCGTCGCCGCCGGGACGGGCTCCCGCGCCGGCGAACCCAAACAGTGGCGCAATCTCGGCGGTCGCCCGGTGCTGCGCTGGTCCGCTGAAGCGCTGCTGGCTGCGGGCGCGTCGGAGTTGGCGGTGGTCGTCGCACCCGGCTCCGGGAACCAGACGGCGGACGCCCTGGCCGGGCTGGACGGCTGGCTTGCCGTCTCCGGCGGTGCGACGCGTGCGGCATCGGTCCAGGCCGGTCTGGCCGCCCTCACTGGGCCGCCCGAAGCCAGGGTGCTGATCCATGACGCGGCCCGCCCCTTCCTCGACGCGGCGACGATCAATCGGGTCCTCGCCGCCCTGGATGTGCAGGAGGCGGCCCTGCCCGTCCTCCCGGTCGCCGACAGTCTTCGGCGCGGCACCGACGGGGTAATGGGCGAATCCATCGGGCGCGACGGCCTGTGGCGGGCTCAGACACCGCAAGGATTCCGGCTGGGGGCCTTGCGCCGCGCCTATGCCGCCTGGCCGGCCGGTTCCGCGCCGACCGATGATGTCGAGGTCGCCCGCGCCGCCGGCCAAGGCGTTGCCCTGGTGGCCGGCGATCCCCGCCTGATGAAGCTCACCTTCCCTGAGGATTTCGCCATGGCCGAGGCCATCATCCCCCGCCAGACCCGGGTTGGCCAGGGCTTCGACGCCCATCGCTGGGGGCCAGGCTCGTCGGTGTGGCTGTGCGGCGTCGAGATCCCGCATGACCAGACCCTGATCGGCCATTCCGATGCGGACGCCGGTCTGCACGCCCTGACCGACGCCATCCTCGGGGCCATGGGGGACGGCGACATTGGCGACCATTTCCCGCCGACTGATCCACAGTGGAAAGGTGCCTCTTCCGACCGTTTCCTTGTCCACGCGGTCGAGCGACTCCATGCCCGCGGCGGCCGACTGGTCAATATCGACGTGACCCTGATCTGCGAGCGCCCCAAGGTGAAGCCGCACCGTCAGGCCATGCGCGAACGGCTCGCCGCCCTGCTGTCGCTCCCGCTCGACGCCGTCAGCGTCAAGGCCACCACGACCGAGGCGATGGGCTTCACCGGTCGTGGTGAGGGACTCGCCGCCCAGGCCGTCGCGACCATCGACCTGCCGAGCTGATCTCAGGGCCGTTCAGGCGGCGGCCGGAAGGCGCGCCACAGGGCACCGGACAGATTCACATAGTCGTCGGTCCACGGCCGCACAGAGGTCTCGGAGACCGTCTTCCAGCCCGTTCCGCCCCGGAAATCGGCCAAGCCGGCCTCTGTCGGCGAGATGACCACCACCTCCGTCGAGGCAACCTCCATGACCGGCCGTGAGCTGTCCTGCAGGTAGAGGCCATGCAAGCTCGGCTTGCCCAAGGCCCGCGCCGCCGCGATTGTCGGCAGGACGATCTCGAGGTTGCGGTTCGACAGGTGAAGCAACACCACCCCGCGCGGCTTGAGCAGCTTCAGATAACCTTCGATGGCCTCGACGGTCAGCAGGTGCGTCGGCACCGCATCCGACGAGAAGGCATCGATGATCAGCAGGTCGTAGGTCCCCACCGGCTCCTTCGCCAGCGTCAGCCGGGCGTCGCCCAGCACGGTGCGGATTTCGCCTTCAGCGCAGTTCGAGATGTAGGTGAACCACTTCGGGTCGCGCGACAGCCGGTCGACCATGGGGTCGATCTCGAAATAGGTCATGGTGTCTTCGGCCCGTTTGTAGGCCGCCATGGCACCCGAGCCCTGCCCGACTACCCCGATGTTGGCGGGGCCCCGGGTCTGGATGATGCCGGTCGACTGCCCGATCGGGGTCAGGGGGTTGTAGTAGAGCGTTGGCTCGCACTCATGCGCCGGATCCCGCGCCTGCGAACCGTGCAGGGTAGTCCCGTGCATCAGCACATGGACATCGCCACCCATCCGCGGGTCGGGCTGGTTCGCCACCCGCATGACGCCGAAGAAACTGCGCTCGGTGTAGCTGTAGTTGTAGCCGCGGGCGACATACTGGGTTGAAATCGCGATCATCGCCAGAATGACGGTGAAGGCCTGGGCCCTATCCCGCATCAGGAAGGCGCAAACTACCGCCGGTGCCAGCAGGAGCAGGCACAGGGTGTGGATTTCGATCCCCGGTGCCATCGCCCATAGCCTGCCCCAGGCCGCCGTGTCGGTCGTAAGCCACCATGAAAGGCCTGCCGCTGCGGCCGTCAGCACGGCGGCGGCGACCAGCGCCCCGACCTCCTCGCCCCGCAGCCGGCTCCGGTCCCACGGCCGCACCAACCCGACCAGCACCAGCACCAGCGGATACTCCCAGACCAGCTCGAAGATAGTTGGTGCCAGCAGGGCGGTGAAGGCCCCGCCCACCACGCCGCCGATCGACAGCAGCAGGTAGAATTCGGTCAGCCGGTCTGCCGGGGGCCGCCGCGCCGCCAGCGTCTGGTGGCACATCAGGGCGCTGAGGAAAAAGGCCAGGATATGGATGGCGAAGGCGATCCGGATGTCCAGCGTCCCGAAGGCGACGACCAACACGCAGACCGAGCCAACGGCAGCCTGCGCCACCAGCGTGATCGGAAGCGGAATCCAAGGCCGGGCCTGAAAGGCGATGACGAAGGTCAGCAGGTAGAGCGCCAGCGGGATCACCCACAGGAAGGGTGCTGAGGCCACGTCAGTCGACAGGTGCGCGGTGACGCCCAGCATGAGGCTGGACGGCGCGGCGGCGACGAGGATCAGTATGCCCTTCTCCCGCCACGGGATCGGCGCGGTCACGGCCAGCGGCGCGGGCTCGGCGGCCCGGTCCAGCCGGCGGCTCCAGACCACGAAGGCCAGTGCCCCGACCATCAGGAGGAAGGCCGCATAACCGCCGCTCCAGCCCATCATCTGGCCGGTCAGGGTGGTCAGCGGCTCGATCAGGATCGGATAGGACAACAGCGCCAGAAAACTGCCGAGATTGGACGCGGCGTAGAGGACATAGGGGTTCTTGCCGTCGGGATAGCCGGCCCGCACCCGCGCGAACCAGGCCTGCAGCAGGGGGGCCGTGGCGGACAGAACCGCGAACGGTACGCCCACCGACAGGGTCAGGGTGGCCAGCAGCCAGCCGATCGGCGCGGCCGGATCGGGGTCGCCCAGCCAGCCATTGATGTGCAGCGGCAGGAACAGGGCGGCCAGCACCAGAAGGCCGAGGTGCACCGCTACCTGCACCTTGATCGAGCGAATTCGTTGCAGGCCGTGTGCATAACCGTAGCCGACCAGCAGCGCCGCCTGGAAGAACACCATCGCCGTGTTCCACACCGCCGGCGAACCGCCCAGCATCGGCAGCACCAGCTTGGTCACCATCGGCTGGACCACGAAGACCAGTGAGGCCGAAGTGAAGATGGCCAGGGCGAACAACAGGGGGGTGGTTCGATCAGCCGGACGGACCGGCGCGCCGGACTCGCTGGTGGTGTCGCTCATGCCCGCCCCGTATGCTGACGCCGCTTCGGGCGCATCGCCCACCCTAGACCGACTCGCAGCCCCTTCGGAAAGCCCCCGCCGATGTTTCCCGACGACATTCAACGCCTCGCTCGCGCCGTCATCGAAGCCGCCGGGGCGCGTGGCCTGATGGTCGCGGCAGCGGAAAGCTGCACCGGCGGTCTGGTGTCCGCAGTCCTGACCGAAATCGCCGGGTCCTCGGCGGTCGTCGAGCGCGGCTTCGTCACCTACAGCAATGCGGCCAAGACCGACCTGCTCGGCGTCCCCGCCGATCTGATCGACCGGCACGGTGCCGTCTCTGACCCGGTCGCCCGGGCCATGGCCGAAGGCGCTCTCGCCCACTCGCGTGCCCAGGTCTCCGTCGCCGTCACCGGCGTCGCCGGGCCCGGCGGCGGAACGACAGAGAAGCCCGTCGGCCTCGTGCATTTCGCGGCCGCCGGCCCGGCCGGTCTGATCCACGTCGAGCGCCGCTTCGGCGACGTCGGCCGCGAGGCGGTCCGGCTGGACAGCGTGCGAACGGCGCTGAAGCTGCTGCTGGACCGGATCGGCGCATGATCATTGACGCCCGCGGCCACCGCTGCCCCACGCCCAGCCTCAGGCTGCAGAAGGCCATTCGCGACGCCGCGCCCGGGTCGCGCCTGACCCTGCTGGCGACGGATCCGATGGCCCGTATCGACGTGCCGCATCTTATGGCGGAAATCGGCGGGCGAATGGTCTCGATCGATGAGGCTGACGGCGTGCTGATTATCGCCGTCGAGACGCCCGGCGCTCCGACAGGCTGACGACAGACTCCGGCAGCGGATCGGCCGGCTCCAGTTCGGGCGCGCCCCTTGATCGCTGGACGATCTCCATCTCGGTGGCAAAGGCTCCGCCATAAAAGATCGCGTTGACGTTCCACGACAGCCAGATCAGCAACACCACGATGGCGCCGACCGAGCCGTAGGTCGCGCCCAGCGGGGCGATCTGCTCGACATAGATGGCGCACAACCAGGATGAGATCGTCGACATCACGGTCGCCACGATCCCGCCGGTGATCGCCGGGAACCACGCAACCGGGGCCCGGTGGGACATGGCGTAGCGGTAGAGCATGGTCAGCCCGACCCCGAGGCCGAGCGCTGGCCACAGGTCGACCAGGGTGGCCCCTCCGCCCCCCCCGTCCGCAACCGCACCCGGACCAGTGTGCTCCAGCAAGCGCGAGGTCACGACCGCGCCGGACACGACCGTGAACAGGACAAAGGCGAACAGGGCCACGAAGAAGGCCAGCAGGTTGAATTTGAGGAAGCCGTGCGGCTCGGTCTCATCATGAATGAGATTAAGTCCTGCCAACAACGCCTTGAATCCACGATGCGCTGCATAGCCGCCGATGATCAGGGCGAAGGCGCTCTGGGCTGAAACCGTCCGCGCCGACGCGTTCGCCAGCCGATCGATCTCGGTCATGAAGATGGCCCGGGCCGCGTACGGCATCACGTCGGCCAGCGCCGCCGCCTGTTCGCTGACCTGCCCGATCGACAGCACCGCCTTGTAGAAGCCGATCAGGATGGCGATGGCCGGAAACACAGCCAGCAGCGCGAAGAAGGACACGCCGCCCGTATAGAGCATGACGTCGCGGCCCCAACTGCGCGTGAACGCCTTGACCGACAAACGCCCCCACAGCGCCGGCACCGCCCAGCGCGCGGCGTCCTTGATATCCGGTGTGGCCTGCAATCCGTGGTCCCGCCCTGCCGTCGTTGGACAGTCCTTTAACGCAATTCGCCGCCGGGGAAAGGATGGGGCCGCCGGTTGCCTCTGCGGGGCGACGCTGGCTATGGTCCCGCCGCTTGAGAGCACGGCCCGGGTGGCGAGCCGCTGGAGACGCAGCCTTGACTTCCGATCCGCGCATTCTGGTCGTCGCGCCCGATGACGACCTGATCGGGTCCCTGTGCCAGGGACTGGATGCGCTCGGCTGGCGCACCGTCACCGCGCGCTCCCTGGCCGGTGCGGTGCAGGTCCTGATCGACTGGCCGCTCGAAACCGTCATTCTGGACGCTCGTATGCCCGACGCCGTCGCCGGTGTCGCCGCGCTGCGCCAGACGGTCACGCCCCGCCGCCTGCCGGTGATGGCGATCGGCCCCGAGGCGGTGGAATGGGAGCCCGGTGCCGTCGACATCGTCATGTCGGGCCCGCCGCACGCCGCCCAGGCCGCCCTACGGCTCGAGAACCTCGTCCGCGCGGCCATCGCCGAGGAGGAGGTCAGCCTGCGCGAGGCCACCTTCGCCGCCCGGGGCGAGCCCCTGCCGCTGGCCGAGAGCGACGTCACGCCACTGCGGATCCTCGCCGCCGGCAAGCCCGACCGCCATTTCCTCGCCCTGTCCAACGCCCTGACGGCGCACGGGTGCGAGGTTGTGGCCGCGCCGACGCCCTACACCGCCTTTGACTATCTGCATGAGCGCCCGTTCGACGCCGCCGTCCTGTGGGGCGCCGAGGATCACGCCCCTGCCCTGTCCATCGCCTCAGGCATGAAGCGGAACACGCGCCTCTATCACATCCCGGCGGTGCTCTATCTGCGCGGCTCCGGCGAGATTAATCTGTCCGAACTCTACAATCGGGGTTTCGCCGACGTCGCCGCCGCCGACACGCCCGAGGACGAGACGGCAGAACGCATCGTCGCCCTCGCCCGCCATCACCGCCGTCACGTCGCCATCCGCCGGGCGCTGGAGAGTGCGCGCGGCTCGGGTCTGACCGATCCCGCCACCGGCCTGTTCACGCCCGAACTGTTCGCCAGCCATCTGGCCCGGGTCGCCGAGGGGGCCCGACTGCGCCGCCGCCCGCTGTCCGTCGTCGTCCTGCGGGTGTCCGAGACACCGGCCGTGGTCGAGGCGCGGGCGGACGGCTGGCTGGACCGCGCCCTGCCCCAGATCGGTGCCATGGTTTCCCGCCTGATCCGCACCGAAGACACCGCCGCCCGCCTTTCCGCAGACGTCTTCGCCCTCGCCCTTCCCGCCACCCGAGGACCCGCCGGCCGCACCGCCGCCGACAGGATCGCCGCTGTGATCGGCTGTACGGCCTTCGACGCCGGGCCGGACCGGTCGCCCTTCGTGGTCGAGTTCGAGGTTGGTGTGGCCGAGGTCGCTCCGGGCGAGTCGCCTGCAGCGGTGCTGGAACGCGCGTCGAAGGACGTCAGGGCCTCCAGTCCACCTATTTGACAACTTCGATTGTCTAATGCAGGTTCCGGGTCATGACAGCCCGGCCCTCAGCCCTGCTCGACGACCTGGACACCGCCCTGCTGGCGATGGCCCCCATCCGTCGTCGCATCCTCGCGGCGCTGACCAAGCCGGCCTCCGCCTCCGGTCTGGCCGAACAACTGGCCATGCCGCGCCAGAACATTGGCCATCACCTGCGCGCCCTCGAAAGCGCCGGCCTCGTCCGCCTCGCCAGCGAGCGGAAGAAACGCGGCTTCACCGAACGGTTGTTCGTGGCGGCGGAACAATATGTCCTCGATCCCGCCCTGCTCCAGGCCCCGCCGGATCCCGACGCCGTCGACGCCCAGGACCGCCATGCCGCGGACCATCTGATCGCTACCGCTTCGGCCATGGTCCGCGACGTCGCCCGCATGCGGCAGGCTGCGGACGCCGAGGGCGCGCGCCTCCTGACCCTGACGGTCGAGGCCGACATCGGCTTCGCCAACCCCGCCGATTTCGACGCTTTCACGGAAGACGTCAGCGCCGCCGTGGCCGCCCTCGCCCGCAAATATTCAGCCCCCGCCGGCCGCCGCTACCGCCTCACCGCCGCCGCCCATCCGGCGGTGCCCAGAACCAGCCCCAACACAAATTGAGATCGCCATGACCGAAGCCGCCAAGCCCATGGAAGACCACGTTCTCGTCGAGGTCACCGTGCCCGCGCCCGCAGACGCGGTCTGGGCCGCGCTGCGTGACCCGCAGCAAATCAAGAACTGGTTCGGCTGGGACGCCGACGGCCTGAAGGACGAGATCGACTTCATCTTCGTCACCCACGCCTCCGCCGATGAGACCCGGCGGGTGGTAACCTTCGAGGGCGTCAACGACCGCTATGAGGTCGAGGCGACCGGCGAGACGACCAGTCTCATCCGCGTGGTCCGATCCGCCCCCGTCGGCGACTGGTCTGATGTGTTCGACGGCATGATCGAGGGCTGGATTTCGTTCACGCAGCAACTGGCGTTCGCCTTCGCCCGCCATCAGTTCCAGTCGCGCCGCACGATCTTCTTCTCGGGCCCGCCCCGCGCGGATCAGCTGGGCCGGTCGTTGCTGGGTCTCGACGCCGCTCCGGCCCCGGGCGAACCCTACAGGATGCCACTGGGGCCGGACGAGGCGTCCGGCCAGATCTGGTTCGTCTCACGCCACCAGATCGGCGTCACGGTCGACGCCTGGGGCGACGGCCTTCTGGTGGTGGCCGAGAGCCCGCCCAAGGCGGACAAACGCCCGCGCGGCGCGACCATGCTGACCCTGACCACCTACGGCCTGTCCGACTCGGCCTTCGCCGATCTTGAAGGCCGGTGGAAGACCTGGTGGGAGACGCATTTCGAAAACGCCGCCCCGCACACCGGTTAGATCTGGGCGTTAGACAGTTTGTCCATGCGGTTCGTCGCGACCGGGGTTCAGCCCAACTCCGTCCGGATCGCCCACAGCGCCCGGTCGACATCGGCCTCGGTATTGAAGATGTGCGGTGAGACGCGGATGCCGTTGAACCAGCGTTTCTCGACCTTCTTGACGACCACGCCGTGCTTGTCCCGCAGGGCATTCAGAAAGAGCGCGCTGTCGATGGCGTCCGGCAGGCGGGCGGCGACCAGGCCGGTCCCATGCGAGCCGGGCGGGACGCTCATGACAGCCAGCTCCGGGATTTCGCGCAATCCCCGCCAGGCTTGATCCCGCAAGACGGCTATGCGGGCGGCGACCGAGGCCATGCCGCGTGCGCGCATCGTCTCAATCGCGACGCCGAGGCCGATGGCCAGCGGCAGGCAACCCGTGCCGGCAGACTCCGAAATGAAGCGGTGGCCATCCTCGCTTTGGATGGGCTGGATGGCCTCAGCGGCGTCAGGGCTGACATAAAGCAGGCCGGTACCTTTGGGTCCCATCAGCCATTTATGCCCGCTCGTCGCATAGGCATGGCAGCCGAGTGCTTTGACATCTAATTCGATCTGCCCGAGCGCCTGGGCGCCGTCCACCACGCAGAGCGCGCCGCGCGATCGCGCCAGCGCGGCGATCTCGGGGATCGGCATCCGATAGCCGGTCGTAGTGACGACGTGGCTGACGCTGATGACCCTGGTATTCGCGGTCATGGCCCGGTCGAACCGATCAAGGATCGCCTGCGGGTCATGATCGTCGGGCGAGATCGGAACGACATCGACGACGGCGCCCCGCCTGCGAGCGGCATGGGTCCAGCACAGACTCCCTCCGTGATGTTCCTGATCGGTGGTCAGCACCCGGTCGCCGGGCTCCAGCCGCGTCCCGAGTGCCACACTGTTCATCGCCTCGGTTGTGTTGCGCGTGATCAGCAGCTCGCCGGGATCGCAACCGATGAAGGCCGCGGCGGCGTCTCGTGCTTGATCGGTCTGTTGCCGAAGGGGGCCGTCGCCCCAAATCATTCGAACCGGGTTGGCTTCCATCTCGATCAGAGCCTGGATCACACGGTCCATGACGGCGCGCGGGGTGGGGGAGACCGAGCCGGTGTTCAGATAGGTCAGGCCGGGCGTGAGCAGGTATTCTGAAAGCCCGCCCGCGACTTCGCCGCGACCGGCCGCCAAAGCCGCTGTCGGCGCCGCCAAGCCGATGGACGCGAGAACCGCGCGACGCGTTTGAGCGGCCAGCGATGTCATTCCGCCAACTCGGCCAGCCGCATCCCGACGTCGGTCGGCCACGCAGACGTCAGGCAGACCGTAAGAACCGTCACCCCAACCCTCATGTCGAAGACCTCCGTTCGTCGAACGAACGACAGACTAAGCCGTGGACAGACCGGAATGTCAAATCCGCGAGCATCGCCCGGTAAAAGACAGCAAAGGCGTCAACCCGCCTCCGCCACCCGCGCCAGGTCGGTGGTGATCCGTTCAGCCACCTTCAACCGTTCGTCGGCGGTGGGCCAGTCGCCGCGGACGACGATCTTCTGGTCGGGCCGGATCTTCCAGAAGGCGTGGTTCTTCTGGATCAACCCGACCAGTCCGGCCGGATTTGGGAAGGCG
>JBBQOK010000083.1:0-11250 GCA_038330765.1 Caulobacterales bacterium | reverse complement strand
ATGGAGGACGATCCCCTGTTCAACGCCGGGCGCGGCGCGGTCTTCACCGCCGCCGGCCGCAACGAGCTGGACTCGGCGATCATGAACGGAGCCGACCGCACCGCCGGCGCCGTGGCCGGCCTGACCACCACCCGCCACCCGATCGCGGCCGCGCGGGCGGTGATGGAGCAGTCGCCCCACGTCATGCTGATCGGCGAAGGGGCCGATACCTTCGCTGCCTCGGTCGGGCTGGAGCAGGTCGATCCGTCCTTCTTCTTCACCGAGCGCCGCTGGCGGGGGCTGGAGTCAGCGTTGCGGGCGCAGAATCTGCCGATCCCGGCCCGGCCTTCAGGTGCGCCGGGTCCGCAGGCCGGGAACACCCTGCCGGCACCGCCGCTGAACGAACGCAAATTCGGCACCGTCGGCGCCGTCGCCCTCGACAGCCAGGGCCGGCTGGCGGCCGGCACCTCGACCGGCGGCATGACCGCCAAACGCTGGGGCCGGGTCGGCGATGTGCCGGTGATCGGCGCCGGCACCTATGCCTCCAACGCCGATGGCTGCGCGGTCTCGGCCACCGGGTCGGGCGAGTATTTCATCCGCGCCACCGTGGCCCGCGACATCTGCACCCGCACCGCGACAGGCAGCAACGCCCAGGCCGCCGCCGAGGCCGAGATCGCTGACGTCGGCTCGATCGGTGGCGACGGCGGCGTCATCGTCATGGGCCTGGACGGGACTCCTGCCTTCGCCATGAACACCTCGGGCATGTACCGTGGCGCGGTCTCGGCGAACCAGCCCGCCCGCGTGGCCATCTACGGCGACGAGGAACTCCGCCCGTGACCGCCGGCAAGGACACGCCCGGCGTCATCGCCCCGCCGCCGCTGATCTACATCGGCTTCCTGCTGTTCGGCTGGGTCATCTTCCGCTTCGCCAACCCCGCCGTCGTCGGATCCGAGCTGGCCGGCTGGCTGAGCCTCGGCTTCGGCCTCGAGACCCAGGTCCGCCGCGCCGTCTCCCTGCCCCTGATTATCGGCGGCCTGCTGCTGGACGGGGCCGCCGCCGGCTATTTCCGTCGCCTCGGCACCGCCGTCGAGCCGTGGAAGCCGACCACCAGCCTGGCCACCGGCGGCCTCTACCGCTTCAGCCGCAATCCCATCTACCTCGGCTTCGCCATCACCTACGCCGGTCTGGCCGTCGCCATGGACAGCGTTCTCGTCCTGATCCTGCTGATCCCCTGCCTGTGGGTCGTCGACCGCCTGGTGATCGCCCGCGAGGAGCGCTATCTGTCCGCCAAATTCGGTGCTGAATATGCGGCCTACCGCGCCCGGGTCCGCCGATGGCTCTAGCCCCCGATCCCCGCGACGAACTCTCGCTGATGGCCATGGAAGAGCTGGACGCGGCCTGCGCCCTCGCCTGGCTCGAGATCAAATCCATCACCCCGTGGGGCGACAGCTTCACCGGCTTCGCCCCGTCCGGCCGCGAGGTCGAGATCGAGCGCCGCTACCTCTGGGCCCATGCGCCGGAAGGTTCCGTCTCCGTCGAGGTCGAGGTTCGGGACGTCGGTGCCCGCACGGGGGCTGAAGCCAAGGCGTTGATCACCCCCGGCTGACGATCCCCGACTGACCACTCGCCTGTCAGGGGATTCGGGCCCGCGTTAACCTTTCCCGTTGCCAAGCGGAGCCTGCGAGGCAAGATGCGCCGTCCGCGAACCGCGGTCGCTCCAGCAGGGATCAGCATGACCTACGGCGCCGAATTCGCCACCGCCGATCCGGCCAACGTCCCGCTCGATCCCCCCCTGCTGATCGGTGCCGACCCCTTCGTCTGGGGTGCCATCCTGCTGGCTCTGATCGTGGCCGGGATGATCGGCTGGCTGATGGGCAGCGGTGCCCGCTCGAGGAAGGGCGACGCCGCGCCGGCGATCTGGGACGCCATCGACGACGCCGCCAAGGACGCGATGAAAGCCGATACCGACGCTCTGCCCGCCCGGGCGGCCGAATTGCAGCGCGTCGTGCGCGCCCGTCTCGGTCGGACGCTGGCCTTCGGCGGCGATCTGAACAGATGCGTCAAGGCGCTGGACGTCGCCCTGAAGGGTGAGGTCGAGGACAAATCCCACCACCATTCCACCACCGATCACGCCGCCGCCCATGGGCAGGACAAGAAACACGGGCACGACCAGGATGGCCAGAACCCCGCGCCGTCCGCGGCCGCCGCCGCCGCCAGTGTCACCATCGTCTCCGTCCACCCCCAGTCGGCCCAGGCCCATCCGCCCAGACCCGGCAAGCGGCCGATGACGACCCAGGAACGCAATGACTCCCTGCGCCTGGCCGTCGCCGCCTTCAACGACTACTGGCGCCACCGCACGGCGCGCGAGAACGATATGCGCGCCGTCATCGCCGAGCTGTGCGACCCGGGCCCGCGCCGCCCGCACCTCAGCCACGGCGGCGGCCATCACTGACGACACTCTGTTTCCCCGCGCCGGGAACGCCTGAAGCGAATTCGACCGGGTCGGACCGCCTGCAGCCCGGCTCAGATTTCGCTCAAGTTTGATGCCGGACCATTTTTTGGATTCAGGGCGATTCGACCTGCAGCAAAAATGGTCTAAGCCTTGAGGCATGAAACTCGCCTCGCTTAAACACGGCCGCGACGGTCGCCTCGTTCTCGTCTCCAGTGACCTCGCCTGGTTCACCGACGCCTTCCTCATCGCCCCGACCCTGCAGGCGGCGCTCGACGACTGGGACCGGGTCGAGCCCGATCTGCGGGCCCTGGCTGAAAGCCTTGAACACGGCGGCGTGCCGCGCGGTCGCTTCCATGAGCGCGAAGCCGCCTCGCCCCTGCCGCGCGCCTATCAGTGGGCGGATGGCTCGGCCTATGTGAACCACGTCGCCCTGGTGCGTCAGGCCCGGGGCGCAGAAATGCCGGACAGCTTCTGGACCGATCCCCTGATGTATCAGGGCGGTTCCGACGGCTTCCTCGCCCCGCGCGATCCCATTCCGTTGGCGGACGAAAGCTGGGGCTGCGACCTCGAGGCCGAAGTGGTCGTCGTCACCGGCGACGTGCCCCAAGGCGTGTCGCGCGCGGAGGCCTTGGACTGCATCCGGCTGGTCGGACTGGTCAATGATGTCTCCCTGCGCAACCTGATCCCGGCAGAACTGGCCAAGGGGTTCGGCTTCGTCCAGTCCAAGCCCGCCTCGGCCCTGTCGCCGGTGTTCGTCACGCCGCGCGCGCTGGGTGACCGCTGGGTCGACGGCAAGCTGAAGGGGGAACTGAACGTCCAGCTGAATGGTGCCGATTTCGGCAAGGCCGACGCCGGGACCGACATGACCTTCGATTTCGGCACCCTGATCGCCCACCTCGCCAGAACCCGCGCGTTGTGTGCCGGGACCATCATCGGCTCGGGCACGGTCTCAAACCGCGACGCCGGCGGCGGCCCGGGCAAGCCGGTCAGCGAAGGCGGCCTCGGCTATTCCTGCATCGCCGAGGTCCGCACCGTCGAGACCATCCAGCGCGGCAAGGCCGAGACCGAATTCCTCAAGCACGGCGACACCGTCCGTATCGAGATGCTCGACGACCAGCACCACTCCATCTTCGGTGCCATCGAGCAGACGGTCGGGCCGGCCTAGGCGATCACGAGGCGATCATTGACGGGCGCGCCCGTCAGTCGGCCTCAGTGCCGACTCCGCCCCGGGCTGACATTGAGCGGCGGTGATCGCCGCGGGCGGACGGGCCACGGCCGCCGCCTCCTGCGCCAGCACCGCCGCCGGTCCCTGGCAGGACAGCAGCAACCCGCCCATCACCGCCGTCATCGCATGCCTGAATTTCATCGTCGTCTCCTTGTCGGTTCAGGAGGCAGCGACGGCGCTTTACGGATGCGCCGGGGCGGTTAAGCTTTCGACAGGTCCGCGTCCGTTCCGGGGCGGCCGCACGGGGCCGGCCAGATGACGACCGAACAACTGATTCCGCTCCTTGTCATGGCGGTCGTCCTGCCGCTCGTGCTGTTGCGAAATCGCAGGCCGCGCACCCTCCGGCCGAAATGGATGTGGGTGGTGCCCGCCATTGTCGTGGTGCTGATCGGCTTTGGAATGTGGGCCACGATCTATTTCGATCCCGCCCACGCCCCGTTCCGCGCCGTCGACTTCGCCATCCTCGCCGTGGGTCTGGCGCTCGGCGTCGTGGCCGGTTGGTGGCGCGGCAAGATGGTGGTGATCCACAGGGAGCCGGACGGGGTGCTCAAGGCCCAGGCGTCGCCGCTCGGCCTGATCCTGATCGTCGCCCTCATGCTGGGCCGCAGGGGCCTCAGCGCGTTGCTCGAGCCACACGCCGCCGAATGGGGCCTGAACGTCATCGCCGTGCAGGATGGCTTCATGCTGTTGGCCGTCGGCCTCGTGGTCGCCCAGCGGACCGAGATGTACATCCGCGCCCGCCGCATCCTGGCCGGCGGCACGGACAGTCATGTGACGACAGCGACCTGAAGCGCCTCGCATGTGTGCTGGCGCCCGTGCGACAACGCCGAAGCGGCCGTGGCGCGGGTCATCTCCATCGTCGGCACGGGAGTTGAAACAGCTCGAGACGGCAGGCATCTGATCGCCCGACCGCCTCAAAAACATGCCTGGTCAGGTCCGGGCCGATTGCCTCGCCCCGCCGCCCGCGCTACCTGTCCGGCCTGCCGATAGACCCAGGCGGCCTGTGCGGGCGTGGTGGAACTGGTAGACGCGCCGGACTCAAAATCCGGTTCCGAAAGGAGTGCCGGTTCGACCCCGGCCGCCCGCACCATATCCAGCGCTCGACGCCGGACATCCTCGACTCACCTCCACCAGGCGATAGTTTTTTCTTGTTCCAATCACAAAGTTTATCGATTGGCCCTTTCGGACAGCGGCTCCTAGACTCGGTCTGCCGAGCGATCACAGGAGGACGTCATGGACGATCACGACAAGGGCAGCCCGCTTCACTGTCCGGCGAAGGAGGGCGCGGCGCTCCGGTCCCTGACGGGTCGCAGCAATCGCGACTGGTGGCCGAACCAGCTGTCGCTCGATATCCTCCCCCAGAACGGCGCCGGCGGCGATCCAATGGGAGCCGACTTCGACTACGCCACGGCGTTCAATGCCCTCGACTACGCATCGGTCAAACGCGACCTGCGCGCCCTGATGACCGACAGCCAGCCGTGGTGGCCGGCCGACTACGGCCACTACGGTCCCTTCTTTATCCGCATGGCCTGGCACAGCGCGGGCACCTACCGCACCGGCGACGGGCGCGGCGGGGCCTCGTCCGGCTCGCAGCGGTTCGCCCCCCTCAACAGCTGGCCGGACAACGGCAACCTCGACAAGGCCCGCCGCCTGCTGTGGCCGATCAAACAAAAGTATGGAGCGAAACTGTCGTGGGCTGACCTGATGATCATGGCCGGCAACATGGCCATCGAGTCGATGGGCGGGCCGGTGTTCGGTTTCGGCGGCGGCCGTGCCGACGTCTGGGAGCCCGGGAAGGACATCTACTGGGGCACCGAGGAACAATGGGTCGGCCATGCTGACAACCAGACCCGTATCCAGCCGGACCAGGAGATGGTGCTGGAGAATCCGCTCGCCGCGATCCAGATGGGCCTGATCTACGTCAACCCGGAGGGCCCCGGCGGCAATCCTGACGCGCTGCAGTCGGCCCGGGACATCCGTGAAACCTTCGCCCGCATGGGCATGAACGACGAGGAGACAGTCGCCCTCACCGCCGGCGGCCACACTTTCGGCAAGGCTCACGGCGCCGGCGACGCCTCCCTGGTCGGCAAGGAGCCCGAAGGTTCCGACATCGCCCAGCAGGGCTTCGGTTGGGCCAGCACCCATGAAAGCGGCCTCGGCGACCACACCATCACCAGCGGCATCGAGGGGGCCTGGACGCCGCATCCGACCCGGTGGGACGAAGAGTATTTCCACATGCTGCTCGACTATGAGTACGAGCTGGTCCGCAGCCCCGCGGGTGCCAAACAGTGGCAGCCGATCAACCAGAAGCCCGAGGACCTGGCCCCCGGTGCCCACAGCCCCGACCGCCGCGTGCCGACCATGATGACCACCGCCGACATGGCGATGAAGGTCGACCCGTCCTACCGCCGGATCTCCGAGCGGTTCCGGAATCATCCGGATCAGTTCGCCGATGCCTTCGCCCGCGCCTGGTTCAAGCTGTGCCACCGCGATATGGGCCCGAAGGTCCGCTACCTCGGCCCCGACGTCCCGGCCGAGGACCTGATCTGGCAGGACCCGATCCCCGCACGCCCGGGGCCGGTGATCGGTGCCGCCGACATCAAGGCGCTGAAGCAGACGATCCTCGCCTCGGGCCTCGGCGTCGCCGAACTGGTCGCCACGGCCTGGGCCTCGGCCTCGACCTGGCGCGGTTCCGACCACCGGGGTGGAGCCAACGGCGCCCGCATCCGCCTGGCCCCGCAGAAGGACTGGGCGGTCAACGACCCGGCGCAGCTGGCCCGGGTTCTCAAGGTCTATGAAGACATCCGGACCAGCTTCGGCGGCACGGTCTCGATCGCCGACCTGATCGTGCTCGGCGGCTCGGCGGCGGTCGAGAAGGCGGCGAAGGATGCCGGCCACGACGTCGAGGTCCCCTTCACCCCCGGCCGCACCGACGCCTCGGCGGACCAGACCGACGCGGACGGCTTCGACGTGCTGGAGCCCAAGGCCGACGGCTTCCGCAACTATCTGCAGGTCCGGTTCAGCGTCCCGACCGAGGAGCTGCTGATCGACCGCGCCCAGCTGCTGCGGCTGAGCGCGCCGCAGATGACCGTGCTGGTCGGCGGGCTGCGCGTGCTCGGTGCCAACACCGGCGGATCGAAGCACGGCGTCTTCACCGACCGGCCCGGCCGGCTGACCAACGACTTCTTCGTCAACCTGCTCGACATGGGCACGGCGTGGAAACAGGTCGACGACCGCGGCGACGAGGTCTTCGTCGGTACCTGCCGCAAGACCGATCAGGAGAAATGGACCGCCACCCGCACTGACCTGGTCTTCGGCTCCAACTCGCAGCTCCGCGCCCTGTCCGAGGTCTATGCCGCCAGCGATGCGGGCGGGAAATTCGTGCGCGACTTCGTGGCCGCCTGGACGAAGGTCATGAACGCCGACCGCTACGACCTGGCCTGACCCCGCCACGGCATCGTCCCGGCGCGCCACCGGTCCGCCGACCCGGCCTGAGGCTCAGATCTTCACGACCCCGCCGTCCGCCTTGACGAAGCGCTCAGGCGTCCGCTCCAGCAGGTCGAAGACCGCCTCCGACGGCCGGCACAGGGCCGTGCCTTTCGGCGTCCTCACGATAGGCCGGTTCACCAGCACCGGATGCTCGACCATGGCCGAAAGGATCGCGTCCTCTTCCACGCCCGGCTCCAGCAAGCCCAGGGCCTCCGCCGGCGAACCCTTTTCGCGCAGCGCCTCGCGCGGCGTCAGCCCAGCCTCGGCGAACAGCGCCTTCAGCTGCTCCGCGCCCCAGCCCGCCTTCAGATATTCGACCACTTCAGGCCGATAGCCGGCCGCCTCGACCATGGCCAGCACATTGCGCGACGTGCCGCAGGCGGGGTTGTGAAACACGGTCACGGGGAAGTCGGTCATGGGCGCTCCTCGATCAAGGACTGGCGCCACGGCCCGAGGAAATCAACGGGTCAACTCGCGTTTCAGAACCGCTATTTCGTCGGGGCGTGGTTGCGCCCCGGGGGCTTGGCACCATCTGCCCCGGATGACATCGCCCGCCATCGACGACGCAACGCCGGCCTTCAAGGGGCCGGGTTTTCCCGAGTTCGTCGCCCTGATCGCCATGATGATGGCGCTGAACGCGCTGGCCATCGACGCCATGCTGCCGGCCCTGCCCGCCATCGGCGAGGCCCTTGGGGTGGTGGCCGAGAACAGCCGCCAGTGGATCATCACCGCCTATCTGCTCGGCTTCGGCGTGGCCCAGCTGATCTACGGCCCGCTGGCCGACCGCTACGGCCGCAAGCCGGTGCTGATGATCGGCCTGTCGCTCTATGTCCTGTTCAGCGTGCTGGCCGCCTTCGCCCCCAGTTTCGAGCTGCTGATCGCGGCCCGCATCGGCACCGGCCTCGGCGCGGCGGCGCTCAGGGTGCTGGCGGTGTCGATCGTGCGTGACCGCTACAGCGGGCGGACCATGGCGCGGGTCATGTCGCTCAGCTTCCTCGTCTTCCTCGGCGTGCCGATCCTCGCCCCGACGCTGGGCCAGCTGGTCCTGACGGTGGCCCCGTGGCCGTGGATCTTCGGCGTCCTCGCCGTCGCCGGCGGGGCCTTCATGTTGTGGGCGGCCCTCCGGCTGCCCGAGACCCTGCATGCCGACGACCGGATGCCCATCCAGGTCGGCCGCATCGCCGGTGCCTTCCGCGAGGCCGTCACCAACCGCCAGTCGATCGGCTACACCCTGGCCATGACCTGCATCACCGGAGCGCTGTTCGGCTTCATCAACTCCAGCCAGCAGATCTTCTTCGATGTCTTCCAGGCGCCCCAGCTGTTCACCACCGTCTTCGCCTTCGTCGCCGGCGGCATCGCGGTCGCCTCCCTGCTCAACGCCCGGCTGGTCGAACGGCTCGGCTCGCGGCTGATCTCGCACACCGCCCTGCTCGGCTTCATCACCATGGCCGTGATCCACTCGGCCGTGACCCTGGCCGGATACGAGACCATCTGGACCGTCGCCGTCCTGCAGGGCCTGACCATGGTCTGCTTCGGCCTGATCGCCGGCAATTTCGGCTCCATGGCCATGGAGCCGATGGGCCATATCGCCGGCACCGCCTCCTCGGCCCAGGGCTTCATCTCGACCACCGCCGGCTCGACCCTCGGCTTCCTGATTGGCCAGCAGTTCAACGGCTCCGTCGCCCCCATGGCCCTGGGCATGGCCACGATGGGCCTGTCCGCCCTCGGCTTCGTGCTGGTCGCCGAGCGCGGCCGGCTGTTCAAGGCGCGCCACCGGCATCCGGTGCCCGCGAGGGGTTGATCTTTCGGGCGTGTCGGGGCGTTGTCCCGCCAACACCGTACAAGGACGCCCCCGATGATCCGCACGCTCGGTCTCGTTTCCACCCTCGCCCTCGCCGCTGCCGTGGGAGGCTGCGCCATTATGCCCCTGTCAGGCTCCGACCTGCCGCCGGTCCCCATCATCGCCACCGCGCCGGTCGACTATGTCCGCGACATCCACTCTTACGCCCGGCCCGAGATCGCCCGCGTCAACCACGTCGCCCTCGACCTCGCCACCGACTTCGAGGCGAAGACCCTGACGGGCACGGCCGCGCTCGACATCACCGCCGAGCCGGGCGCGACCGAGATCATCCTCGACGTCCGCAACCTCGACATCCAGTCGGTCCGCGACAGCCGCGGCGCGCCGCTGCAGTTCCAGATCGGCGGCGATGACCCCATCCTCGGCCAGTCGATGACCGTCCGCTTCCCGGCCTTCGGCGTCGGCGAACGGCGTCGGATCGTCATCCACTACGCCACCCGCCCCGACGCCGCCGCCCTGCAGTGGCTGACCCCGGCCCAGACCGCCGGCGGCGACCAGCCTTATATGTTCAGCCAGGGCCAGGCGATCCTGACCCGCACCTGGGTTCCGACCCAGGACAGCCCCGGCATCCGCCAGACCTGGGACGCCCGCATCACCGCCCCCTCCGACCTCAAGGCGGTGATGAGCGCCGAGGCCGTCGGCGGCGGCGAACCGGCCGGTCCCGGCCGCACCGCCTGGCGCTTCCGCGAGCCCAATCCGGTGCCGCCCTATCTGATCGCGATCGGCGTCGGCGACGTGGCCTTCCAGGCCATCGACGAACGCACCGGCGTCTGGACCGAGCCGTCGATGCTCGCCGCCGCCCATGACGAGCTGATCCCGACCGCCGAGATGGTCGACGTGGCCGAGCAGCTCTACGGCCCCTACCGCTGGGGCCGCTACGACATCCTCGTGCTGCCGCCGTCCTTCCCGTTCGGCGGGATGGAGAATCCCCGCCTGACCTTCGCCACCCCGACCATCATTGCCGGCGACCGTTCGCTGGTCTCGCTGGTCGCGCACGAGCTGGCCCACTCCTGGTCCGGCAACCTCGTCACCAACGCCACCTGGGCCGATTTCTGGCTCAACGAGGGCTTCACCGTCTATTTCGAGAACCGGATCATGGAGGCCGTCTACGGTCCCGAGCGGGCCCTGATGCTCAAGTCTCTTGGCTGGGGCGACCTGCAGTCCACTCTCGCCGATCTGCCGCCCGCCGACACCCGGCTCAAGCTCGACCTGGCCGGTCGCGACCCCGACGAGGGCCTGACCGACATCGCCTATGAGAAGGGTGCCGGATTCCTGCGCACCATCGAACGCATCGTCGGCCGCGAGCGTTTCGACGCCTGGCTGAAGGGCTATTTCGAGCGCAACGCCTTCCGCCCCATGACCACCGAACGCTTCCTCGTCGACATCCGCACCCATCTCGTCACCACGCCGGACCTCGAGCGTCAGCTGATGATGGACGCCTGGATCTACCAGCCCGGCATGCCGTCAAACTGGGTCCCCCCGGTGTCGGGTGCTTTCGTCCCTGTCGACGCCGCCGCCCGCGCCTTCTTCGTCGATCAGGGCCCGGCCTCTGCCATTCAATGGTCCGGCTGGTCGACGCAGGAGCGCCAGCGCTTCCTCGCCTGGCGTCCGGACGGCCTGCAAGCTGGCGCCGACTGGCTCACCGCCGCCCAGTTGGCCGACCTCGAGACCACCCTGAACCTGCGTCAGGAAGGCAATGCCGAGATCGTCTTCGCCTGGCTCCAGATCGCGGTCCAGCACCGCTATCAGCCCGCCGTGCCGACGCTGGAGAAATTCCTCACCACCATGGGCCGGCGCAAATTTGTCCTGCCGCTGTTCACCAGCCTGTGGGCCGAAGGCGACTGGGGCCGCCCCATCGCCACCCGCCTCTACGCCCGGGCCCGCCCCGGCTATCACCCGGTCACCACCAACTCCGTCGATGCCGTGGTGGGCCGGCCGTAACCGACTACTGTTCCTTCTCCCCTTCGGGGGTGGAGCTCAGCCTTACCTACTTTCATCATCCCGGGGCTGCGCCGCTTGCCCCGGGATGACGAAAGCGGGGCCCGTGACGCTGTGCTGGCTATTCGGGAATCTATAGTCGGGTTCAGCGCAAGAACCTCTGCGATCTCAACCCCTTCCGCTTTTCTCAACCTCCTGTTCTGTGCACATCTGGAAACGGGCGCACACTTCTCGCATCCCGTCGCGGGGGAGGGCGTCTGGCGCCAGGGCCAACCACGTGCGGCGGGTGTGATCGTTGCGGGACGCCGG
>JBBQOK010000082.1:0-11306 GCA_038330765.1 Caulobacterales bacterium | reverse complement strand
CCCGATCTTGATCAGCTCTTCCATATTGGCATAGGCGCTCAGGCACTGACGGGCGCGCTTGTTCAGCTCGCGCTCGGGCGGCGTTTGACAGGCGGGCAGGGTGCGGCTGACGGATTTCAGCACATCGATGGCGGGGAAACGCCCTCGCTCGGCGATCTTGCGGTCCATGACGATGTGGCCGTCCAGGATACCGCGCACGGCATCGGCGATCGGCTCATCATGGTCCCCCCCGTCCACCAGCACGGTGAACAGGGCCGTGATCGGCCCGGCTGTGGTGCCGTCGGGCCGGACCGGGCCCGGCCCGGCGCGCTCCAGCAGCTTGGGCAGTTCAGTGAAGAAGGTGGGGGTATAGCCCTTGGTGGTCGGCGGCTCGCCTGCGGCCAGGCCGATCTCGCGCTGGGCCATGGCGAAACGGGTGACCGAGTCCATCAGGCACAGGACCTCGAGGTCCTGATCGCGCAGATATTCGCTGATGGCCATTGTCATATAGGCGGCCTGACGCCGTTTCAGGGCCGGCTCGTCACTGGTGGCGACCACGACGATGGCGCGGCGCAGGCCCTCTTCGCCCAGGGTCTCTTCGATGAATTCCCGGACCTCCCGACCCCGTTCGCCGATCAGGCCGACCACCAAGGGCTATACCCCCACCGTCTTCACCGAACTGCCCAAGCTGCTGGAGCGCGCCGGGCCGGGCCCGGTCCGGCCCGACGGCACCACAGCCGGGCCGATCACCGCCCTGTTCACCGTGCTGGTGGACGGCGGCGACCATGACGAGCCCATCGCCGACGCCGTGCGAGGCATTCTCGACGGCCACATCGTCATGGACCGCAAGATCGCCGAGCGCGGCCGCTTCCCGGCCATCGACGTGCTGAAATCCGTCAGCCGCACCCTGCCGGGCTGCCAGACCCCGCCCGAGCGCGAGCTGAACAAGCGCGCCCGCCAGTGCCTGTCGGCCTATGCCAACATGGAAGAACTGATCAAGATCGGGGCCTATCGCACCGGCGCCGACCCCATCGTCGACCGCGCCATCGCCCTGAACCCGGCCCTTGAAGCCTTCCTCGGCCAGGATCACCATGACGTGACGCGGCTGGCCGATTCCTTTGACCGTCTGGAAACCATTCTGAACCAGGGAATGGTGCAATGACCGGAGACGCAACATGACCGCATGGGCCCAATCCCTGATCCGCATCTCCAACTATGAGGTCGAGACGCTGCAGAAGCGCCTCGCCGAGATCACCGCCCGCCGCGCCTCCGCCGAGATGCGCGTCGCCGTGCTGGAAGCCGAGGCTGAAATCGAACAGGAGCGCGCGCGGGATGACGGCGAGGCCGCCATGCTGCTGCAGGCCTATCTGAACGGCTGGAAGCTGCGCAAGACCGCCGCCGAGGCCGACATATCTGAGATCGGCACCGAAGAGGACGGGGCCCGCGACGCCCTGACCGGCGCCTTCGAGGAACTCAAGAAGTTTGAGCACGTCGCCGAAACCACCCGCCTGAACCGCCTGATCGCCGCCGGCAAGCGTGAGACCGCCGCCTTTGACGAACTGGGCCTGCGGCGCCGTGCCGGCTGACGCCTTCAACCTGAACCGCCGCGCCGTCCTCGCCGCGCCGATCGCGCTGGCCGCCTGTGGCGACCGATCCGCCTCCGCCCAGGGCGCGCCGGGTCCCGTCCCCCCGCCGTTGAAATCCATCGCTCCCTGCCCGTTCGGTGCCACCGGCATGACCTGGCAGCTCGATCAGGCGGACTGGATCGAGCAGACCCTTCGCCATTGTTCCCAGCTGACGCCCGAGTGGGAACAGAAGATGGAGCGAACGCTCGGCCCCGGCTTCGCCTACGACTTCGAGCCGTCGGATCGCGTCGTCGCCTTCGCCCGCGACAACGGCCTGCGCGTCCACGGCCACACCCTGATCTGGTATGCGCAGGGTGCCGACGTCTTCGATGATGCGACCGTGCCCCGCGCCCGCTTCGCCGCCGAGTTCGACCGCTACATCGCCACCTTCGCCGGACGGTATCGCGGCCAGATGGCCGGTTGGGACGTGGTCAATGAACCCGTGGCCGAGGACGGCGACGGCCTGCGTGTCTGCCACTGGAGCCGCGCCCTTGGCATGGACGGCTACATGGTCCGCGCCTTCGAACAGGCCCGGGCCGCAGATCCCGACGCCGTCCTGTTCCTGAACGAATACAATCTCGAGAACATCCCGGCCAAGGGCGCGACCTTCCTGCGGCTGGTCGAGCGGTTGCTGAAATTGGGCGCGCCCATCGGCGGCATTGGCACCCAGTCGCACCTCAGCATCGAGATCCCCGCCGGGAACATCACCAACTTCTTCCGCGACGCCGCCTCGCTGGGTCTGCCGATCCACGTCTCCGAGCTCGACTTCCCGATGCAGCGCGAGGGACGTATGCCCGACCTGCGATCGCTCAACGCAAAGCGCGCCCAGCAGGTCGCCCGCGTCGGCGAACTGGCCGAGGCCTTCATGGCCCTGCCCGAGCGCCAGCGTTACGCCTTCACCACCTGGGGCCTGCGCGACATAGATAGCTGGCTGGTCCGCGAAGGCCGTAGCAAGGACAGCCCCTTGCTGCTGGACGCACAGGGACGCGCCAATCCCGCCTTCCAGGCCGTGGCCGACGCCTTCTCCGGACGAGCCGGGGCCTAGGCCCGCGCCGCGCTGATCCCGGCTCCGGCGAGGTCGGCCAGCAACCGCTCGACCGCCGTCTCCACCCGCGCTTCATCCCGCCCGCGCACCACCAGCTGGGTCCCCATCTCGCCGACCGAGCCGTGACCGAACGGATAGCTGCCGAAGCTGATCTCCCGCTCCGCCCGCGATGCCGCGGTCAGGATGTCCGCCACATCGCCCTCGCCCACGCCAGTCACCCGCACGGTCCTCGAATGCACCACCGCGCCCTTCCGCAGGCGTGGGGCCACATCCTCCAGCATCGCCGTCATGATCTTCGGGACGCCGGCCATGACGAAGACGTTGCCGATCTGGAACCCCGGCGCGTCCGTCACCGGATTGGCGATCAGCATCCCGCCCGCCGGAATCCGCGCCATCCGCCGCCGCGCAGCATTGAACTCATTCGGCCCATAGCGTCTCTCGAGGATCGTCACCGCCTCCGGATGCTCCGGCAGGGCCACGCCGAACGCCTGCGCCACCGCGTCCGCCGTGATGTCATCATGCGTCGGCCCGATGCCGCCGGTGGTGAAGACATAGTCGTGAGCGGTCCGCAGGGCGTTCAGATTGTCGACGATCTGCTCGGTCCGGTCCCCGACCGTCCGCGCCTCCATCAGGTCGATCCCCAGCGCCGTCAGGAACCGCGCGATCGTGTTCAGATTGGTGTCCTGCGTCCGGCCGGACAGGACTTCATCGCCGATGATCAGGACGGCGGCGGTAGGGGAGGCGTCGGTCATAGCCCTGCATAACCCATCCCACGCATCGGCGCGCCGCAACTACGCCTTGAGGTTTGTGCTATAGTCTCCCACCTCAGAGCCTGCCCACGCGACCCGCCTCCCGAAAGCTCCCGATGTACGAGACCCCCGAACTGGACAGCGACGCCTTCCTCCGCACCCACGAGATCCGCGTCCACGAGGACGAGGAAGCCTGGGAAGGCATGCGCGCCGCCGGACGTCTGGTGGCCGAGGCGCTGGACATGATCACCCCGTTAGTGATCCCCGGCGTGACCACGGGCGAGATCGACGACCGCATCCGCGAGTTCACTCTCGACCACGGAGCCCTGCCCGCCTGCCTCGGCTACAAGGGCTATGAGAAGACCGTCTGCACCTCGATCAACCACGTCGTCTGCCACGGCATCCCCGGCGACAAGGTTCTGAAGGACGGCGACATCGTCAACATCGACCACACCGTCATCGTCGACGGCTGGCACGGCGACTCGAGCCGCATGTATGCGGTCGGAAACATCAACGCCCGGGCGAAGAAGCTGATCGACGTCACCTATGACTCGCTTGAGGCGGGCCTGGCCCAGATCAAGCCGGGCAACACCTTCGGCGACATCGGCTATGCCATCCAGCAGGTGGTCGAGACCAACCGCATGTCCGTCGTCCGCGACTTCTGCGGCCACGGCATCGGCCGGCTGTTCCACGACAGCCCCAACGTCCTGCACTACGGCCGTCGCGGCGAGGGCGCGGTCCTGAAAGCCGGCATGTTCTTCACCGTCGAGCCGATGGTGAACCTGGGCAAGCCGCACGTGAAGGTTCTGTCCGACGGCTGGACCGCCGTGACCCGCGACAAATCCCTCTCGTCCCAGTGCGAGCACAGCTGTGGCGTGACCGAGGACGGCGTCGAACTGTTCAGCGCCAGCCCGGCGGGGATTTTCCGCCCCAAGTTCTGAGCGGTATGTTGAGTCCGGCCTGACTGGACGTTCTCTTTCTGTTCTGTCATCGTGCCTCCGTTCCTGTTCGGAGGCCGCCATGTCCGCAGTGCTGTCCTTCCCCGCTCCGGTCGTGCGCCGCCCTACACAGCCCTTCACGGAGGCGGTCCCGCCAAGGGGTCCCGGTCTTTCCGGCCACCGCGAGCGGCTGCGCGAGCGCGCCCGGGGTGCCGGCCTCCACCACCTCCCCGACTACGAGCTGCTCGAACTCTTCCTGTTCCGCAGCCAGCCGCAGGGCGACGTCAAGCCGATCGCCAAGGCCCTGCTGGCGCGCTTCGGCTCCCTCGCCGCCGTCCTCGGTGCCTCCGTCGAAGACCTGATGACCGTCAAGGCCGAGGATGCGCGAGGGCGGATGAAAGGGATCGGTGCCGAGACCGCCCTCGACATCGCCGCCCTGCACGAGGTCGCCCGCCGGGTGACGAAGGAGGAGGCCAGCAAGCGCACCGTCATCTCCTCATGGACCGCCCTGCTCGCCTATGTCCGCCTGTCGCTCCAGCACGAACCGCGCGAGCAATTTCGGGTGCTGTATCTCGACAACCGCAATCAGCTGATCCTCGACGAAATCCAGAATCGCGGCACCGTCGATCATGCTCCGGTCTATCCCCGCGAGGTCGTGCGCCGGGCGCTGGAGCTGTCGGCCAAGTCGATGATCATCGTCCACAACCATCCGTCCGGCGACCCGACCCCGTCGCGTCCCGACATCGAGATGACCCGTCAGGTCATCGAGGCCGCCCGCGCCCTCGACCTCTCCGTCCACGATCACCTGATCGTCGGCCGCGACGGCGTGGCCAGCTTCAAGCAACTGGGGCTGATGTGAACGGTGCCGCGCTGAAGGCTGGACAGGCCCGGGCACCCCGCTAGATTCGCGCTCCAGCCCAGCGCCCTGTTCGAGGCCCCATGACGATCCTGATTACCGAACGTCTGATCCTGACCCCCGTCGCGATCTCCGACTATGACGATCTGCGAAAGCTTTGGGCCGACGCCGATTTTGTCCGGCACATCGTCCCGGAACCGCTCTCGGGCGAGGACGCCTGGTTTCGCGTACTGCGTGACATCGGCCACTGGGAGGCCCTCGGCCACGGCAACTGGACCGTGCGGCTCAAGGACACCGGCGAGCATGTCGGCGGGGTCGGCGTGCTCGATTTCCACCGGACCCTCGAACCGGCCTTTGACGCGCCCGAGCTGGGCTGGGGCGTGAACCCGCGCTTCCAGGGCAAGGGTTTCGCCGTCGAGGCGGTGTCCGCGGCCCTTGCATGGTGCGACGACGCGCTGAACGCCCGACGCACGGTCTGCATGATCTCTCCGGACAATGAGCCCTCGCTGGCGCTGGCGAAAAGGACCGGTTTCACGCCCTATGTCGAAACCGCCTACAAGGGCGAGACGGTCGTCTTGCTTGAGCGTCTCTCGGCCTGAAGCATTCCCCGCCGGGCGTAGCCAGCCATTAAGGTTTACGAGGCATTCTCAACGGCGAATCCGGAGACCGCCCGTTCCATGCCCATGCCTGTCGAAGAGCTTCGCAGCCATCTGACCGAAGCCTTTCCCGACGCCGAGATCGTGATCGACGATCTGGCCGGCGACGGCGACCACTATCGCGCGCGCATCGTGTCGTCGGCCTTCGCCGGTCTGCCGCGGGTCCGCCAGCACCAGCTCGTCTATGCGGCGCTGAAGGGCAAGATGGGCGGCGAACTGCACGCGTTGGCGCTCGAAACCTCGGCGCCGGCAGGAGGCTGACCATGCGTTACCGTCCCTTCGGCCAGGCCGGCCAGGCTGTCTCGGCCCTGACCCTCAGCCTCGGTCCCCGCGACATCGCCCACGGTCCGGACGCCGGCCGCGAGTTGATCTATTCGGCGCTGGAAGCCGGCATCAACAGCTACCGGCTGGAAACCGCCGATCCCGTGCTGGCCGAGGTGCTCGGCCAGGCCCTGAAGCACGTCGACCGCAAGCTGGTACAGGTCGCCCTGACCCTCGGTGCCGGCGACGGTCGCCGCGGCTCCGACCGCGACTTTTCCGCTGAAGGCATCACCTCGGCGATCGACCGCGCACTCGGCATCTCCGGCCTCGGCTGGTTCGACCTGGCAGTTCTGGACGAACCCGCCGACCATGAGCTGCCGCAATCCACCTTGGGTGCCCTCAAAGCTCTCCGCGCCACCGAACGCGTCCGACTGCTGGGCATCTCTGGCGAAGGCGAGGTGATGGACACCTATGTTTCGACGGGTGCCTTCGATGTCCTGATCACCCCGCTCCACGTCAACTCGCCGTGGCAGATCCGGTCCCGCCTGCGCGCCGCGCGCGAGGCGGACATGGCCATCTTCGTCTACGACTATTTCCCGGACAGCCTGGACACGGCGAAGAAGGCCGCGGCCGTGCATCAACCCAAAAAGGGCCTGTTCGGTTTCGGCGGTTCGAAGTCACACGCCGATCCGCTGGCCCACGCCGGCACCTTCGCCTTCCTCCACCGCACCAACAACTGGCCGGCCGAGGCCATTTGCCTCGCCTACGCCCTGACCGACCCGTCGGTGTCCAGCGTGCTGATCCGGGCCAGCGACCTGGAACGGCTGAATATGCTGGCGATGGTGCCCGACCGCGACATGCCGCCGGGCCTCGCCGCGCAGATCGAGATGGCTCGAGTCGCCGGGGCCAAGGCCGCTTGAGTCGTTCCGGCGCCTTGACCCGGCCACTTCGGCCTCCTAGCTCACGGCCTTCACCGAAAGGCCCGTTCCAGTGACCGATCAAGCCGTCGCCAATCCCGTCCACACCTTCATCGCCGATACAGTGAAAGGCCACGACGTCGTCCTGTTCATGAAGGGCACGCCGGACGCCCCGCGTTGCGGCTTCTCTTCGCTGGCGGTGCAGATCCTCGACCACGTCGGCGCGTCCTTCGTCGGCGTCGACGTGCTTCAGGATGAAGGCCTGCGCGACGGCATCAAGTCCTTCAGCGACTGGCCGACCATCCCCCAGCTCTATGTGAAGGGCGAATTTGTGGGGGGATCGGACATCGTGCGCGAGATGTTCAACGCCGGCGAGCTCCAGACCCTGCTGGTCGACAAGGGCGTGCCGCTCGGCGAAGCCGACGCCTGATGGCCAGGGCCCAGCTCGAGCCGAGGACCGACCGCGAGATCTTCGTCGTCCCGCTTGAGGTCCGGCCCGAACACATCGACGACAACGGCCACGTCAATAATGTCGTCTATGTGGGCTGGCTTCAGGACGCCGGCACGGCCCACTGGAACGCCCGCTTCGACGCCGCGACCCGGGCGCGCTGGTCCTGGGTCGCGACACGACACGAGATCGACTATTTCCGCCCACTGCCGCCTGAGGCGTCCGGCGTCGTCGCCCGAACATGGGTCGGCGACCCGCAAGGGCCGCGCTTCAACCGCCATGTCCGGATTGAGGACGGCGAGGGCCGGCTGTGCGCCCAGGGCGTCTCCGAATGGGTGCTGGTCGATGCGACGACCATGCGGCCGCACCGCATTCCCGCTGATATGTTGCCCGCCTTCGAGCGCCGCTAGGCCCTAGCCGCGCGGCAGCTGGAAGGGGTTCTCGACCGAGACGCGACTTCCGGGTGCCAGACCCATCTCCTGGAAGCTCCAGCGCATCTCCACGCCCTCGTCGCGCGGCTCAAGACAGCGGTCTTCCTTGATCCGGCGCAGGGTGATGATGGATTCGTCGCCGGCCCGGCGGACGAAGGGCGTCAGGTCCGATTTCTGGGTGCAGCCGTTCGAACTGACCCAGAACACCGCCTGGTCCTGAACGATCGCTGCGGCGTGAACCGGCTCGATCTGTCCGGGTGCCTCGGCCATGGACACAGGCTCCTCGCGGCCGAAGCGGTCCATCAGCGCGCATCCCGACGACAGCGTGGCCAGCGCCACGGCCCCGGTCAGCATGACAGTCCTCTTCATTCCCGGCCTCCCGCGCCGAAATCCCGAACACGTCCAATGTGCGCCCGTTCGCCAACGAGGGAAACCCGTCGTCGCGGAATGTAGAAAGGGCCCCGGATCGCTCCGGGGCCCCTTGTTTTCGCTCTTTCGTTCAGCGCTCAAGCAGCGAGCGAGCGCTAGCGCCCCTTACGAGGAGTAGTATTCCACGACCAGGTTCGGCTCCATCTTCACCGGGAACGGCACGTCGGCCAGTTCCGGCACGCGGACGAAGCGGACCGAGAAGCCGCGGTCGCCCAACTCGTGGTAGTCGGGCACATCACGTTCCGAGGACTGCTGGGCTTCGATCACCAGCGCCATCGAGCGAGACTTCTCCTTGACCTCGATGACCTGACCCGGCTTCACGCGATAGGAGGCGATGTCGACCTTCTTGCCGTCAACGGTCACGTGGCCGTGGCTGACGAACTGACGGGCGGCCCAGACGGTCGGGACGAATTTGGCGCGGTAGACGATGGCGTCCAGGCGCGATTCCAGCAGGCCGATCAGGTTCTCGGAGCTGTTGCCCTTGCGGCGCGAGGCTTCTTCGTACGTCGCCGAGAACTGCTTCTCGGTGATGTTGCCGTAATAGCCCTTCAGCTTCTGCTTGGCCTTCAGCTGCAGGCCGAAGTCAGAGACCTTCTGCTTGCGGCGCTGACCGTGCTGGCCGGGGCCGTAGGAGCGTTTGTTGACGGGAGACTTGGCGCGACCCCACAGGTTTTCACCCATGACCCGGTCGAGTTTGTACTTGGCGCTATGGCGCTTGGACATTCGTATCTCTTCTTCATGATGCGGCCCGGTCCCTCCCCAGATGGAGAGACGATCTCAACGGCGGTCCACGCATCGTCCGTAGTGGATCACGCAGCGCGGCGAGCCGGCGGCGTGAAGGGCGGGCTTATGACGGGCGCGCCCCCATTCGTCAAGGCTCCCGGCGACTCAGGCCGCCGCAAACAGTTCGTTGGCCTTGTCCCAGTTCACCACCGTCCAGAAGGCCTTCAGGTAATCCGGGCGACGGTTCTGGTATTTCAGATAATAGGCGTGCTCCCAGACGTCGGCGGCCAGCACCACGGCACCCTTTTCCTCGGCCACGTCCATCAGCGGATTGTCCTGATTGGCGGTCGAGGTGACCTTCAGCTTGCCGTCCTGCACGATCAGCCAGGCCCAGCCCGAGCCGAACTGGCCGGCACCAGCGGCGTTGAAATCGGTCTTGAACGTGTCCATCCCGCCGAGATCGCGGTCGATGGCGGCCTTGAGCTCCGCCGAGGGCTCGCCGGTCTTGCCGACGGGGGCCAGCAGCTCCCAGAACAGGCTGTGGTTCCAGTGCCCGCCGCCGTTGTTGCGCACGGCCTTGGGGGCCTTGGAGATGTTGGCGAACAGCTCTTCCAGTGACTTGCCCTGCAGGCTGCTGTCGGCGTCGACCGCCTTGTTCAGATTGTCGACATAGGCCTGATGGTGCTTGTCGTGGTGGAAGGTCATCGTCTCCTTGTCGATGGCCGGCTCCAGCGCGTCATAGGCATACGGGAGGGGCGGAAGCGTAAAGGCCATGGGAGGCTCCTTCGACGAGTTTCGGGGAGCCCGTATCTAGGTGCCCGTTCGTCGAACCCAAGCCGGACAGGCCGAATTCGTTCCCTTTCCTCCCCGCTGGGGGTGGGGCATCGCGTCGCGGTGGAGGGGGCCTGTCCTGGACGCCGGCGGAGGAGGCAAGCCCCCTCCACCGCCCTTCCGACGGCCCCTCCCCCTACGGCTGAGTATCCGGCAGATTGGCCTTCAGGCAGTCGCGCACGGCCCGGCGCAGGTCGCCGGTCGAAGAGGCGAAATCCACGCCCTCGGCGTCGAACACCGCCCGAACCGCCGCATCCAGGCCGTTCGGCAGCGCCGCCTTGACCCGCTTCTCCCCCTTGGGATGCAGGCAGAAGCCGACCTCCTTGCACAGGGCGGCGAACAGGTCGTCATGGGCGGCGTCGGAAGCGTCGGTCATGAGTCAGGCCTTAAGCCTTTTCGCGTGGAAGGCCACATGGTCGGCGATGAAACTGGCCATGAAGAAATAGGAGTGGTCGTAGCCCGGCTGCATCCGCAGGGTGATCTTCTGCCCCGACGCCTTGGCCGCTTCGGCCAGCAGTTCGGGCTTCAGCTGCGCCGTCAGAAACGGGTCCGCGTCGCCCTGATCGATCAGGATGTCGTCATAGACGCCATGCGCCGTCCCGGCTTCAATCAGCAAGGCGGCGTCATGTCCGGCCCAGGCCTTCCGGTCCGCGCCCAGATAGGCCCCCAGTGCCTTCTCCCCCCACGGACACCGCGTCGGTGAGGCGATCGGCGCGAAGGCCGACACGCTCTGGAACAGCTCCGGATGGCGTAGCGCCAGCGTCAGCGCCCCATGCCCGCCCATCGAATGGCCGCTGATCCCGCGCACCTTCGTCGTCGGAAATTCGGCGTCGATCAGCGCGATCAGCTCGCCGGTGACATAGCTTTCCATACGGAAATGCGCCGCCCACGGTGCCTCGGTCGCGTCGACATAGAAGCCCGCCCCCTGTCCCAGGTCATAGGCCGGATCGTCCGCCACACCTTCCCCGCGCGGCGAGGTGTCCGGCGCGACGACGATCACCCCATGCTCGGCCGCAGCGGCATAGGTCCCGGCCTTGGTGGTGAAATTGTCCTCGGTGCAGGTCAGGCCCGACAGCCAGATCAGCACCGGGAACGGGCCTTCTCCCGGCGGCGTGAACACCGACAGGGTCATCGGCGTGCCGGTCACGGCGCTGTCGTGGCGGAGGTAGCGCAGGGTTCCGCCGTGGACCTGATGTGCCTTGATCGTTTCCATATTTTCCGCTCATCCCGGCGAAGGCCGGGACCCAGTTCTGTCCAGCTTGACGCCGGTGTTTCAGGACATCGTTCGAGACAGCCTACCGGGACCGATCATCCAAAGCACTGGGTCCCGGCCTTCGCCGGGATGAGCGGATGAGGAAACCCAGCGTCACCCCGCCCGGTGCATGGCGCAGATCTTGTTGCCCGAAGGGTCGCGCAGA
>JBBQOK010000081.1:0-11334 GCA_038330765.1 Caulobacterales bacterium | reverse complement strand
GTCGAAGACGATCTTGCCGTCCTTGAGCGCGACCTTGACGTGGCCCCCGCGGGTCAGGCGACCGAACAGGATGTCGTCGGCCAGCGGCTTCTTGATGTTTTCCTGGATGACCCGGGCCAGGGGCCGCGCGCCGTACAGTTCGTCGAAGCCGTTCTTGGCCAGCCAGTCGTTGGCCTCGTCGGTCAGCTCAATGGTGATGTTCCGGTCCGCCAGCTGCACTTCCAACTGCAAGATGAACTTGGTGACCACCGACTTGATGGTCTCGGCGTCCAGCGCCTTGAACGCCACGATGGCGTCGAGGCGGTTGCGGAACTCCGGCGCGAACAGGCGCTGGATGGCCTTGTCGTCCTCGCCCTCGACCTTGCCGCGGCCGAAACCGATGGAGGCCCGCGCGTTGTCGGCCGCGCCCGCGTTGGTGGTCATAATCAGGACCACGTTGCGGAAATCGACCTTCTTGCCGACCGCATCAGTCAGCTGGCCGTTGTCCATCACTTGCAGCAGGATGTTGTAGACGTCCGGGTGCGCCTTCTCGATCTCGTCCAGCAGGACCACGGCGTGCGGATGCTGGTCGACGGCGTCGGTCAGCAGCCCGCCCTGGTCATGGCCGACATAGCCCGGAGGCGCGCCGATCAGCCGGCTTACGGTGTGCCGCTCCATATATTCCGACATGTCGAAGCGCAGCATCTCGATGCCCAGGGTGGCGGCCAGTTGCTTGGCCACCTCGGTCTTGCCGACGCCGGTCGGACCGCTGAACAGGAAGGCTCCGATGGGCTTCTGCGGGTCGCGCAGGCCCGCGCGGGCCAGCTTCATCGCCGCCGAAACCTGTTCGATCGCCCCCGACTGGCCGAACACGACCCGGTTCAGGTCCCGCTCCAGCTCACGCAGCCCTTCGGTGTCGGACTTGGAGACCGACTTCGGCGGGATGCGGGCCATGCGGGCGATGACGATCTCGACCTCCTTCTGGCCGATGACCTTCTTGCGCTTCGATTCCGGCAGCAGCATCTGCGACGCTCCCGCCTCGTCGATCACATCGATGGCTTTGTCGGGCAGCTTGCGGTCGGTCATGTAGCGAGCCGACAGCTCAACCGCCGTGCGGATGGCCGCGTCGGTGTAGCGCAGCTTGTGATGGCCCTCGTAGCTGGTCTTCAGCCCCTTCAGGATCTTGATCGTGTCATCGACCGTGGGCTCGTTGACGTCGATCTTCTGGAAGCGGCGGGCCAGCGCCCGGTCCTTCTCGAAATGCTGGCGATACTCCTTGTAGGTCGTCGACCCCATGCAACGCAGGCTGCCCGAGGCCAGCGCCGGCTTGAGCAGGTTGGACGCGTCCATGGCCCCGCCCGAGGTCGCCCCCGCACCGATCACCGTGTGGATTTCATCGATGAACAGGATGGCATTGTCGTGCGTCTCCAGTTCCTTGACGACCTGTTTCAGCCGCTCCTCGAAGTCTCCGCGATAGCGGGTGCCGGCCAGCAGCGCCCCCATATCGAGACTGTAGATCGTCGCGCCTTCCAGCACGTCCGGGACCTCGTGGTTGACGATCTTGCGGGCCAGGCCCTCGGCGATGGCGGTCTTGCCGACGCCCGGGTCACCGACCAGCAGCGGGTTGTTCTTGGTCCGGCGGCAGAGGATCTGGATGGCGCGGTCGACCTCGGCCTGGCGACCGATCAGGGGGTCAATCTTGCCCTTGCGCGATTTCTCGTTGAGGTCGACGCAATAGGCCTCAAGCGCCTCGCCGCCCGTCTTGGCGGCGGCCGCGTCCTCGGCGTCCTCGGGGCTGCCCCCCTGCCGGGCCGGTCGCGTCTCGCCGGCCCCCGCCTTTTTGGCGATGCCGTGAGCGATGTAGTTGACCGCGTCGTAGCGCGTCATGTCCTGTTCCTGCAGGAAGTAAGCGGCGTGGCTCTCGCGCTCGCTGAAGATGGCGACCAGCACGTTCGCGCCGGAGACCTCCTCACGGCCGGAGCTCTGGACGTGGATCACGGCGCGCTGGATCACGCGCTGGAAGCCCGCCGTCGGCTTGGCGTCCTCGCCGTCCGACGTGGCCAGCGCCGCCAGGTCGGTGTCGACATAGAGGGTCAAAGCCGTTTTCAGGCTGGGCAGATCGACGTTGCACGCCGTCATCACATTGGCCGCGTCCGGGTCGTCGACCAAGGCGAGCAGCAGGTGTTCAAGAGTGGCGTATTCGTGCCGACGCTCGTTCGCATAGGCGACCGCGCGGTGCAGGGTCTCTTCGAGAGGACGCGAAAATGAGGGCATTGGAGGGTTCCTCTCAGTCCTTTTCCATCGTGCATTGCAGGGGGTGCTGGTGACGGCGCGCCGTCTCGACCACCTGGGCGACCTTGGTTTCAGCCACTTCGTAGGTGAAGACGCCGCACACCCCGACTCCGTGCTGATGCACATGCAGCATGATGCGAGTCGCGGCCTCGCGGTCCTTCTGGAAGAACCGCTCCAGCACATAGACGACGAATTCCATCGGCGTGTAGTCGTCGTTCAGGATCAGCACCCGATACAGCGAGGGCTTCTGAAGCTTCGGCTTTGTCTCGGTGACGGTAGCGGCCCCGAGGCCTCCATCCTGATCACCGGCCTTACGTGACGGCGGCATTCGTTGTCCGTGTTTGGGGGAGTAGATGGACAGATAGGGAATGATGGCCTGATTTGTAGATGCGTCCAGTCACACATTTGGGTAAGCTGCGGTCGTCGGCCCTTTGGAACCTCCCGACCGGACGCGGCCTGGTGGTTCGTGCAACCCTCGCCCTCAAGCCGGAAGGCGCGCCGCGGCGGGCGAGCGGGAAAAACGAAAAGGCCCCGGCGTTTCCACCGGGGCCTTCGTAAGCTTACTGAAGTCGTTGGTCGCCTTAGCGGGCGGCCTGGAACTTCTCGACCGAGGCGGTGACGCGCTCGTTGATCGGCTTGAAGCTGTTCTTGACCGAGGCGGTCATGACGTCCGTCGCCTTGGTGACTTCGGCCAGATAGGCTTCAGTCGCCGTCTTGGCCCACGAGGTCTGCAGCTCGAGCAGTTCCTGGATCGAACGGGCCTGGGCCATCGACTGGGCGGCGGCGACGCCGTCTTCCCACGACTTCTTGGAGAAGGCGACGGTCTGGGCCGACAGGGCTTCAGCACCCTTCTGGGCGGCGGCGGCCGAGGCGACCACGGCTTCGAGGTTCTGCTTGCCCTGGGCATTCAGCTCGGCGAGGCCGGCCGTCGACTTGTCGGCGGCTTCACGGAACGCCTTGGCACCGGCGGCCTGGGCCTGATCGGCGCCGGCCTGGAACGTGGCCTGGGCCTTCTCGGCCGAAGCCTTGACCTGGGCGGTCGCGGTTTCGACGGTCTTCTTCGCGGTTTCGGCGCTGTCGGCCATGATGTCTCTCCTGAACCTGATGCGGCTGGGCCGCTTATGAATTCGTCCCGCGGCAAACGAATCCACCGCGGCTCACGGTTATATGGTGCAAGTGCGAAGGAAGGTCAAGGAGATTTTGTGCGCTGCACAATTTCATCACAGAAGCCGCCACGGCTTGCCCCTGTCAGGTGAGACGGCTTCACAAATCCGTTGACGGCTTGTTTACCCTCACGAAACCCCGATGACGCATGTTAGCCTTCCGTCAGCGTCGCGTGGTGGGGCCGCCGTCGCGCTTTTTTGTAAGAGGCCTGCGCTTGCCGATCTTTGTCCTGATCCGCCGCGGATTGCTGTCGTTCCTGCTCGTCGCCGCCCTGGCGATCACGCCGACGACCGCGCCGCTGGTCGCCCAGTCAAACGAGAACTCGCGCTACGCCGCGATCGTGGTCGACGCCGAAAGCGGCGAGGTCCTGTTCGCCCGCCACGCGGACAGCCGGCGCTATCCCGCCTCCATCACCAAGGTCATGACCCTGTATCTGGCATTCGAGGCCCTGTCGGAAGGCAAGGTCAAGCTGGACGACGTGATCACCGTCTCACCCCGCGCCGCCAGCCAGCCGCCGTCCAAGCTGGGCCTCGCAGCAGGCCAGACCATCACCCTCGACGACGCCATGAAGGCCACGGCGGTGCGCAGCGCCAACGACATGGCCATGGCCATCGCCGAACATGTCGGCGGCTCCAATGATCGCTTCGCCGCCCAGATGACACTGAAAGCGCGAGAGCTGGGCATGACCCAGACCCGTTACGTCAATCCGAACGGCCTGCCGGACGCCCGCCAGCTGACCTCGGCGCGCGATCTGGCGATTCTCGCCCGCGCCGTGATGCGCGACTATCCGCAATACTACCGCTACTTCGGCCTGCATGACTGGGTCTACAATGGCCGCGACTACCGCAACACCAACGGCCTGCTGCGCGGCGGCTCCGGCTATGACGGCATGAAGACCGGCTACACAAACGCCTCGGGCTACAATCTCGCCGCCTCGGCCGTAAGGGACGGCCGCCGCCTGATCACCATCGTCCTCGGCGGCCGTTCGACGGCCAGCCGCAACAGCCACGTCGCCGAACTGATGGACACAGGCTTTGAGGTCGAACGTCTGCGCGGCTCGGGCCAGGCCATCCAGGTCGCCCAGACATTCTTCGAGGGTCGCGGCTTCGGCGTCGGTCCCGAAAACTCAGATCCGGTCCAGTACGCTTACGTGGGCACCAATGAAGACGATGAAGACGTCGGCGCCACCGCCACCGCCACCACGGTCAGCTACGCCGCCCTGCCTGCCGCCCCGCCTGCCCGACCGTCCCCAGCGCCCGCCGAGCGCACGGTGGCGGCGCTCATCCGGTCCGAGGGCAGTGCGGACGTCACCGCCTCGCTTAACGGCGCTGCGACCCGACCTACGACGCCGCCCGCCCGACCTCCGGCGGCGCGTCAGCCCATCCGCGAGGCAGCCGGCCGCTGGGCCGTCCAGGTCGGGGCCTTCCGCGACGAGAAGGTCGCCAGCGACTGGCTGACCGAGGTCAACCGTCGCTTCCGCAGCCAGTTCACCTCGGCCGAGCGGACGGTCCAGAACGCCGAAGGCTGGTACCGCTCGCGCTTCACCGGAATGTCCGAACAGGGGGCCCAGTCCGCCTGCGCGGCCCTGGCGGAACGCCGCGTCACCTGCATGGTGGTCCGCCCGCAATAGCGAACACCGCTTGGCGGACAAGGCCCTACCGGCCTAGGCTCGCTCAGCGGTTCGGGGGAGCGGCATGAGCGCGTTCGAATATACATCCGTCATGGCGTCGATCATCATCGGCCTCGCGCTGGTCGACGTGTTGGTCAGCTTCAATCGTCTCATCCGGGCCGGCAAGGTCGTGAGGTGGCACTGGGCCGCGCCCCTCGCGGCGAGTATGGTCATCCTGACCCTTATCCAGGTCTGGTGGAGCCTCTACAGACCCCAGGACTCCGGCATAACGATCGGCGAGTTCCTGCCGTTGCTCGTTGAGCTGGTCCTTCTGTTCCTGCTGGCGGCGTCTGCCCTGCCCGACGAGGTGCCCGCCGAAGGGCTCGATCTGAAGGCCTATTATCACCGCAACGGACCTTATTTCTGGGCTCTGTTCACTGCCGCGCTCGGCTGGCTTCTGCTCGTTGATATGGTCGAGAGCGCCTTGAACAGTTCCCTGCTCGCTTTCCTGAACGGGCGTATCATCGACTGCGTGGTCCTGCTGGTGTTCGCGTCGCTGATCTTCGTGCGGAGGCTCTGGTGGCACGCCATCGCCATCCTGCTGCTCAGCTCCGGTCCGATCGGCTGGCTGTCGCGCAGTCTGGGCTGATTACAGTTCCGACAGGTTATGGTCGCGCCATGAACATATTGCGCGGCAAGGTTCGGCACCGACAGGCGCGGGGAATTCAGATACATGACCGGAACACGCGGGCGCTGGCTTTTGCTCGGCGCGTCGATCCTCGCACTGACAGCCGTCTCCGGCGGCCAGGCGGCGGCCCAGGCACCGGTTCCGGCCCCGGCTCCGGCCCCCCCGGCCGATTCCAATGTCACGCCTTACACCCCCGACTATTTCGCCGAATTTCGCCCGGTCACAGCGCTGGACATGATCGGCCGCATCCCGGGATTCCAGTTCGACGGCGGCACCTCGGCCCGGGGATTCGCGGGCACGGCCGGCAATGTCCTGATCGACGGAGAGCGTCCGCCGACCCGCAGCGACTCCCTTTCGACAGTGCTGTCGCGCATCCCGGCGGCGCAGGTGCTGCGCATCGACATCGTGCGCGCGGGTGCCGGCGGCATCGACATGCAGGGCAAGGCTGTTGTCGCCAACGTCATCCGCAAGCCTGACGCGGGCCTCTCCGGCGCGGTCACGACCGGACTCACCTTCACCGACCAGGGCCGCTTTTCGCCCAGCTTCACCATACAGGCGCAGAGCCAGCGCGACGGTCGATCCATGGACGGCTCGTTCCGCTTTTCGAACGGCGGCCAAGAGATCGGCGGCACGCGCCAGCGACTGGCACCGGACGGACGGGTCCTTCTGACCGCCATCGAGGACGGGAACGTCGACTACGCCAACGGCGAAGCGACCGGCGTCTATGAAGGCCCTCTGGCTGGCGGCCGCGTGCGCGCCAACGCGCTGATCAACTACAACGCCAGCCTTTTCGAAAGCACGGACACCCTGATACGGCCCGGCGGCCAGGAGAACAGCCAGTCCGACTCCACCCGCTGGCGCGGCGAGGCCGGCCTGCGCTGGACCCGCAACCTGCCACGCGGAATGAATCTGGAGCTGGTCGGCTTCCAGTCGGTGACCGACAACGCCAACGTTGGCTCCTACGACACGCCCGCATTCACGACGCGGACGCTTAGCGACCAACTGTCGGGCGAAAGCATCGTCTCCGGCACGCTCAAGTTCGCTCCGCTGAAAACCGGCTACGGCGACGTCAGCCTGGAGACCGGGTCTGAGGTCGCGCTCAACTGGGTCGACACGGCGACCGCCTATACCTTCGACGGCAGCCCCCTGCTGCTGCCCGGCGATGACACGCGCGTGGAGGAGCTTCGCAACGAGACCTTCTTGACGGCCCTTTGGGCCGCGCGGCCCAATCTGAGCATCGAGGGCAACCTGCGCTACGAACTATCGCGGATCACCGCGACGGGCTCGGCGGGCGAGGCCGAGACGACGCTAGATTTTCTAAAGCCGCGCGTGGTCGCGACCTGGACGGTCGCCCCCCGCAACACGGTGACCTTCAAGGTCGAGAAGACCGTTGAACAGTTGTCGTTCGGTGCCTTCACGGCGTCTGCGGCCTTTGCGACAGGCATCTTCGGGCGCGGAAATCCGGACATCCGTCCCGCTCAGATCTGGCTGAGCAGCGCGCGGTACGAGCGTCTGTTCGGGACCCAAGGCTCCTTCATAGCCGAGTACACGCACGAGAACTTCGAGGACCTGCTGGGCGCGGTGGTAATTTACGAAATCCCGCCCGGCGGAACGACGCCGCGTCCCTTCAACATCACCCGCAACGTCGGCGGCGCGACCCGTGACAGGGTCACCCTGTCCGGCCGCCTGCCGCTGGACAACCTGGGCCTGGAAGGCGGCCTTCTGACGGGCCAGGTCTATATGCGCTGGTCCAGCACAACCGACCCCGTCACCCTCGTCGATCGTCGGCTGTCGGGCGAACAGGACACGGGATGGTCCGTCGGGCTCAGTCGCAACCTGGTGGCCCCGAGGATCAACTGGAGCCTCAGCGTCAACAGTGGATCGGAAACATTCGGCTTCTCGCCCAGCACCCTGTCCCGCTTCCAGTCGCAGCCGAGCGGCCAGTTCAACCTCACCTACCGACCGGACGCCAAGCTGAGTATCTCCGGCGGCGTATTCATCAGTTCGGACAGCGAGAGCGAATTCACCCTGTTCAACGCTCCGCGCAACGTCGGCGCGCCGATCTACACCGAGACCAGCCGCAACTTCGGCACCAGCCAAGTCTATGCCAACGTCAGGCGCAGCTTCTAGGGATTCGCGCACCTTGCCGGGCGGCTCCTTTTCCCCTATACGCGCCGCCTTTCCAGGGCTTCGGTCCTGACGCGGAGCTCCAAAGGGTTCGGGAAGTCATCCCGGCCGCCGCTTCAGGATCCATCGTGGTGGAGGACTTACCCGGTCCCCTCGCGCCGACGCCCTACAAGGGAGACCACCGAATGGCTCTTTACGAGCACACGGTCATGTCGCGTCAGGATATTTCCGCGCAACAGGCCGAAGCGCTGAACGACACCATCAAGGGCTTGATCGAAGCGGGCGGCGGTTCCGTCGCCAAGATCGAGTACTGGGGTCTGCGCAACCTGACCTACCGCGTGAAGAAGAACCGCAAGGCTCACTATTCGCTGCTCGCCGTCGACGCCCCTCCGGCCGCCATGGCCGAAGTCGAGCGTCAGCTGTCGATCAACGAAGACGTGCTGCGCTGGCTGACCGTCCGCGTCGAGGAACTCGACCTCGAACTGTCGCCCCTGCTGGCCCGTCGCGAACGCGAGCGCGAACGTGAGCGTGAGCGCACGCCCCGTGATGACGCCGCCGCCACTGAAGCCGCTGACTAAGGAACCCGGAACATGACCGATACGACTGCCCCGTCGCCGGGCGCACCGGCCGGCTCCGGCCCCGCCCGTCGCCCCTTCTACCGTCGCCGCAAGGTGTGCCCGTTCTCCGGCGCCAACGCCCCGAAGATCGACTACAAGGACGTGAAACTGCTGCAACGCTACATCAGCGAACGCGGCAAGATCGTGCCTTCGCGCATCACGGCCGTCTCCCAGAAGAAGCAGCGTCTGCTGGCCCAGGCCATCAAACGCGCCCGCTATCTGGCCCTCCTGCCTTATGTGGTGAAGTGATATGAAGGTCGTTCTGCTTGAACGCGTCGAGAATCTCGGCGCCATCGGCGACGTCGTGTCCGTCAAGGACGGCTTCGCCCGTAACTTCCTTCTGCCGCGCGACAAGGCCCGTCGGGCCACGTCGGCGAACCTGAAGGCCTTCGAACTCGACCGCGCCGCCATCGAGGCCCGCAACGAGAAGAACAAGTCCGAATCGCAGAAGATCGCCGACAAGATCGACGGCCAGACCTACGTCATGATCCGCCAGGCGGGTGAGACCGGTCAGCTGTACGGTTCGGTCGCCGGCCGCGATGTCTCCGAAGCCATCCAGGCTGAAGGCGGCAAGGTCGAGCGCTCGCAGGTCGTGCTCAACACGCCGATCAAAACGCTGGGTGTCCACGAAGTGCCGGTTCGCCTGCACGCCGAGGTCTCGGCCACCGTCAAGATCAACATCGCCCGTTCGGCCGACGAAGCCGAACGTCAGGCGAAGGGCGAGGACGTGATCAAGTCCGCCTATGACCAGGACCGCGCGGAAGCGTTGGAGCAGGCCAAGGACATGGTCGCCGGCGGTGCCGGCCAGCAGGACGGCCTCGGTTCGGAAGCCTGAACCCAGGCCTGAACGCATCGAAAGTCACGGCGGCGTGGGGGAAACCCCGCGCCGCCGAACTTTTTCCGGCGTATCGCCTGCACCATGGACCGTTGTTTCGCCGCAAATTCCACGGCAAGCTTCGCCGTTCGGAGGAGAATGATCCATGCGTGCCTTGTTCGTCGCAGCTTTCGTCGCCTGTCTCGTCGTCGGGTCCGCGTCGGCACAGTCAGCCATGACGCTGGACTCCTTCGTGACGCGCGCCAATCGCATTCCACTGAACCCCACGGCCATGCTGCGGCCCGACGCCCATCGGCTGAAGGGTGAGGCGGAGCGCGCCTTTGACGCCGTCCGCCGCGAGATCCGGGACGCTCGAGCCGCGGGCCGGACGCCGCCGGCCTGCCCGCCCGAGCGCATCAACCTGAATCCTCGCCAGCTGCTCGACTTCCTGAACGGCATCCCGCAGGCGCGCCGCCAGACCCTCTCTGTCACCGACGGCATCAGGGCCTGGATGAGTTCACGATACCCCTGCCCAAACTGAGCCGTTAACTGATCCGGCTACGGAATTCCGGACTGCCCACAAACGCGCCGACTTATCCCGGCTCCGGACTACGTCCGCGACTGACGCAGGCCGCGCGCATGGGTAAGACATGACCCCGATGAACGCCTTTGCCCCCGTCGCCTACCCGTCCCCGATGGACCCCTCGTCCATCCCCTCTCTGCCCCACAACCTGGAGGCGGAGCAGGCGCTGCTGGGCAGCCTGATGTTCGACAACGCCGTGTTCGAACGCCTGTCCGACCGCCTGCGCGGCAGCCATTTCTACGAGCCCTTCCACCAGCGGCTCTATGACGCCGTCGAGGATCACGTCCGCCAGGGCCTGCTGGCCGAACCGACCATTCTGATGGAGCGGTTCAAACTGGACCCCGCCTTCCAGGAATTCGGCGGCCTGCGCTATCTGGCCGACCTCGTCGACCGCGCCCCGCCCGGTGCCAATGCCCCCGACTACGCCCGCGTCGTCTATGACCTGGCCCTGCGCCGCGACCTGATCCGCATCGGTGGCGAGATCATCAAGGACGCTCCCCAGCCCGAGACCGCCGCCATCGATCAGATCGAGAGCGCGGAGCATCAGCTCTACACCCTGGCCGAAACGGGCAAGCCATCGTCGGGTTTCGTCAGCTTTTCCAGCGCCCTGTCCGGCGCGGTTCAGATGGCGGCCGAAGCCTATCAGCGCGACGGCAAACTGGCGGGCCTCGCCACCCACCTGACCGATCTGGACTCCAAGCTGGGGGGGCTGCACCCGTCCGACCTACTGGTCCTCGCCGGCCGTCCGTCGATGGGCAAGACGGCGCTGGCCACCAACATCGCCTTCAACATCGCCCGCAGCTATCGCTGGGAGCCGACGCCGGAAGGTCGCAAGACCGTTTCGGGCGGCGTGGTCGCCTTCTACTCGCTGGAAATGAGCGCCGAACAGCTGGCCATGCGGATTCTGGCCGACGCTTCGGGCGTGTCGTCAGACAAGCTGCGCAAGGGCGAGATCGACGCCGCCGACTTCGGTCGCATCCGCGAGGCCGCCGTCGAGATCGGTGAGAGCCCGCTCTACATCGACGCCACCGGCGGCCTGTCGATGTCCAAGCTGGCCGCCCGCGCGCGGCGGCTGAAGCGGCAGGAACACGGCCTGGACCTGATCATCGTCGACTATCTGCAACTGATCACGACGGGCGAGAGCAACAGCCAGAAGAACCGGGTGCAGGAGGTGTCCGAGATCACCGGCGCGCTCAAGGCCCTGGCCAAGGAGCTGAGCGTGCCGATCCTGGCCCTGTCGCAGCTGTCGCGTCAGGTCGAGCAGCGCGAGGACAAACGGCCCCAACTGTCCGACCTGCGCGAATCCGGCTCGATCGAGCAGGACGCCGACTGCGTCATGTTCGTCTATCGCGAGAGCTACTATCTGGGCCGCGCCGAACCGCGCGAGGGCTCGCCCGAACACCTGCAGTGGCAGGAGGACATGGACCGGCTGGAGCACCAGGCCGAGGTCGTCATCGGCAA
>JBBQOK010000080.1:0-11524 GCA_038330765.1 Caulobacterales bacterium | reverse complement strand
CTTGACCACCTTGAACGTGCCGCCTTCCTTGCGGAGGCGTCCACGCAGGTCTTCCATGTCCGCAACGGTCAGACCCAGGTTGTGGGTCACGACCACGGCGCCCGCGTCGGCGAAAACGCCTTTGAGCGTCTCGATCGACTCGGCTTTTTGTGCGCGGTCCATTGCGGTCTCCAGTCTGGTATTCGCCGCCGGGCTTATTCCCGACGACGGATTGGTCAAAACGCGTCGCATCGCTGCGAAGCGTTGAGGCCGGTCGTAATGTCCGAAGGAAGCTCAGACCCCGTACGCCCCGGAAACCGGAGTGACAGGCGTCGTCTGCATCCCCATCTCCCCACGGCGTCAGAGGGCTCTCTGACATTTATGGCCTGGGTGACCCCCAGACCCCGAAGTTCTCGGACAGGACCGCCGCGGCCAAGGGCTGCGACGGAGAAGGCGCGCTCTATACACGCACGCGCGCAGAACTCAAGGGATCTGCCCCGTTAACCCTGCGCTCACCACCCCGGACAACCCGATCTTCACCTTGTGAGGCCTAAAACCGTCCCGGAATGAGCCAGTCCCGTCGCATGAGGACCGGCCTCTGTGATGATGAAGGGTGCCCCATGTCCAGGACCGTTCTGGTGGTCGATGATGACCCCACCCAGCGCCGCCTCGCCCAAGCCGTGCTGGAACGCGAGGGCTATGTGGTCGTGCACGCGGAGAGCGGCGGCGAAGCGATCGACCGCCTGACCAGGGGCGGCGGGGCAGATGTCGTGCTGCTGGACATGGTCATGCCGGGCATGAGCGGCATGGAGGCCTTGGCCGAGATCCGCACGGCGGGCGTGACCACGCCCGTCATCGTGCTGACGGCTTCCGGGGGCGTGGAAGCCGTGGTCAGGGCCATGCAGGCCGGGGCCCAGGACTTCTTCGTCAAGCCAGTCTCGGCCGAACGCCTGCTTGTCGGCGTCCGCAACGCCTTGCAAATGACCCAACTGACGGCCGAGGTCGGCAGGCTCAAGAAGCATGTGGCTGGCCGGACGTCCTTTGAGGATATGGTGGGCGACAGCCGACCCATGCGTATGGTCAAGTCGCTGGGCGCACGAGCCGCGAAGTCCGGCATTCCGGTGCTGATCACGGGCGAGAGCGGCGTGGGCAAGGAAGTCATCGCCCGCGCCCTGCACGGTGCCAGTGACCGGGCGGGCAAGCCTTTCGTGGCCGTCAACTGCGGAGCCCTGCCCGTCAATCTGGTCGAGTCGATCCTGTTCGGGCACGAGAAGGGCAGTTTCACCGGCGCGTCCGACAAGCATCTGGGCAAGTTCGCCGAGGCCTCGGGCGGCACCCTGTTCCTGGACGAGATCGGCGAACTGCCGCTGGACATGCAGGTCAAGCTGCTGCGCGCCCTGCAGGAAGGCGAGATCGACCCCGTCGGCTCCAAGCGATCGGTCAAGGTCGACGTGCGTATCGTCTCGGCCACCAATCGTGATCTGGCCGAACAGGTGCGCGACGGCCGTTTCCGTGAGGACCTGTTCTATCGCCTGAACGTCTTCCCGATCGAGGCCCCGGCCCTGCGCGACCGGCGCGAGGACATCCCGGCGCTGGTCGAACATTTCGTCGCCCGCTTCAACGTCGAGGAAGGCAAGCGGGTCGCCGGCTGCGCGGGCGAGACCATGGCCCTGCTGGGTGCCTTCGACTGGCCCGGCAACGTCCGCCAGCTGGAAAACGCCGTCTATCGCGCCATTGTTCTGTCTGACGCACCCTTCCTCCAGCCGCATGACTTCCCGGCCATCTCGGGGATGGCGGCACCCTTCCTGTCAGCCGAGCATGGGGACGCCGCAGCCGCGTCGGCCTTGTCCCACGGCGAGGGGATCGAACTGCCGCCCCTGCCCGACACTCCGATCCGCATCCTCGACGAGCGCGGGCACCTGCGCACGCTGGAGGAGATTGAACGCGACCTGATCCAGCACGCGATCGAAGTCTATGCCGGCCATATGTCCGAGATCGCCCGCCGTCTCGGGATCGGCCGCTCGACCCTCTACCGGAAGGTCCGCGAACAGGGCCTGGAAGGCGCGCTGAAGGACGCGGGCTGAGACTTCCGGGCAACGCTTCGGGACTCCCCGCAACCTGAACGAAAGTTCACTAAAGGGCCGTGATCCGGACGTGCGACACAGCCCGGGTCGCAACTCCCGGTTTCGTCATTGCAATACGACGGAAATTCCGGAGCGGCACGTTCAACGCCGTTGTCCCTCTCCTTCCGGAACGCCGAATGCTGCTCGTGACCACCGCCCTGTCCGGCCTGATGGCCGGTGCAATCCAGACCGCTCCGGCACCGGTCATTCAGCAGCCCCCGCCTCAGGCAACCCGGCAAGCGCCAGTCGCCCAGCAGCCTCTCACCCCGGAGCCCGAAGACGAGCCGGCTCCGGCCGCTACCGAGGAAGACCTCGAGGGCGCGATCGATCTCGGCACGGTCAATGTCGCCGGCCAGCGCCCGCGTGGCAGCGTCGACAGCGACATCCCGCCGGACCTGAGCCTCAGCGCGGAAGAGATTCAGGCCTATGGCGCGTCCAGCATCTCTGAGCTGTTGACCTATCTGGAGCCGGTGACCCGCAGCTCGCGCGGTTCAGGCGGCCCGCCGGTGCTGCTGGTGAACGGACGCCGCATCTCGGGCTTCCAGGAGATCCAGGGCATACCGCCCGAAGCCATCGATCGCGTCGACATCCTGCCCGAGGAAGTCGCCCTCGAATACGGCTACCGCGCTGATCAGCGGGTCGTGAACTTCGTCCTGAAAGCCAATTTCCGCTCGATCACGGCACAGATCGAGGGACGCGTCCCGACGGCCGGCGGCCGGACCAACACCGAGATCGGCGGCAACGTCCTGCGCATCTCGGGCGGCCAACGCTGGTCGATGGACGTGGAGGCCGAACGCTTCACGCCCCTGTTCGAGAGCGAGCGTGACCTGATACGCGATTCCGGTTTGAGCCCGTTCGACTTGACCGGCAACATCTCGGGCGTGCCCTTCGGCACCGAGATCGACCCGGCCCTGTCGGGTCAGGTCGGCTCCATCGTTACCGTCGCCCCCGTGCCGACCAGCGGCTTCACCCTGAACGATTTCGCCTCGGCCTATGACGACCCGCGCACCGGTGATCTGGGCGCCTACCGGACGCTGCTTGCAGCGAGCGAACGCGCCACCGTGCGCGGAACCATCAAGCGCGACATCAACGGCACGACCCAGGGCACGCTGAGCGCCAATATCGAGGACAGCAGCAGCCGCAGCTTCAACGGCCTGCCGGGCGTCGTCCTGACGCTGCCGGACGGCAATCCCTTCTCGCCGTTCGCCGACGACGTGCTGGTCTACCGCTATCTGGATGACGCTGCGGCCCTGGGTCGCCAGACGGACTCGCTGACCGGGCGGGTCGCCCTTCTACTGGACGGCTACCTCGGCGAGGACTGGCGCTGGACCGTATCGGGCAGCTACGACCGGGTCGAAACCGACACCGTCACCGGCCGCGGCTATGATGAGGTGCCGTTCCAGACGCGTCTGACCGCCAACGATCCGGCGGCCAACCCGTTCGCCGCCCTGCAACCCGCTGAATTCACCCGCCTGCCCAATGACACTGCCAATTCGGTGTCCCAGGTCCTGGCGACCGAACTGGTGCTGAACGGCGACCTGTTCGACCTGCCCGCTGGCGGCGTCTCCTCGACGATCAAGTTCGGGGCCGACACCCGCTCGCTGGATTCGACCAGCGTCCGCTCGGGCGTGACCACCGAACGGTCGCAGTCGCGCGACCGCTTCAATGGCCAGGCGACGATGAACCTGCCGATCGCCAGTACGCGCAACGATGTCCTGCCGCAGCTCGGCGACCTGTCGATCAACTTCAACGCCGGCTACGAAGAACTGTCAGACTTCGGCGGCCTGAGCAGCGTCGGCCTGGTCTTCAACTGGACCCCGATCGAGAGCCTGTCCTTCCTCGCCAGTGTCAGCGAAGAGCAGGGTGCCCCGACGATCGGCCAGCTCAACGACCCGGCAATCTCAACCCCCAATGCGCCTGTGTTCGACTTCGCCACCGGCCAGACCGTACTGATCACCCGCATCGACGGCGGCAACGCCAATCTGGACTCCGACAACCGTCGCGTCACCCGGGCCGGCCTCACCTTCCGCCCGTTGAAGGAAGGCGACCTGACGCTCAGCTCGACCTGGACCCGCAATGTCACCGATGACCAGATCAACAGCTTCCCGACGATCACGTCCGAGCTCGAAGCAGCCCTGCCCGGCCGCTTCAATCGCGACCTGGCCGGCAACCTGATCTCGATCGACGCCCGGCCGCTGAACTTTGCGCGCGCCGAGCGTCAGGACATCCGCACCGGCTTCAACTTCTCGAAGGCCTTCGGTCGCCCGACCCCGCCGCCCACGCCAGCCCCCGGCGCTCCCGGAGCCCAGCCCGCGGCTCCGGCCGCCGGCGCGCCCATGGTGTTCCGTGGCCCGGGCGGCGGCGGCGGCGGTCCGCGCATGGGGGGCGGCGGCCGCGGCGGTCGCGGCTCCATGCAGCCGGGACAGGGGCGCTTCAACGTGTCAATCTACCATACGTGGCGGCTGCAGGATGAGATCCTGATCGCGGACGGCATTCCCTTGCTCGACCTGCTGGACGGGGCCGCGACCTCGGCGCGCGGCGGCAGCTCGCGTCACGAATTGTCGGCCCAGGTCGGCGTCTTCAAGGACGGCAAAGGTCTGTTCATGAACGCCAACTGGCGCGACAGCACCCGCGTCGACGGCGGAACGGGCCCGGACCTCAATTTCTCGGACCTGACCACGATCAATCTGAACGTCTTCATCGATCTGGGGGCCCAGGCCGGCTGGGTCGCGAAACATCCGTGGCTGAAGGGGTCGCGCCTTCAACTGGGCGTGCAGAACATCCTGGACGCCCGCACCGAGGTGACGAGCAGCGCCGGCGATGTGCCGCTGAACTATCAGCCCGACTATCTCGACCCGCAGGGCCGCACCATCGGCCTGACCCTGCGCAAGATCCTGTTCTAGGTCTCTGACGGCCTGGGGGCCTTGCGCCCCCAGCGCCGCTTCGGGGGCTCGCCCTTGTCGCGTCCCTGGGCCTTGGCCGCGATCTCCTTAAGCTTACGTCCCTGCATCGACGACAGGGCCTGGCCCGGCGCGCCCAGTTCAGGGTCGCCGAACGCGCGTCCGTGGGTCTTCACCCGCTCGCTGACCGAGTCCAGGAACTCGCCCTCCCATTCGGACAGCGAAACGCCCGCCTTCTCTGCCGCGCGACGGGCGCGTCTGAGAGCGTTGAGGGCGGCGCGCTGGGCGGCCTTGCGCTGCGCTTCGAACGGCGAGAGCGGCGGCTTGCGTTTCATAATCCCGCTCATCCCGGCGAGAGCCGGGACCCAGTGCTTTGGACGATGATGCAGGGAAGCCGACCCGCAGCCGCTTGTCCAGAAACGCCGGCGTCACGCTGGAAAGGACCGGGTCCCGGCTCTCGCCGGGATGAGCGGTGATTGATAGAATCAGATCTCGCCGAGAGCGGACATATAGAGGTCGAGGATCGCGTCCTCCTCCTGGCGCTTGGCCTTGTCCTGCTTGCGGATGCGGATGACCTTGCGGAGGATCTTGACGTCGTAGCCCTCACCCTTGGCCTCAGCGAAGACCTCCTTCATGTCGGCCATCACCGCCGCCTTGTCCTCCTCGAGGCGCTCAAGGCGCTCGATCACGGTGCGCAGCCGGCCCTGGGCGGTCGCGTTGAGGACGTCGGGCGAGGAATCGAAGGCGGCGTCATCGGCCATGGGGAGAACTCCGGAAGGACAAACCGCCCTCTGACGGCCCTGTGGGCCGGGGGGCGGGAAAGACGGCTGACGCTAACCACGTCGTTTCGCCCGACTCAACGCTCCACTGGGCCGGACGCGAAAAAGGCTGCGGACAAGTCCGCAGCCTCGAAACTTTCAGTGCTCAAGCAGGCCGCAACCGCGTCGCGGCTGTCAGTTCCCAAAAGAGCCTTAACCCTGTTTGGCCTTGAAGCGCGGGTCCGTCTTGTTGATCACATAGACGACGCCCTTACGGCGCACGACTTTACAGTCGCGGTGGCGACCCTTGAGCGACTTGAGCGAGCTGCGGACCTTCATGGTCGTCGTCCTGAGGCAAAGCAAAATGAAAGAGCCGCGAAGTCGGACCTCGCGGCGGAGCGGTGCGTATAGAGAGGGATGGCGGGAACGTCAACCAGCGTCGGCCTCGCCAGAATCCCATTTTCTCCAGATCGGAAACCGTCCCTGCCCACCTCGAGCGGCAGGGGTTTGCTCATCATGGGGGAGCGATCCCTGGAGGCCTGGCCTCCGAGTTGAACGGAGGGTCTGCGGAGTTGCACCTCCGCCGCGTAGCCCCTCCGCCACCAGGCCATATCGGTCTCAGAGAGCCGCAACGTTGTGCGCCCGGGACGGTTACCTTGCCAACTAGATTGAGGGTTAACGACGCCAGATGGGGAATTCCACGGCAACGCTTTCTCCATCCGGGACTTCTAATCAGGCGGACAGATCACGTCGCGCGTTTGTTATCGCGATCCACCCCACGGGACGTTAGCCTGTCGACATGCGTTTCAGCCTCCGCCTTCTCCTCATCGGAACCGTCGCCGCCTGCGCGCCCATGCTTCCGGAGCCGCCACCCCTGACGCCGTCGCCGGCACCCGAGCCGGTTCGGCCGTCGCCGGGCGTTCCCGCCCCGGTCACGACGCCGCCTGTGGTCCCGCCGGTCGATCAGGCCGGCTTCGATGGCTGGAAGCAGGGCTTCCTCGCCCGTCATGGCGGCGGCCGGCAGGCTGACTACGAACGCGAACTGGCTGGCCTGAGCCCCGATCCGTCCGTGGTCCGGCTGGACCGGAACCAGCCCGAGTTCAGCCGTCCCGCCGGTGCCTATATCCAGAACGCCGTCACCACGACCCGAATCGCCCAGGCCCGGCAGCGCACCGACCGCGTGCCGTGGTCGGTGGTGCAGCGATACGGCGTGCCCTCCGAGGTCCTCATCGCCATCTGGGCGCAAGAGAGCGCCTTCGGGCAGGTTCAGGGCGATTATGACGTCATCCGCTCGCTGGCCACCCTGGCCTATGATGGACGTCGCCGCGACTGGGCCGAGGCCCAGCTGAAGGACGCGCTGGACATCGTCATCGACGGACGGCGCTCGCGGGCAGGGCTGAAGGGCAGCTGGGCCGGGGCCATGGGCCAGACCCAGTTCATGCCGGACAACTATCTACGCCTCGGTGTCGACGAGAGTGGCGACGGCAAGGTCGACATCTGGGGCTCGGACGCCGACGCCTTGGCCTCGGCCGCCAACCTGCTGTCAGAGGCCGGTTGGAAGCGTGGCCAAGGCTGGGGCTATGAGGTGGCCCTGCCCTCGAACTTTGACTACGCCGAGGCCGAAGGGCCGCGCCATTCGTGGTCTTACTGGATCGGCAAGGGCGTGACGCTGGCGCAGGGCGGCGCGCCCAACGCCGCCGAGGCCCGCGAGGAGGCGGTGATCCTGCTGCCACAAGGCGCACGCGGTCCGGCTTTCCTCGCCCTGCCGAACCACTACGTCATCCGGCGCTACAATAACTCGGTCAGCTACGCCTTGGCGATCGGGCTGACGGCGGACGGAATTCAGGGTCGGCCGGGGCTGGTCGGCACATGGCCCAACGACGGTCCCCTGTCGCGCGACCAGCGCATCGGCGCCCAGCGGGCGCTGACGGTCATGGGCTATGACACCCAGGGCATCGACGGCGTGATCGGCGCGAACACCCGGGCGGCTCTGCGGCGCTGGCAGATCGAGACCGGACGGCTGGCGGACGGCTATCTGACCTCTGACCTCGCCGACGAACTGATCCGCCGGTCGAGCTAGGCAGTCAGGCGGCCCGCTGGTCGCCTGATCCCTGTCCCGGGCCGGCCAGCCCCTGCATCACCATCCGGTTGATGTCGATCAAGGCCTCAAAGTCGTCCTCGCCGCGCATGACGGCTGACGAATGCTTGCTGACGAACAGGCTGATCGAGATGATCTGGGCTCGCAGGGACCGATCCATCACATTGTCCGGATTGGAGCAGTCGGTTGCCAGCGCCGACCAGAGCCGGCGGTTCCAGTCCAGTGCGTCGATGCGGGTGGCGATGTCGGCCGAATCGACCGTCGAAGCGTGCATCAGCGCGCGGGTGACTTGCCCGAACAGCCGATATTCCATCTCGCGGGGGTTCTCAGCCCGCGTGGCTGCGGTCTTGTACGCCTGAAGCGACATTCGCCAGTTCTTCCTCGTAATCTACCAGTTTGCGGGCGGCCATCAGCGCCTTGTAATACTCACGCGACATGACATGCCGCGAGGCGGCGACGCAGTCGGCCAGCACCTGCGGGTTGCGTGTTGCGCCCATGAACTCGGTCAGGCGCATCGCGAATTCGTCGTAGACCTTCGGCGCGGCGCTCTCGTCCAGATACATCATCATGACCGGGAAATAGACGCGCTTCGCCGGAGTGTTGACGTCGTCCGGCTGCATGATGTCCTTTTCGCGCAGGACGCTGGCCTTGTTCTGCAGGATTAGCACGCCCCGCCGGTCGCCGTTCTGGACGACGGCTCCATTGAGCACGAATTTTTCGCCGGGCTTTAGCGACAGCTTCAGCGGCATTCGAGGCGTCTCCTGTCAGGCCCACGGCGACGTTAGGAAGCCGGGAACAAACACAGCCTAAACAGGCGTGGTTAACCATACCTTGTGATCCCCCGGGATTCACTGCCGTATCAGTCTGGCATCCGAGTCAAACATGTCCGCCACGTCCGCCCCTGAAGACACGACCGCCCACGCGCCCGCACCCTCTGCTCAAGGTATGGCGGGCGATGCCGCCTCGCCTGCCGCCATCAGCCGCCTGTCCCGGTCGCTGGCGGGCGGAGGCCCAAGGTCGGTCAAGACGCAGCGCAAGACGCTGGATATGCTGAAGGCGGCACTGGCGGCGATCCGGGTCAACGATTTCGGGCGTGCGACACAGCGGGCGCTGGACGCCCTCAAGATCGACGAGACCAGCGGCCTGGCCTGGCATGTGCTGGCCATCTGCCAGGAAAAGCAGAACCAGTTCGGGGCCGCGATCCAGGCCTATGAGGCGGCGCTGAAGCTGCTGCCCGACCACAATGACATTGCCCACGACCTGGGCCGACTGGCGCAGCGTCTCGGCTATCTGGACATCTCCGAAAAGCTGCTGCTGAAATTCCTCGCGGCCAACCCGGGGCATATCGAGGCGACCAACAACCTGGCCTGCGTGATGCGTGACCAGAAGCGCTATAACGACGCCGTCGAAACCCTGCGGCCTTTGCTGCAGATCGAGTCCGGCAGCGCGGTACTGTGGAATACACTCGGCACGGTCCTGAATGATCAGGGGCGTCTGGACGAGGCGCTGACTTTCTTCGAGGAAGCGCTGCGCCTCGAACCGGACTTCGCCAAGGCCCGCTACAACCGCGCCAATGTCCGTCGGCCTCTGGGCGACCTGAAGGGCGCCATTGAGGATCTGGAAGCGGCGCTGCCGGGGGCCGAGAGCGGCTACGAGGTCGCCATGATGAACATGGCGCGCGCCCTCATGCTGATGGGCGAGGCCCAAATTCCCGAGGGCTTCGAGGCCTATGAGGTCCGGCTGGACCCTAATCTGCCGGACGCCATGCATGTGCTGGTGGACGCGCCGCGCTGGGACCCGAAGACCCAGGACATCCGCGGCCGGCGGGTCCTGGTGGTCGGAGAACAGGGCATCGCCGACGAACTGGTCTTCGCCAACTGCCTGAACGACCTCATCGAAGCCGTGGGGCCCGAGGGGCAGGTCTATCTGGCCGTCGAGGCGCGCATGGTCGGCCTGTTCCAGCGCAGCTTCCCCAAGGCTGTCGTCGGCGGCCACAAGGCGGTGCGTCTGGAAGGTCGCCTGACCCGCTATGTACCTTTCATCGAGGCCATCGCGGAAGGTGAGAGCCGGCCGGACTGCTGGGTCCCCATCGCCAGCCTGATGGCGGTCTATCGGCCGACCGTCGCGTCCTTCCCGGACCATCGTGGCTACATCACCGCCGATCCGGACCGGGTGGCTCACTGGAAGGCCGAACTGGCCAAGCTGCCGGCCGGGCTGAAGGTCGGGCTGCACTGGAAGAGCCTGGTCATGACCGGCGCGCGCGCGGCCTTCTTCGCCGCCGGTTTCCAGCGCTGGGAGCCGATCCTGACCACGCCGGGCTGCGTCATGGTCAACCTGCAATGCGGGGACGTGGCCGAGGACCTGGCCGCCGCCGAGGCCGCCGGGGTCTTCATCTGGACGCCGCCGATCAATCTCAAGGACGACCTGGAGGACGTTGCCGCCCTGTCCGTCGCCTGCGACCTGGTGGTGGGACCTGGCATCGCGGGGACCAACATCGCCGCCGCCTGCGGGGCCCGGACCTGGATGGTGGCGGCACCGGACGATTGGCACATGATGACCACCGACCACTACGTCTTCTATCCCGACATGAACATCTTCGTACGCGGGGCCGTCGATGGCTGGCCCGCGGTGCTCGACCAGATGCGCGAAGCGCTGGATCGCGCCGTGGACGGAGGCTGGAACGCCGTCTGATCGAGAGGCGTTGATCTCCTGAACAGGGAGATGCGCCATGCCCCGAGTCGACGACTACTCCGACGACCAGGAACAGTCTGAAACCTTTGACGAAACCCACATCGATGATGAGGGCGACGGCGACATCCTGCTGGACGAGGCCGACCCGGTGCTCGACGTGACCCAGGCCGCCGGCGACGGCGACGGCGAAGATGAAGAATTCGACGAGGACGCGGAGGTCGACCTCGACGAGGAACCGGGAGCCTCGGGTGTCGAGGCCGAGGCGGATGCCCTGCTGGGCGTCGACGGCCAGCGGATCAGCGAGATCGACGGCGAGAGCGCCGGCATGCGCGGGCCGGACGAGGTCGAGCTGGTCTATTCCGGCCTGATGCGGAACGCGCGCGGCGCCCAGGCCAGCGCCGCCCACTGGGAGGCCAAACGCCTGTCCGACGAAGACATCTCCGACCTCGGCTACGGCCCGGACGGCGAAGACGATCACCCGAAGACCTGAGAGGGCCGACATGAGCAACCCGACCGCCCACCACCCCGAGCCGCGCGACGACTGCGACACGGACACGCCCCACGCCAAACCGGCCGAGCGAGAACACGGCAAGCCCGACCAGCTGCGTGAAAAGGACCGGCTCGCCGAAAACCGGCAGCAGGCCCTTATCGACGAAGGCGTCGAGGAGACCTTCCCCGCCAGCGACCCGGTCAGCGTGAAGCGGATCACCTGACGGGCGACGGCGCGTCGGGGTCTGATTGTCAAAGACCGGATGTGATTCTGTGCCCTCCGGCGCGAACGCGGCGAAAGTTGGGGAGGGAGCGGGACCGCCGGGCCTCGCCCGGCTGTGATTAGTTTTACCGTTTCGACGAGACAGGCGGTCCCGCGTGGTCGTTTTCCACACAACCCTCCGGCTGGCGGCCCGATTGAGGCCTTACCGGAACACGACGGAGCCATTGCTGACTTCGCCGTGGGTCGGACGTGACCGCATATAG
>JBBQOK010000079.1:0-11684 GCA_038330765.1 Caulobacterales bacterium | reverse complement strand
TGATGCGCGAGGGCGAAGGGCCGGTTAAGGCAACGTCGCGGACATCGCTGCGCCTGCTCGGCACGGTCGGAGAGCCGATCAATCCGGAGGCCTGGCGCTGGTATCACGAGGTGGTGGGCGAGGGGCGCTGCCCGATCGTCGACACCTGGTGGCAGACTGAGACGGGCGGGGTCATGGTGTCGCCGCTCCCGGGGGCCACCGACCTCAAGCCGGGATCGGCGACCAAGCCCTTGCCGGGGGTCGAACTGCAACTGGTCGACGCCGAAGGCTGCGTGCTGGAGGGACCAGCCTCGGGCAATCTCGTGATTCTCGACAGTTGGCCCGGGCAGATGCGGACCGTCTGGGGCGACCACCAGCGCTTCTTCGAGACCTATTTCTCGGCCTATCCCGGCAAGTATTTCACCGGCGACGGCTGCCGCCGGGACGAGGACGGCTACTACTGGATCACCGGCCGCGTGGATGATGTGATCAATGTCTCCGGGCATCGCATGGGCACCGCTGAAGTCGAAAGCGCCCTTGTCCTGCACGAAGCGGTCGCGGAGGCCGCAGTGGTCGGTTTCCCCCACGACATCAAGGGACAGGGCATCTATGCCTATGTGACGCTCAAACTGGGCGTGGAGCCGGGCGGCGACCTGCGCAAGGCGCTGATCGCCCATGTCCGCAAGGAGATCGGACCGATCGCGGCACCCGATGTGATCCAGTGGGCCCCCGGGCTGCCGAAGACGCGATCGGGCAAGATCATGCGGCGGATCCTGAGGAAGATCGCGGAGAACGACCTCAGCGCGCTGGGCGATACCTCGACATTGGCCGAGCCGTCGGTGGTCGACGATCTGGTGCGCAACCGCGCCGGCGGGGCCGGTTGAGGCCGACCCTCAGGCGGCGTTTGCCTCTATGATGACCAGGGCGATGGAGAAGGCGGCATCCTGACGCCACGACACGTGTGCCCTGGTCCCGTCGCGCGGGCTCAGCAAGTCGACCCCGTCCTTGACGGTCGCATGGCCCCGCCCGGTCCCGTCGGAGCGAATTTCGATATCGGTCCATCGCAGCTGGCTGCCGAATCCGAGACCCAGAGCCTTGGCGAAAGCCTCCTTGGCCGCGAAGACCTGCGCGAAATAGCGCGCGACGTCAGACCGCCCTGCGGCACCGGCGCGCTCGGCAGGTGTAAAAAGGCCTTGCAGAAATTGATCTCCACGCCGCTCGATCGCCCGGGCGATCACCACGACCTCGCACATATCCACACCTGTTCCGAGAATCATCGGCGGTCTCGTTCGACGGGATCAAGAGTCCTGATACGCAGCAATTGCAGTTGCCTGTCTACGGGCTTGAAACTCAGGAAGGACTCTGTTGTATCGACTGCTTCTCCGGACGGGGCGGCCTTGGTGCCGAGCCGGCGAACAAGCGGTTACACGCCAGATTTTCGGGAGGTCATGTTGAATCAATTACCTCTCGCCCGGACGATCGAGCGGCAACTGCAGGTCGTTTCGGAACGCGTGCAAATGCGCTTTCTCGGTGGCGAGGTCGAGATCGCGGCCCTGACCGGTGCCGACATCGATCTGGAGGCGCGCCGCGTCGCCTCGGGACTGCTGGCGGCGGGCCTCGGCGGCGGCAAGCGCGCCCTGCTCGTTCTCGAGAGTGGGCCTGGCTTCCTGCAGGCCCTCATGGGATGCCTGTATGCCGGTGTGGTCGCCGTGCCGGCACCGGAGCCGCGCCCGGGCGCTTCGTTGGACAGGCTGGAAAGCATTGCTGATGCAGGTGAGGTCTCGGCCGTGGTCACCTCGGCACGGATCGCGACAGACCTGATCGGCCGCATGCGCGAGGGCAGCCCATTGGCGGCGGTTCCGCTGCTGGATATCGCGGCACTGGCTCTCGAGAGCCCGGGAGCCTGCCCCGGCTTCGACGTCGGCCCCGGCACCCCGGTGATCATCCAGTATACCTCGGGGTCCACGGGCACGCCCCGCGGTGTCATCCTGAACAGCGCCTGCATTCTGGCCAACGTCGAGCGGCAGGCGATCGGGATGAACGTCCTCCAGCCGGACGTGCCCGAGGTCTTCGTCAACTGGATGCCGCACTTCCACGACCTCGGTCTGGTGGGCAAATATCTGACGCCGCTGGTGAAGGGCGTGGAGGCCGTGCACATGCCGCCGCTGGCCTTCGTCCAGCGCCCGGCGCGCTGGCTCAAGGCGATCAGCCGTTATGGCGGTACGGTCAGCGGCGCGCCCGCGTTCGCCTTCGACCTGTGTGTCTCCCGGATATCAGACGAGATCATCGACGACCTGGACCTGTCGAGCTGGCGGGTCGCCTTCTGCGGCGCGGAGCCGGTTTTCCGTGCCTCGATGGATGCGTTCCGCAAGCGCTTCGCCCGCGCCGGACTCCGGCCGGAGTCGGTGTTCGCCTGTTATGGGCTGGCCGAGATGACCTTGTTCGCCGGGGGCAGTCCGGCGGTGGTCGCGGGGGCCGACCGGAGCGCGGCGACGGATTCGATCAGGGAGCCCTGCTATCTCGAAACCGTCAGCCGCTCGACCATTCGCATCGTCGACGCCGGCGGCGGCGTAGTGGCCGATGGCGAGGAGGGGGAGATCTGGATCTCCGACGCCTCGGTCGCGGGCGGATATCTCAACGAGCCGGAAGCGAGTCGCGAGATGTTTGCCGCTCGCCTGACTCCCGACGACGGCCGCGTCTACCTGCGCACCGGCGATCTCGGCCGGATCGTAGGCGAGGCGTTGACGATCACCGGGCGGATCAAGGACGTGTTGATCAGCGGCGGTGCCAATGTGGCCGCCGCCGATGTCGAGCGATACGCCACGCGCGATCTGCCACAGCTCAATCCGCACGGCGCGGCGGCTTTCCATGGGTCGGACGAGGAGGGCGCGCCGGTGATCCTGCTGGTCGAGCGTCAACGCCGCGCCGACGAGGCGCTGGACGATGATGAACTGGTTCGCCGCATCCGCCGGGCGGTGTTCGACGGCCTGGGCCTGAGTCTGGACGAGGTGGGCCTTTTGAAGCCCGGGGTCCTGCCGCGTACGACCAGCGGAAAGGTCCGCCGGTCAGCCGCCGGTGCCTTGCGTGCGCAGCGTGAACGGGTTGCGTCATGAGCGCGACCACCGCTTCGTTCGACATCGAGACCTGCCGGGCCGTGCTGCGCAATCCCGAGGCGGAGGTGCTGGACCTGCCCGCCTATTTCGCGGACCTGGAGGCTCGCAGCGGGGTCCCGCTGCCCAACGTACGCGCCCAGATATCCCGGCTGCTGTTCTTCGTTCGTGGCGACCGCCATCTCGAGCTGCGCCGGGCCGTCCTGTCCTTCTTCAGACCCGCCGTGGTGGCCGCCTGGCGTCCGGTCATCGCCGAATGCGCGGCCCGCATCGTGGACGGTCTCCCCGGTGAGAGCGATCTCGTCAGCGACTTCGCGGCACCCATCTCCTCCGAAGCGATCTGTCGTATCCTGGGCCTGCCGGTCGCGCGGCGGGCCGAGTTCGACGTCTGGGTCGAGGAGATGCGTTGGCTGACCGAGCCCATGCTGCCGATGCGGCGGCTGCGCGCGATCGAGGCCCGTCTCGTCGATTTCGCCGCTGCGGTCTCGGAGGCCATGCGTGCGCCGCCGGAAGGGGCGGAAGGCCGTCCGACCTTCCTGCACGAACCCATCCCCGGTCTGGCCGATGAGGATCGTCTGTGGCTGGCCATCGTCCTGTACGGCGCGGGGCAGTCGACACTGCACACCCTGGCGAACATCCTGATGGCGCTGACCGACATGCCAATGGACGAGCGGGCTGTTTTGCTCGACCCCGACCTGCGCATGGCGGCCGTCGACCGGCTGACGGCGCTTGGCGGCTCAATCCAGTATGTATCCCGTCTGGCCGGGACGGACATGCAGATCGCCGGACGAAGCCTCGCGCCGGGCGAGCGGATCGACCTGCCGCTGGCTGCCGCCAACCTGGACATGCTCGGCGGCACCTGTCCGCTGGATCATTCCAGCGGCCCAGCCGCGCCGCATCTGGCGTTCGGGGCGGGCCTGCACAAATGCACCGGTGCCTTGCTGGCCCGTGTCATCATGGCCGAGGCGCTGACCAGTCTGATCGGTCGCTATCCCCGTTTCACGCTCGCCCGTCCGCCGCGCGGCTTGCAGAGTTCCGTAGTCATCGTCAGCCCGCTCGACCTGGTCTGCACCCTCAACTGAAAAGGCTTCCCGTGTCCGAGACCCCCAGCCGCGATCAGATCGTCGCGTTTCTTGTCGATCAACTGGCTGAACGCCTGGGCTCCGCCGCAGGCGTGGTCGATCACGACGCTGACCTGATAGAACTGGGGATTAAGTCGATAGACGCGGTTCTGGTCAGCGGCGAGATCGAGGACCGATTCGGCGCCGAGATCGAGCCTGTCCTGCTGTTCGAATGCCGGACGGTGAACCGCGTCGCCGACCGCGTCCTGGACATCCTCACGGGCCGATGAGTACTGTCTACTTGGGCCTGAGCGTCTCGGGGCACGATCCTGCCTTCGCCCTGGTTGATGCCGGGGGACGGCTGCTCTTCGCCGAGGCCACCGAGCGCCATATCCAGGACAAGCGCGCCTGGGGCGTCGCACCCGATCACTATGATCATGTCGCCGGTGCCCTCGCGCGTCATTGTCCGGATGTGACGCGACTGGTCGCGGCGACCTCGTGGGCGCGGGAAAAACCGGCGTCGGACCCGATCGCCGGAGGTTCGGCGGGCGTGGGCTCGGGGATGTTTGATCCCGTGACGGCACGATGGCTGCGTGAGCAGCAGCGGCGAGCGTTCCAGTTCGCCGGCCTGAACCTGCCGGTCATCGCCGAATGTCCGGTCGAGACCCGCCACTTCGATCACCACGATTGCCACGCTGCCTACGCCTGCGCCTCGTCGCCGTACGAAGACGCGCACTGCCTCGTGCTGGACGGGGAGGGCGAGGTCGGCGCCGTCAGCCACTACCGCATGACGGGCCGGGTCCTGACCCGCAATTGGCGCTCGTGGGGACCGGGCAGTCTCGGTGCCTTCTATGGGTTCCTCACCTTCCACTGCGGTTTCGACTGGCGGTTGGGCGAGGAGTGGAAGGTCATGGGCCTCGCCGGCTTCGGACAGGTACAGCCCCGGGCAGTGGATGCGCTGTTGCGGCTCATTACCATCGACCGCGGTCGCCCGCGCGCCGCCGACACCGCCGTCTGGGACGAGGTGGCCGGGACGCTGGGCGATCTGTGTCGCGCGCCGGGACAGGACGTCATGCGGGCGGCCGATCTGGCCGCCAGCGGACAGGCGGCCTACGCCCTGCTGACCGACCGCATCCTGAGCGATGTGCAGATCGCGCCGGGCGACAATCTGGTGCTGGGCGGCGGCTGCGCCCTGAACTCCTCCCACAACGGAACCCTGCGCGACCGCTTCGATCTGGCCGGGGTGCACGTGCCCTGCGCGCCCGCCGACGACGGCAACGCGGTCGGCGCGGCGCTGCTGGCATGGCAGCAGGATCAGGGTTCGGAACGCCTGCCGGATGGTTATGACAACCCATATCTCGGGAACGAGCCGGATATGGGCGTCCTGTCGACGATCGTCCGTCGCGCGGGATTCGGACGCGTCTCCGAAGTCGCCGCTGGAGACACTTCGCCGGTCGCCGGCCTGCTCGCAAAAGGCTCGATCCTTGGCGTCATGCGCGGTCGCGCCGAGTTTGGGCCTCGAGCCCTGGGCGGACGCTCCATCCTTGCCGACCCGCGCGATCCCGCGATGAAGGACCGGTTGAATCTCGAGGTGAAGGGGCGTGAACCCTATCGGCCGTTTGCGCCGGTCGTCGCCGAGACGGACGCCGCCGACTGGTTCGAGGGGCAGGGCGCATCGCGCTACATGTCGTTCACCCGGCGCTGGCGGCCGGAACAGGCCGTCCGCGTGCCCGCGGTGGTCCACGCCGACGGCACCGGCCGGCTGCAGACGGTATCGCCGGCGACGAACCCGTGGCTGGCTTCGCTCTTGCAGGATGTGGGCGCCGCGACCGGCGTTCCAATCGTGCTCAACACCAGCCTCAACGTCATGGGCAAGCCGATCGCCCACACCGTGGAGGACGCCGTCACCATTCTGGCGACGACGGGCCTCGACGCCCTGCTGATCGAGGACACGCTGATCGAGAAGCGGCCGGACTGAGATGGCCCTGAACGATCCGGCGTTCGTCGTTCTGTTCCTGCCGGTCGTGCTGGGGCTGTTCTGGCTAACCGGCAGGTTCCGGCCGGGCTGGAGTGCCGCGACGCTGCTTGCCGCCTCCCTGGCCTTCTACGCTTTCGGCGATCTGCGGCAGCTCCCGACGGTTGGAATCCTGATCCTGATCAATTTCGCCATCGGCCGCTTCATCGGGACGGCGGCACCGGGAGGTCGGGCCCGAAATACAGCGCTCGCAGCCGGCGTGGCATTGAATCTTGGCGTGCTGGCGCTTCACAAATACGGGCTCGGAAGCGGGGTTGCCGGAGCCTTCGGCAGCGAGGCGGCGAACCTCACTCAGGGGGCCATGCCGTTGGGCCTGTCCTTCATCGTCCTGCAGCAGGTCACATGGCTGGTCGATGCGTGGCGCGATCCGGTCGCGGTCCGCGCGCTGCCGCCCGGGCGCTTCGCCCTGTATTCGCTGTTCTTTCCCCAGATGATCGCTGGCCCGATCCTGCGCTACGCGGATGGGGCCAAACAATATCAGGCGCTGGGCCGTAGGCCGGTTGCGGCGGAGGACGTGGCTCGCGGCCTGTCGCTATTCATCATCGGCCTGGCCAAGAAGGTGCTGATTGCGGACCAGATCGGCCGGGTCGCCGATCCGCTCTTCACGGCGGCGGGCTCGGGGTATTCGCCGACCTTTCTGGAAGCGTGGATCGCGGGCTGGGCCTATCTGCTCCAGCTGTATTTCGACTTCTCCGGCCTGTCGGACATGGCGATCGGGATCGGGCTGATGGTTGGTCTCCGCCTGCCGGTGAACTTTAACTCTCCCCTGAAAGCCCGGAACGGCAGCGAGTGTTTCGACCGCTGGCACATGTCGCTGACGGCTTTCGTCCGGGCCTATGTGTTCGCGCCGCTCTATGCCGCGATCCGGCACCGCGCGCCGGGCCGGGCGACGGCGCGGACGATGATCGCCTGGGCCGGAGCAACAGTCGTCAGCCTGTCGCTGGTCGGCTGGTGGCACGGAGCCCGCCCGACCTTCGTGATCTCGGGCTTCCTCATCGGCGTGGCGGCCGTCCTGCTGCAGTTGCGCGACGCGGGGCCCGTCACCCGACCGGTCATGCCAAAGCCGGTTGCGGCGGCCTTTGGCCATGTCCTGATCGTCGTCGGGTTGATCGTGTTCGGCGTCTTCTTCCGCGCGGCCGACCTCGCCACGGTGGGCCGTATGCTCGGCGGATTGATGCAGCCCTGGACCCTGTCGCTGGGCGCGAGGGCGGCTGCCCTGTTGCCAGACCCCATCCAGACCCGGATCGTCGCGGACGGTTTCCTGCCCGGCGTTCCCATGCCGCCGGTGGCCGCCTTCGCGGCCCTCGCCCTCGGGACCGTCATCGTATTCGCCGCGCCGAACACCCTGCAGATCTTCGGTCTATGGGATCATCCCGGCGCGCCGGGACGGACGATTTCCCCGCGACGGCTCAGCTGGCGCCCGGATAGTCGCTGGGCGGCGGCATGCGCGTTTCTTCTGACGGCGGCGTTGATCGTATCAGTCGGCGTGGAGGCCCGCGCCGCCCTTTATGGAGAGTTCTGACGTGGGCCCCCGCACCTATATGTTCGGCGTCACCCTGATGGCCGGTCTGGCATTGCTGTCCGTGGCCGCACTCAATGTCGCGATGGATCCTTATGGCATGAGGGAGGGCGAATGGGGTCGTCTTCGTGCGTCGGGCTGGAGCCAGGAGCCGGACCGCATGCCGGATCGGGGGCTCTCGGGCAGGGTGGCGTCCGCGCGGCGGGGCCAGGCCGATGTTCTGCTGGTCGGCACGTCGCGCACCATGCACGGTTTCGCTGCCGCTCCGCACCGCATCAATGCCGGTTTGACCAACGCCTCGTTCGACGAACAACGGGTCATCGTGCGCGCGGCGGCGGCGTCCGATGATCCGCCGTCCCGCATCATGATCGAGGCGGCCACGCTTCTGACCGTGGAGCCCGGACGTCGCCGGTTCCTGACCGGGCCGAGGCCGGCCGAGCGGCTTTTCTCAACCGTCGCCACCGAGACGTCGCTGCGCCTGTTGATCGCGCCCCGGCCCTATGTCTTCTCCGTCACGCCGGAGGACGAGTCCGCGAGGCGCGATATGTCGAGCCGGCCGCTGACGGCTTTTGGCGAGCTCACGGCCCCGGTCTATCTGGACGGCGCTGTTGGGGAACTTCGCCGTCTCTGCCGGGCGGGTGGGGGTCGGAGCGTGATCTATGAACCCCCGCTGGGCCCGGTTCTGGCCCAGGCGCCCGAAGTCCGCTCTGCCGTCGCGCTCCGGGTTCAGGCCTACCGACACGCCATTGAACGGACGCCGGGTGGCCCTTGCCGCCCGCTATTCGTCGATCTGTCGGGGCTGGATGGCCGCCCGTTGTCCGGTGTCGCTGATCCGGCCAACTGGTACGACAATACCCATTTCAAACCCCCGGTGGGTGAACAGGTTCTGCGCGCTCTGGTCGCCGCATCGGACTAGCCGGCGTCAGCTCCGCGAAGTCCGGATCCTCGAACGGCGGCGCGTCCAGCTCGGCCCAGGCGCGATTGTAACCGCCTTTGGCGACCTGTCCGTGGAAGTTCAGCAACCAGGTGTGCAGCACGTCGGCGATGGTTTCGCTGATGTCGGGGCGCTCGCGCATCAGGACGGATGTGCGGGCGATCACGCGGGCGACGCCCGGATCACGGCGGCGCATCTCGGCCATCATGTCCAGGAACATCCGATTGGATCGGGCGCGGCCCGGCGGATTGTGCGGATGGCAGCGCGCCGTCAACGGACTGGCGCGGAGCAGGGGGAGCATGGCTTGCAGTCGGGTCCAGAAGCCGTCGGGGCTGTAGAGGCGGCTGATCAGCCAACGCGTGCCGATGTACAGCTCCTCGCGGGTCATCTGGGCCGGATGGATGTTGGTGATCTGATCCCCGGCGGGATAATGGACCCGGTCTTTCTCGTCCACGATCCGCCCGGCCCGCTTCATGTCCTCGTAGAGCGGCGTGCCGACCGGGGCCGTCAGCGACGAGACCTTGAATGTCCCCACCGGCAGCTTCATGGCGAAGTCGTACTGCTGTTCGAAGATGCGGCGGCTGTCCGCATCGAAGCCGACCATCATGCCTGCCACCGCCTCGATTCCGTGGGAGACGATGTTGCCGATCTGCGCCTGCATGTCGACGGCGAGGTTCTGTCGCTTCTTGCTTTCCCGCAGGCTCTCCTCGTTGACCGTCTCGACCCCGATGAAAAGGTTTGTCATCCCGGCTTCGGCGCAGAGGTCCAGCATCCGGTCGTCGGATGCGATGTCGATCGAAACCTGGGTGTGGAAGGTCACATAGCCCCGGCCGTCGCGCCCGTTCCACGCTCCCAGCGCCTCCAGCAGACTGGCCGCGCGCTTGCGGTAGACGGTGAAATTGTCGTCGGCGAGGAAGATGCGGTTGTAACCGACGTCGTAGAGTTTCTGGACCTCGGTGATCACCTGTTCGTTCGTCTTGTGGCGCTGGACCCGCCCGACGTACTGGATCACATCGCAGAAATTGCACTCGAACGGGCAACCCCGGCTGGTCTGGGCGATGCCGATCAGAGCTCGGTCGTTGTCGTAGAGGTCCCAGGCCGGGACGGGAGAGGTGGTCAGGTCGGGCCGCCCTCCGACGTAGAGCGGCTTCAGCACGCCGCCCAGCATGTCGGCGTAGAAGGCCTCCGCGACGCCCTCGAACTCGCCGGTGACGGCGACGTCGCACAGGCCGTCAAAGGCATGGGGGTCCAGGGTGATGTGCGGGCCGCCGACGATGACGGTCCGGCCCCGCGACCGGAAGCCTGCGGCGATCCGCTTGGCCTGGTTCAACTGGGACACGTTGGCGGTGATGCCGATGAAATCGGCGGCGACGTCGAAGTCGACCGGCTCCAGCGTCTCGTCCTGCAGCACCACTTCGATGCCCGGCGGTGCCAGGGCGGCGACGGTGGCGATCGCGGTCGGCGGCACACGCGTCACGGCGGTTCCGTCCGTGTCGATGAGACCCGCGAAATCCGCATCCCACGGCGGACTGGGTGAGATCAGGAGAAATCGGGGCATGGACCTGTTGACGGGTCAGAATCGCCGGACGCCCGACGCGGTTCATTACAGACGCCTTCACCCCGCCGCAGTCAACTTTTGCGGGTTCACGGGCCAGACCGCGCCCGCCGTCAACGTCCGGCAGCCTGATCTCCCGCGGCCCCCGCATGCGCAGTTCGCGGCTGCTGTGTCCTCGGGTTCGGGCAGAGCATAGAAATGTCATCAGGATCGCGACTCTCCGCCGGTCGTGCTCCGCGTATGGCGGACGTCGACCCTCGGTCGTAGGCATCAAAACCTCCTGGGTTTTTCGGTTGACGATGCCTCGCTTGTAAGTCGCTCGATCCGAACCCGGTTGAATGAAGCGGCTGAAATCGACCAATCGCAGTCGTGAGCGAGCCTTCCTGGGTTGGCGGTCACCCAGTCGGGTTGTCCGGACCGGTTCTGCCGCCCCGCGCAGATGCGACAACATCGTTGACCTGGAAAAACACCTCCGCAAGGGATCGGGACTCTGGCAGGATATAGACGACCCCGGTCGTGCTGCTGAACGCGGGTTGCACGATCTCATCGTAGAACGTCACCGGCACGTTCACGCATCCATATGATATCCGGTTGTCTTCCGCTGTGGTCGTCGCGAGGCGCTGCAGGCGTCGGTCGGCTGCCCGTGTGGTGACGACCGGATGCAGCGACAGGGCGGCGTCATAGTCGATCCACAGAATGCCCTTGCCGCCGAGGTTTTCGCCCATGGAGGCCTGGAAACGCCCCGCCGGGGTGATGCGCTCACCCGGCGCGATGCCGGACAGGGGGCGGTCGCCTATGCCGGGCGGCGAGGTGTCGCCGCGCGCCAGACCCAGCAGGACGGGCGCGGTTCCAAGCAAACGGCCTTCGCGGTCGAAAGCAAGTACCCGCGCGTTGATCTTGTCGACGATCAGGAAGGGCAGGCCCTGGTTATCCGCCGTCTCGAGGACCCATGCCGTGACCTGACGGGCGGCGGTCGAGGCGTCCGCCTCAACCAGACCGCGCGGGTCACCCGGCGACCAGGGGCGCTCGTCCGCCTGGCTGGTCCCGGCGAATACAAGCCCGAGCGTCAGCCCGGTCGTCAGGGCCCACCGTCGGACCCGGCGGACGCGGCGGACGCGGCGCCTGGACGGGCCCGCGGCGGGTCTGATCGATGCGTCGGCGAGAACCGTCACGGTCAGTTGCGATCCTGCTTGCGGGGATAGACCGGGACGGGCGGCGGCGGCGGCGTGACCGGCGCGGCGCGAGGCGGGGCCGCGACCACTTCCTCGACCGGCGGGGAGGCGGGTGGCGCTTCATAGGCCGGCATCCGAACGCCGTTGTCGACCACCACCAGATCGAGGCCGGGCGTCGGTGTCACTGTCGGATAGGTCACCGTGGGATAGGGTCGGAACGGGGGGGTAACCGTCGGAGGCGGAGGCGGAGGCGGAGGCGGAGGCGGAGGCGGAGGAGGAGGAGGAGGCGGAGGCGGAGGCGGAGGAGGAGGAGGAGGTG
>JBBQOK010000078.1:0-11845 GCA_038330765.1 Caulobacterales bacterium | reverse complement strand
GGACTGCGCGTCTCGTCCCCGCTGCGCTTGAACGGCGCCGACGGGTAAGCGAGCGCGGCCTCGGATTGGAAGGTGTGGTCACGCTATAGAAGGAGCCCGAAAGATCGTCCGTCGACACCAGACGACGATCAATCAGCGCCGATCCCGCGCGGTTTCGCGCCAAAGGCCGGCTCGCCGGCAGCGGGGTCAGCCACCGCCGGTGCGGCTGGTCGCCTTTCCGGTCCCCTCGCAGACCGGACAGGTCTCTCCGGTGGCCAATGCGCCGATGCCGAGGCACTCGGGACAGAGCGTCGCATCCGGGTGCTGGAGCGACGCGGGATCGAGCGGATCCGAGGGCGTCAGGTCCCGATCGTCGATGTCATGCTCGTTCATCCATGCGGAACGGGCCCGGCGAGGTCCGGTTTCATGATGACAGGACCCGGGCTTGGCATTACGGACCCGCTGGTGATGGATGAAACAGAACGGCAATCCGGGGATCGCGGCTGGGACACGGCGAAGACGCTTGCTGAAGCCCTGCCCTACATCCAGATCTACGATCGCAAGACCGTGGTCATCAAATACGGTGGCCACGCCATGGGCGAGAGCGCCGTGGCCAAGCAATTCGCCGCCGATGTGGTGTTGCTGAAGCTGATGGGTGTCAACCCCGTCGTGGTCCACGGTGGCGGTCCGCAGATCAGCGCCATGCTGGAAAAAGCAGGTGTGAAGTCCAGCTTCGTCGACGGGCTGCGGGTCACCGACGCCGACACCATGCAGGTGGCCGAGATGGTCCTGTCCGGCGCGGTCAACAAGGAGATCGCCCACTGGATCACCATGGCCGGACGCAAGGCCGACGTGCGCGGCATCGGCCTGTCGGGCAAGGACGCCGGTCTGCTGACGGTCGAGAAGACGCGCCGCACCAAGCGCGACCCGGACAGCATGATCGAGCACGAGGTGGACCTGGGCTATGTGGGCGAACCGACCCATGTGGACCCCAAGCTGATCGTACGCCTTCTGGAATCGGACGCGGACTGGGTTCCCGTCATCGCTCCCATCGGCGTGGCCGAGGATGGCCAGACCTTCAACGTCAACGCGGACACCGTGGCCGGGGCGCTGGCAGGCTCCCTGAACGCCAAGCGGATGCTGCTGCTGACCGACGTGGCGGGGGTCAAGGGCGCGGACGGCGAGATCATCCGCCAGATGACTGTCGGTGAGGCCTCGAAGCTGATCGAGGACGGCGTCGCCACGGGCGGCATGATCCCCAAGCTGCAGACCGCGATGGCCGCGGTTCGCGACGGAGTCGAGGCCGTGGTCATTCTCGACGGACGGCGTCCGCACGCCATGCTGGTCGAACTGTTCACCGAGCACGGTGCCGGCACCCTGGTGAAGGCGGGATGAGGGCGGAAGCCGCTCCGGCCACCGAGATCGGTGCCGACCTGCGCCACATCCGAAGCTGGATTTTCGATCTCGACGACACCCTCTATCCGCCCGAGTCCCGGTTCATGCGGCTGATCCAGCAGCGCATCAACGACTACTTCGTGCGGACGTCCGGCCTCCCCGCCGACAGGGCCATGACCATCCAGAAGGGCTATCTGCGCGACTACGGCACCTCGCTGGCGGGCCTGATGACCCACTACAGCATCGACCCGACCGACTTCCTGGCCGAGGTACACGACGTGCCGCTGGACCTGCTCAAGCCCGATCCCGGCCTGCGGGCCGCAATGGAGCGGCTGCAGGGTCCGCGCATCGTCTTCACCAACGGCTCGATGGCCCACGCCCGGCGGGTGGTGGAGAAGCTGGGCCTGGATGACCTGTTCGACGGCCTGTTCGCGCTGGAGGACGCTGATCTGATCCCCAAGCCCGATCCGCGCACGTTCACCCGCATGGCCGAGCGGTTCGACGTCGATCCGGCCTCGGCCGCCTTCTTCGAGGATACGGCCCGCAATCTGAGGCCGGCCAAGGCCATCGGCATGACCACCGTGCTGGTCGGCCCGCATGCCTTCGACGCCGAGGCCCCGTTCGTGGACCATCGCGCCGCGACCCTCGGCCCTTTCCTCGCCACCGCCATTCTGCCGGGAGACCCGACATGACCGCCAACCCCTCAAGGGACCGCGCCCATCTGGAAAGCGTCATCGAAACGGCGTGGGAGGGGCGGGCCGAGGTCTCGGTCTCGACGCACGGCGAGGTCCGCAAGGCGGTCGATCAGGCTCTGGAGATGCTGGACTCGGGCGAGGCCCGCGTGGCGTCGCGCGGTGCCGACGGCGTCTGGACCACGCACCAGTGGCTGAAGAAGGCGGTTCTGCTGTCCTTCCGCCTCAACCCCAACACCCGGATGGGCGCGCCGGTCGGTGCCACCATGGGCCTCAGCGACCCAACCCCGGGGCCTTACTGGGACAAGGTTCCGGTCAAGTGGAGCCACTGGACCGAGACCCATTTCGAACAGGCCGGTTTCCGGGCCGTTCCCGGAGCCGTGGCCCGCCGCGGTGCCTTCATCGGCCGCAACGTCGTTTTGATGCCCAGCTTCGTGAACATCGGGGCCTATGTGGATGAGGGTTCGATGGTCGACGCCTGGGCCACTGTCGGCTCCTGCGCCCAGATCGGCAAGAATGTGCACCTGTCCGGCGGGGCCGGGATCGGCGGCGTGCTGGAGCCGCTGCAGGCCAGTCCCACCATCATCGAGGACGGCTGTTTCATCGGTGCCCGGGCCGAGGTAGCCGAGGGCGTCATCGTCCGCGAGGGCGCGGTGCTGGCCATGGGTGTCTATCTGTCCGGCTCGACGAAGATCGTCGACCGCGCGACCGGCGAGGTGTTCCGGGGTGAGGTGCCGGCCTACAGCGTGGTGGTGCCGGGGGCCCTGCCTGATCCGAACGGCGGCCCGTCGCTCTACTGCGCGGTCATCGTCAAGCGGGTGGACGCCCAGACGCGGGCGAAGACGGGCGTGAACGAACTGCTGCGGGACTGACCTTTCCAAACGGTTGTGCTTGGATGCCCGCGGACAGGGAGCGGGCGATGTTTCAGGCGATCGGGGATGTACTGGCCTTTCGGGGCCGGCTGACGCGGCTCGGCTACTGGCGCTGGCAACTGGCGCTCGTCATCATCGGGGCCGGTATCTTCTATGGTGCCGTCGCCGCCGCCATGGCCGGCGGGCCCCGGTGGTTGTCAGCGCTCGCCTTCGCGCCCATGGCGCTCGGCTTGATCGCGAGTGTCGGCGTTGTCATCCGCCGTCTGCACGACCGCGGCCATGGCGCGGGCTGGCTGGTCGTGTTCGTGCTGGCACCATGGGGTTTGGCGGCGCTTTCGCTCTGGTTGGCCGAAGGGCCTAGCGTCGTCGAGCAGAGCTGGGCGGTGCCAGCGGCCCTCGCCGCGACGCTGGTTTCGCTGGCGCTCAACGTCTGGGGCTTTGTCGAGATCGGCCTGCTCCGCGGTCATCCCGACGCCAACCGCTTCGGGCCGCCGCCCACCTGATCAGCGTGCCGCCAGCCGCACCAGCTTGCCGTTCTGTTCGTCGGTGATGGCCCAGACGGCACCGTCCGGGCCCACGGCCACGTCGCGCACCCGTTCGCCCAGATCGGTCAGCAGCCGCTCCTCGCCGACGACGCGGTTCCCCTCCAGCACCAACCGGGCGATGTGTTTTTCCTTCAGACCGGCGACCAGCAGATTGCCGCGCCAGCCAAGGAACATGGTGCCGTCGTAGACGGTCATGCCGCCCGGAGCGATGACGGGGTCCCAGTAGTAGGCGGGCTGTTCCGTCCCCTCGCGCTCGGTGACACCGGCATTGATCGGGGTGCCGCGGTATTCGACGCCATAGGCCACCTCGGGCCAGCCGTAGTTGAGGCCCGCCCGGTCCAGATTGAGCTCGTCGCCGCCGCGCGTGCCGTGTTCGACGGTCCAGACATTGCTCCCGGAGATGGCGATCCCCTGGACGTTGCGATGGCCCAGCGACCAGATCTCCGGCAGGGCACCTTCACGCCCGACGAACGGATTGTCGGACGGAACCGAGCCGTCGGCGTTGATGCGGATGGTCTTGCCCATGTGCGAGCCCAGGTCCTGCGCCTGCGGCCGCATCGGCGCGTCGGAACGCTCGCCCAGGGTGATGAACAGCGTGCCGTCCGGCGCGAAGGCCAGCGAAGATCCGTAGTGCAGCGCGCCGTCATAGGTCGGGGTGGCGCGGAAGATGACCTGCACGCTTTCGACCTGCGTCCCGTCGTCCGACAGTCGGCCGCGCGCCACGGCCGTGCCGTTGCCGCCGTCACGCGGCTGGGCATAGCTCCAGTAGATCATCCGGTCCCGGGCGAAGTCCGGTCCGATCACGACGTCGAGCAGGCCGCCTTGCCCCCGGGGATCGACGGCGGGCAAGCCGGTGATTGGCTCCCCCACAGCGCCTTCTGCCGTAATGATCCGCAGACGGCCGGGCCGCTCCGTCACCAGCCAGCGGCCATCGGGGAGCAGGGCCAGCCCCCACGGCTCCTCCAGCCCCGAGGCCACCACCGTATGCGCCAGAGCCGCCTGGGTGCGCACGCCCGGCGCGCGGGTCTGGCCGGCGAAGGCGGGCTCCTGCGCGGTGCCGTTTGGAGGACGGGTCTCAAGCGCGGCACCGTCCTGTACGGGTTCTGCATTCTGCCCGTTCGCACCGCAGGCGGTCGCCAGGGTGATCAGTGAAACCGAGGCGGCGAGGACGAGCAGGCGCATGGGAAACCCCTTGAATCGGACGACGGGCGAACGGTCCGCCGAGCCTAGCCGCTCCGTCGCCGCGGCGTCACCCGCATGCGACGCATCGCCCCGACCGGGCGGCCGCGTGAAGGCGGCTTGAAACCGCCACCGCCCGCCTATATAGGCACGCCTCTTCTCCGGCGGACAGACCAGTTCCCGCCGGGACTCGAGTGACATGGTCGTCAATTGGGGCTGGGTAGCTCAGCTGGTTAGAGCGGTGGATTCATAACCCACAGGTCGGCGGTTCGAGCCCGCCTCCAGCCACCATCGCCGCAACCCGTCATCCTTCCCCGCGTTTACCGTCAAGGTTCAACGCCGAAGGGGATTCCCATGCGCATCCAGTCCATTACGCTCGTCGCCGCTCTCGCCCTTGGTGTCGCCGCCTGCACCCCTGCCGAACAGCAGGAAGCGGAGGCCAATGCCGAGGTCGCGGGTGAAAAGGCCGGGGACGTCGCCGCGGAGGCCGGCGAGGTGATCGAGTCCGGTGCCATGAAGGCTGCGCGGGCGGTCGAGGAAGGTGCGGGCAATGTTGCGGCGCGGCTGGAAGACAATCAGGCCGAAGCCGCCGCCGAGGGCCGCCCGGGCGCGGTCGACCCGGCCACGGAACGGCGCGTCCCGGCCAACTGAGGCGTCAGGCCGGCTCCGCCAGCAGGGCGTCCATGAGGGCGCGCGCTTCGGGGCTGGCCCAGTCGGCCTCGCCGGAGAAATGCGCGCGGATGCGGCCCTGACGGTCGAGGATCACGGTCTGGGGCATCTTGCCCTCGCCGGGCAGTTTGAACGGCAGCTGGAATTTCATGTCGCTGTAGAGCGGCAGGGGCTCGTGAACGTCGATGAAGCTGCGCGCGTCGGCCAGGCCGTCCTCGGTGGCGTCGACATTGATCGGCAGCACCACCAGATCGCTGTCGGCATAGGCCTCGGCCAGGCGGGCCAGGGTCGGCATCTCGGTGCGGCAGGGCGCGCACCACATGGCCCAGAGGTTGATCACCAACACCTTGCCCCGGAACTGGGCGAAGGTGGCGTCGGTGCCGTCGCGGGTCTTGAACACATAGGCCGGGGCCACCGGGATGGCGGCCGGCGTCTCCAGACGGGTCAGTGAGCCTGTGGCGAAGCGGGCCAGTTCGCTTTTGGCGGGCGGCTCGGGCGTCGCGGCTTTGAAGAAGCCGTCGCGATTGGCGTATAGCAGGCTGGCGCCCACGATCATGCCGATCACCAGCGCGCCCGCGATCGCTATCCCTGCCGCCTTCGAGCCCTTCATGAAACAGCCTTCCCAACCCGTTCCCGCAGTTAAGCCTTCTCCGAGCGCGGAAGGTCAAGACATGTGGGGCGGACGATTCTCGGCGCGGCCGGCCGATATCATGCAGGCGATCAACGTCTCGATCGGCGTGGACCGGCGGCTGTGGGCCCAGGATCTGGCCGGATCGCGGACCCATTGCCGGATGCTGGCGGCGCAGAAGATCATCACCGGAGCCGACGCCGGGGCCATCCTGGACGGGCTGGACGCCATCGAGGCGGAGATCCGCGACGGGACCTTTCCCTTCCGGGACCAGTTCGAAGACATCCACATGAACGTCGAGGCGCGGCTGGCCGAACTGATCGGTGAGCCGTCCGGGCGGCTACACACGGCGCGCAGCCGCAACGATCAGGTGGCGACCGATTTTCGCCTGTGGGTTCGGGACGCCTGCGACCGGACCGGTGAGCAGCTGAAGGGGCTGCAAACCGCCCTGCTGACCCGCGCGGGACAGCACGCCGGCGACCTGATGCCCGGCTTCACCCATCTGCAGCCGGCCCAGCCGGTGACGTTCGGCCACCATCTGATGGCCTATGTCGAGATGTTCGGCCGCGACGCGGGACGGTTCGCCGACGCCCGGGCGCGGATGAACGAGAACCCGCTGGGCGCAGCGGCCCTGGCCGGATCGCCCTTCCCCATCGACCGCCATATGACGGCGGCGGAGCTCGGCTTCGACCGGCCGATGGGCAATTCGCTGGACGCCGTCTCGGACCGCGACTTCGCGCTGGAGAGCCTGGCCGCCGCCTCGATCTGCGCCGGCCATCTGTCGCGGCTGGCCGAAGAGATCGTCCTCTGGATGACGCCGCAGTTCGGCTTCGTGACCCTGCCCGACGACCTGACCACCGGCTCGTCGATCATGCCCCAGAAGCGCAATCCCGACGCGGCGGAGCTGGTGCGGGCCAAGACCGGCCGGATCATGGGGTCACTGGTGGCCCTGTCGACGGTGATGAAGGGCCTGCCGCTGGCCTATTCCAAGGACATGCAGGAGGACAAGCCGCCGGTGTTCGAGGCCTTCGACGCCCTGACCCTGGCGCTGGGAGCCATGACGGCCATGGTTTCCGCCTTGCAGCCGGACACGGAGCGGATGCGCGCCGCCGCCGGATCGGGCTTTTCGACCGCCACCGACCTGGCCGACTGGCTGGTGCGCGAGCTGAACCTGCCGTTCCGCAAGGCCCACCATGTGACGGGCGCGGCGGTGAAGCGGGCCGAGGCGCTGGGCGTGGATTTGTCGCAACTGCCGCTGTCCGAACTGCAATCGCTGGAGGCGGGCGTGACGGAAGCGGTTTACAAGGTGCTCACCCCTGAGGCTTCCTGCGCCAGCCGCCAGAGCTTCGGGGGTACGGCGCCGGAACAGGTCCGCGCGCGCATCGCCGAGTGGAAGACGCGGCTCGGTTAGAGGAATTGGGATGAAGAAGCTGGTTCTGACGGGCGTTTGCGCCCTGATCGCGGTGTCGGCCTCGGCCTGTGGCCGCATGGCCGATCTGGACGCGCCCCCGGCCAAGCGCACCGAGCGCAGCCTGCCGGACGGCCGCGGCCCCGGACCGGTCGAGCCCGCCACGGTCTATCGTCCGCCCATCCAGGCACCGATCGACGGCGGACCCAGCTCGAACCCTTACGGCGGTTCGGGCTCCAGCCCGCGCTAGAGCCTTGCACCATTTCGACCGGATCAACGGCGCGCTCCATGCCGAGGCCGTGTCGCTGGAGGCGCTCGCCGACGCGGTGGGCACGCCGGTCTATGTCTATTCGACCGCGACACTGACCCGTCACTACGGCCTGCTGCGCGAAGCGGTGGATGCGCACCGGTCGGTGCTGGGGGACGCGCTGATCGCCTTTGCGGTGAAGGCCAACTCCAACCTGTCGGTGCTGGCGACGCTGGCCCGGCTGGGCTGCGGGGCCGATACGGTGTCGGAAGGCGAGATCCGGCGCGCGTTAAAGGCGGGCGTCCCCGGTCAGCGGATCGTCTTCTCCGGCGTAGGCAAGACGGACGCCGAACTGGCCTTCGCCCTCGACACCGGGGTGCGCCAGATCAATATCGAGAGCGCCGTCGAACTGGACCGGCTGATCGTCATCGCCGCCGCCAAGGGTGCCGCGCCCGAGATCGCCATCCGGGTCAATCCGAAGATCGGTGCCGGGGGCCATGCGAAGATCACCACCGGCGGGACGACCGACAAATTCGGCGTCCCGGCCGAGGAAGCGCCCGCCCTCTACGCCCGCTCCGCCGCGTCGGCGCACGTCACCCCGGTCGGGCTGGCCTGTCACATCGGCAGCCAGATCACGACGCTGGAGCCGCTGGAGGCCGCCTTCCGCGCCTTGCGCGAGATGACGCTGGCGCTGCGGGCGGACGGTCTGCCGGTTTCGCGGCTGGACCTCGGCGGGGGTCTGGGCGTGCCCTATCACGGCCAGACCGACCTGCCGTCGATCGCCGACTATGTGAGCATGACCGCCCGCGTGCTCGACGGTCTGAACGTCGAGGCGGCGTTCGAGCCGGGGCGGCTGCTGGCCGCCAATGCGGGGGTGCTGCTGAGCCGGGTCATCCAGGTCAACGCCCGCAGCGACGGCCGCACCTTCGTCGTTCTGGACGCGGGGATGAACGACCTGATGCGGCCCGCCCTCTACGACGCCTTCCACGACCTCGTGCCGGTGCGCGAACGGACCGGCGAGGCCGTCGCCTGTGACCTGGTCGGGCCGATCTGCGAGTCGACCGACGTGTTTGCCCGCGACCGGGTGCTGCCCCCCGTCGAGGCCGGCGATCTGGTCGCCTTCATGGGGGCCGGGGCCTATGGGGCGGTGCTGGCGAGCGAATACAATTCGCGGCCGCTGGTCCCCGAAGTGCTGGTCGACGGCGACCGCTGGGCGGTGGTCCGGGCCCGGCCTTCGTATCAAGAGATGTGGGCGCGCGAGCCGGAGGCCGGCTGGCTGGGGTGACTACCCGTGCCAGCCCAAAAAAACACAGTGCAAAGCGTGCACAACGTGCACAGCGTGCGGATCGCCTGTGGCGGCGGCCAGCGGTTCGATTGTCAAGGACCGACGGGTGACGCGCGAAGTATGCAGCGGCCGCTTCCTGCGGCGGGAAGATCGGTTCGGGAAGAGCTTAATTAATTGAAGAGGCAGGATTTTTTCCGCTGAACCCGACTATGGATTCCCGGACTGTCAGCACAGCGTCACGAGCGTCCTTCTGAAGGACGGAGCGACACCTCCCCGCCCGATCCTCTGCCGAATGTCGACTGGACATCAATCCAGGGCGCAGATGTCGGGGAGGCCGCGCAGGGTGCCGGCGTGGTCGAGGCCGTAGCCGACCAGGAACCGGTTCGGGGCGTCCCAGCCGACGAAGTCAGGCTCGGGCGCGCGCGGCAGGGGCCAGGGCTTTTTGGCGAAGACGCAGGTCAGGACCCCGGCGGCGCCCGCTTCGCGCGCGATCCGCACCGCCTCGGCCAGCGACAGGCCGGTGTCGAAGACGTCGTCAAGGATCAGCACCTGCCTGCCCGCGATGGGGCGCTGGAAGGGGGCGTAGACGTCGATCTTGCCGCGGCTGGACTTTTCGTCGCCATAGGAGGCCAGCCACAGGGCATCGAAGCGGACGTTGCGACCGATGCGGGCAAGCGCCCGGGTCAGGTCGGCGGCGAACCACAGCCCCCCGGTCAGCAGCACTGCCGCCACGGTCTCGTCATCCGTCAGCGGCGCGATCCGGCGGGCCAGGTCGGCGACAATGCGGGCGATTTCCGCCTCAGGCAGCAGGACGGCGGGGGTCGGGGTGTCAGCCATGCGAGGCGGATACCGCCTCGGGCCCGTGCGAGTCGATAGCCATGGGCACGGCGTCGATCGGCTGCATGTTGAGCGGCGCGGACGGGCCGGGAGACAGGGCCGGGCGCATGGCTCCCACATCGGCGGTCGGCAGCGGGCGCTGGACCGGAGGCGCGGCGGCTTCCGGCGTGCGGCGGGCGGGCGCGGAGGCGACGGCGCGGGCCGGGGCCGGGGCGGCGTCCAGCACAAAGGCCACGTCGACGCCCTGGCCCTTGCCGCCCGGATCGGAGATCGTCGCCGCGAAACCCTGCACCTTGCCGGGCAGGACGGGGGCGGCGTCGATGCGAACGATCGCATGGCCGATTTCGGCCCCTTGGCCGTCGAGCAGGGCGACGCGCACGGGCGGCGCGACCCGCTCTTCATCCCGGACGTTCCGCAACGCGCCGGAGACCAGCACCTTGCCGGGGTCGTTCGGGGCGGCGCGGGCCGAAATGGCCTCGAACTCGAGGCCGGTCGGATTCACGGTCAGGCCGACGGCGGCGTAGGCGGCGGCGGTGCGGGGGGCCAGCTCCACGACCTCAACCCGGAACAGCCAGCCGGCACCCAGCAGGACGGCGAAACTGGAGGCGATGCCCGCCCAGACCGCGCCGTGCGCGGCGGCGCGGCGCAGGCGGCGCTGCTGCTCGGCCCGGGCGCGGAAAGCACGGGGCAGTTCGGGGGCCGGTGTCTCGGCCAGTGATTCGGATTCCGGCTCCTCGCGACGGGCGAAGGTGGCGGGCTCCTGGCCCGGCGGCGACACCGACAGTTCAAGCGGCTCGTCGAGCGTCGCCCGCCAGGTGTGTTTGCACGTCTTGCAGCGCACGGTGCGGCCCGAGGCGCCGATCGCGTCATCGGGGGTGAAATAGCTGGTGGCGCAGGACGGGCAGGTCAGTATCATGTGCGCTGACTGAGAGGCGTTTCGCCCCCTCCCGTCGCGGCCTCACGGCCGCGTCCTGACCCAAAATCGATGCCCGTTCAGCCCCGCCGCGCCGCCTTGACCCCTTCCGCGACCGACACCGTCCGCCTTTCGGGCGTCAGCTTCGGCTATGCGGACGGACCCGGCGTGCTTCGGGACATTAACCTCATCTTGCCAGCGGGCTCTTTCCACTTCCTTACCGGGCCGTCGGGGGCCGGAAAGTCGACGCTGCTAAAACTGCTGACCCTGGCCGAACGGCCCACGGCGGGGACGCTGGCGTTGTTCGGTGAAGAGGCCGAGGCACCGCCGCGGTCGGCCCTGCCCGGCTTCCGCCGCCGCATGGGGGTGGTGTTCCAGGATTTCCGGCTGCTGGATCACCTTTCGGCCTTTGACAATGTCGCCCTGCCGCTGCGCCTGTCGGGCGCAAAGCGGGAGAGCTACGCCGGTGACGTCGGGGAGATGCTGGCCTGGGTCGGCCTCGGCGACCGTATGGACGATCGGCCGCCGACCCTGTCGGGCGGCGAGAAGCAGCGACTGGCCATCGCCCGTGCCGTCGTCACCCGGCCCGAGCTGATCGTCGCCGACGAGCCGACCGGCAGCGTCGACGCCGCCATGGGCGGGCGGCTACTGAAGCTGTTCCAGTCGCTCAACCGGCTGGGCACGACCGTGCTGATCGCCAGTCACGACGAGGCTCTGGCCGACAGGTCCGGCGCAACGGTGCTGCGGCTTGAGAACGGCCGATTGACCGGGGGTGCCCCGTGATCCGGGCCCTGACATCGCGCCGCGCGCCCATTCTGCCGCGCGACGGCGGCGGCGAGCCGTGGCTGGCGGCGGTGATCGCCGTGCTGTGCTTCCTGGCCTGTCTGTCGGCGGTCGGGGCCATGGCGGCGGACCGGGCGGCGCACGGCTGGGCCCGTCAACTCAGGGCCGAGGCGACCGTTCAGGTCCGGCCCCGGGTGGGCGAGACCGGTGCCGAGGCCGCCGCCCGCGCCGCCCAGACCCTGGCCGGGGTCGAGGGCGTGTCCGAGGCCGAGGCCATGGACCGCGAGACCGCCGAGGCCCTGCTGCGCCCATGGGTCGGCGACGCCGTCCTGCCCGACCTGCCCATTCCCTATCTGGTCACCCTCCGGCTGGACCGCACCGCGCCGGCCAGCGCCGTGACCCTGGGGCGGGCC
>JBBQOK010000077.1:0-11882 GCA_038330765.1 Caulobacterales bacterium | reverse complement strand
GGCCTTCTTCGGATTCGACGGCGTCACCGAACCCGCGACGCGGGCCCAGATGCGGCGGTCGTCGGGGCTCAGGTCATCGCGGCGGCTCATGTCGTGCCGGGGGCGTTCCCGTCGACGTCCTCGTCGGAGCCGGCGTCCTGCGGGCCGGGCGTCTGCACCAGAAGGTCGCCGGGCTGGCAGTTCAGTTCGCGGCACAGGGCGTCGAGGGTGGTGAAACGGATCGCGCGCGCCTTGCCGGTCTTGAGGATCGACAGATTGGCCAGGGTCACGCCCACGCGGTCGGCCAGCTCGGTCAACGACATGCGCCGTTCAACGAGAATGCGGTCGAGCTGTACGCGGATGGCCATGAGGTCTCTCTATACGGGTGGAGGCGGTGACGAAAAGCGGGGGCGTCCGCCCCTCAGATGGTCAGGTCGGATTCGCGGCGCAGACGCGCGCCCTCCCGGAAGACTTCGGCGATGACGACAATGATGACGACCGCGAGCGACGGGGTGATCAGGTCAAACGGGCTGGGTGCCGCCATGGCCCCGCGCACGAAACGGGCGACGAGGAACTGGCCCAGCCAGACCCCGATCGTCACAGTGGCGAAGGCCCCGCCGATCTGGTGCAGGCGGCGCACGTTGAGCGGATGGAACGGGTCGCCGACGCGCAGGGCGGCGACGATGTGGATCAGCAGCCGGAAGATCAGCGCCGAGGTCGCCAGATAGGCGAAGGCGGCGACGGCCACCAGCAGCACATAGGCCCAGGGCAGGGGAAATTGGATGGCGTTCTCGCCCTTGCCCACGACCAGCATGGCGTCAGGCTCAAGCAGTTTGCGGCCGATCACGGCGGAAGGGATGAGGACGGCGCCGACGGTCAGGACCCAGAAGGCGACGGTGCAGGCCGTGCCCGCCACGCTGGAGATCGACACCAGACTGAGGCGCGGCAGGGAAGGGGGGCGGATCCCGAGCGATGGAGTCTTCGGGAATCGCATAGGGGCCTCGTTAGGCCGGAAGTCCTGGCGCGATCGCCGCGCGGGGTCCGGCGAACCCACGCGCGGTCTTATTCTTCGCGTTTGTCATGCAGATCGTCAAAGCTCCAGTGAGCCGGAATGAAATCACAGGGCCTGGATGAGCGTGGCGACCAAGGCGGTCGGCAGGGCGGCGAGCAGGAAGGCGTTGAGGATGCCGTGGCCGACCTTTTCGATGAAGTAGGAAGCGTTCATGCTGTTCATTGTCGTTCTTTCTTGATCCTGAGTGAGAGATGTTTTCACCCCTCTATCGTTATGTCGCTGCATCGATTTTGCCAGATTTGGCTAACCGGGGAACGTTGCGACCTCCGTTCTTGAGATAATAGATAGGCCGCACCCAGGTGGAAGTCATGTTACTTATCGTTTAACGATATTAAACATCTGCAATGGATCATTACAGGGCGCGTGATCGGGATGAAGCTAAGACTTATCAGAGGGATGCGGCTGGTCGCGGCGACGCATAATCCCGGCAAGGTTCCCGAGATCGAGGCCCTGCTGGGCGGACATTACGAGGTGGTCACCGCCGGGGCGCTGAATTTGCCCGAGCCGGACGAGACCGAGACGACTTTCGCTGGCAACGCCCTGCTGAAGGCCCGTCATGCGGCCGACCGCTCGGGCGAGGTGGCGCTGGCCGATGATTCCGGCCTGTCGGTGGCAGCGCTGGATGGGGCGCCGGGCATCTTCTCCGCCCGCTGGGCCGGACCGGACAAGGACTTCGCCTTCGCCATGCGCAAGGTGGAGGAGCGGCTGGAGGAGGTCGGCTCCGATGACCGCCGGGCGTGGTTCACCTCGGCCTTGGCCGTGGCCTGGCCGGACGGGCCGGGGGTGGTGGTCGAGGGACGGGTCGAGGGACGGCTGACGTTCCCGCCCCGCGGCGACCGCGGCTTCGGCTACGACCCCCTCTTTATCCCGGACGGCCATGACCAGACCTTCGGCGAGATGGACCCGGCGCTGAAGGATTCGCTCAGCCATCGCGCCCGGGCGTTCGAGAAGCTGAAGGCGGCGCTGATTGACTGACCCGGCTCCAGACCCGGGAGCAGATGTCGCTCAGGCAGCGGTGCGCCGCGCGCATCGCGATAGCGCCCCCGGAGATGATGTCGCCCTCTACGTCCACTGGCCCTACTGCGCCCGCATCTGTCCCTATTGCGACTTCAACGTGGTCAGGGACCGCGGGCGGAGCGGGGAACAGGCGGCGCTGGTCGACGCCATTCTGACGGACATTGAGGCGCAGGCCACGTTGACGGGGCCGCGCCGGCTGGCCTCGATCTTCTTCGGCGGCGGCACCCCCTCGTTGATGGCCCCCGAGGCCGTCGCCGCCGTCATCGCCCGTGCCCGCACCCTGTTCCCGCCGCAGGGCGATATCGAGATCACGCTCGAGGCCAATCCCACCGACGCCGAAGCCGACCGGTTCGCCGCCCTCGCCGACGCCGGGGTCAACCGCCTGTCCATGGGCGTTCAGGCCCTGGACGATGCGGCCCTCGCCTTCCTTGGCCGCAACCATTCGGCGGACGAGGCCCGCCGCGCCGTCGCCGTCGCCGCCCGCGCCTTCCCGCGCCTGTCGATCGACCTGATCTACGCTCGCCCCGGCCAGACCGTGGACGGCTGGACCGCCGAACTGACCGAGGCGCTGGATCTCGGCTTCGAGCACGTCTCGCCCTATCAACTGACCATTGAGCCCACCACCGCCTTCGGCCGCGCCGTGGCTCGCGGGGCCTGGACCCCGCCCGACGAGGACCGCTCGGCCGCCCTCTACGAAACCACCCAGACGGTGCTCGAGGCCGCCGGCTTCGACGCCTATGAGGTCTCCAATCACGCGCGCGGCGTTGCCGCCCGCTCGGCCCACAATCTCCACGTCTGGCGCGGCGGAGACTACCTCGGCGTCGGCCCCGGCGCGCACGGGCGGCTGACGCTGGACGGCGCGCGGACGGCGACCGTCGCGCACAAGGGGATCGGTACGTATGTCGCGGGGGTCATCGCGGGCGCGCCGTGGGCCGAACGCGAGCGCCAGTCGGAGCCGGGGGCAGCCGAGGAACGGGTCCTGCTGGGCTTGCGGACGGTGGAGGGCGTGCCGCTGGATGTTCTCAGCCAACTCGGGCGCGGGCTGGATGGCGGGCCGCTCGCCGATCTGATCGATGATGGCTTCCTGTCCGTGTCTGGCGACCGCGTCGCGGCAACGCGCGCGGGGCGGCCTGTGCTCGACGGCGTACTCAAGGCGCTGCTGGTCTGAATGAGCGCTTGAGGGGGCGGGGTCCGGCTGGCACGGTTCCGCCGATGTCCGATCCTTCCGCCTTCCCGCCGACCGCCCCGCCGCCGCGCCCCGTGGCGTCCGGCCTGTATCTGGTGGCGACGCCGATCGGGAACCTGCGCGACATGACCCTGCGGGCGCTCGATGTTCTGGCCGCCGCCGACCTGGTGCTGGCCGAGGATACGCGGGTGACGGGCAAGCTGCTGTCGGCCTATGGGCTGAAGGCGAAGCTGGAACGCTGCGACGACCACGCGTCGGCCCGGGCGGCCGAGGGGGCGATCGGGCGGCTGCACGCCGGCGAGGTGGTGGCGCTGGTCTCGGACGCCGGCACACCGATGGTCAATGATCCGGGCTTCGTCGTCGCCCGGGCGGTGATCGCGGCGGGCCTGCCGGTCCATCCCATCCCCGGCGCCTCCAGCCTGCTGGCGGGCTTGTGCATCGCCGGACAACCGGCGGACCGGGTGCTGTTCGCCGGCTTTCTGCCCACGAAATCCGGTGCCCGACGAGCGGCGCTGGAAGAGGTCCGCACCGCCCGCCAGACCTTGGTCTTCTTCGAGAGCGGCCCGCGCCTCGCCGATAGCTTGGCGGACATGGCCGAGGTGCTGGGTCCGCGGCCCGCCGCCGTCGCCCGCGAACTGACCAAGCTCTATGAGGAGTGCGTGCGGGGCACGCTGGCGGAACTGGCGGTCGATCCCCGATGTCAGGCACCGAAAGGCGAGATCGTCGTCGTCATCGGTCCCGGAGAGGCGGAGATCGCCTCTGCGGCCGACGCTGACGCGGCTCTCGCCGAGGCCCTGACCCGGTTGCCGCCCGGGGAGGCGGCGGCCGAGGTCTCCAAGGCGCTGAACCTGCCCCGCAAGCCGCTCTACAAGCGGGCCCTGGAGCTGCAGGGGCGGTGACCCGGTCCCGACCTCCGGTCCGCCTTAAGGCACCGAAGTTCGTTCAGCCCAAACGCGGCTGGCGGGTGGCGCTCGGGGCCGCGTCCCACCGGACCGGGCATCGTTCGGAGTGGCTGGCCGCGGCCTTGCTGATGTGCCGGGGCTATCAGCTGCTGGGCTTCCGGCTGAAGACGCGCGCAGGCGAGATCGACATCCTTGCCCGGCGCGGCCGGACCCTGGCCGTGGTCGAGGTCAAACGCCGCGCCACGATGGAGCAGGCGCTGACCGCCCTGACCCCGGCCCAGTACGAACGGCTGTTGTCCGCTGGACGTGCGGTGTTGCGCCAAAGACCCAGCTTGGCCGGGCATCTGCTCCGAATCGACGTGGTGGCGCTGGCTCCCGGCCGTCTTCCGCGCCATCGTCGCGGGGTTGAGCCGTTCGGGAGGGGACGCTCGTGACGCGTGAGGAAGCCGAAAGCCTGCTGATCGAGGCCGGCCAGGCCGACGACGGTGCCTTTCCGTTGCTCGAGGCCGCGATCGCCTGCGCCATCCACGACTATCCGTTCCGCGACGCCGAGCCGGTTCGCCACCTGGCCGCCGCCGCCGCCGAACGGCTGGCCGAGCGGATCACGACCGAGAGCCCCGATGACGCCCTGGCCGAGACGATGGCGGCTGACCTGCGGCTCAACGGCGACCTGATCCACTACGATCACCCGGGCAACACCGATGTGATTGATGTCGCTGAGCGGCGGCGTGGCCTGTCTGCGACCCTGGCCATCTTCTATCTCGACGCGGCGCGGCAGGCGGGGCTCAAGGCTCAGGGCGTCGATTTTCCGGGTCACTTTCTGGTGCGTGTCGAGACGCCTGACGGCCCGGTCGCGCTGGACCCGTTCAGCCAGGGCCGACTGGTGCTGCCGTCGGAGCTGACGCGTCGGGCTTTGCGGGCCGGTCTGACGCCGCACGTCGCCGACCGGCTGGACGTCTTGATGGCTCCGGTCAGCGACCGTCAGGCTCTGATGCGGCTGCAGAACGTGCTGTTCAGCCGCGCCATCCGCGCCCAGGACTATGAGGGTGCCGAGCGCTCGGCCCTGCGCCGGGCCCTGCTGGACCCCGAGGACCATCGCCCGTGGCTGGACGTGGCCGCCGCCCGCGAAAAGCAGGGCGCTCTGGCCGGCGCGCTGGAGGCCCTGTCGCGGGCCCGCACACTGGACGGGCCGACTGACGTGCATCGCCAGATCTCGGTCGACCGGGTGAGGCTGCAGCTCAACTGATTTTTGGCCTGCGCTCCGTGGACTGCCTGAGGCCCGGGCTTGCGCCGCCGGCTTTCGCTGCCCATTAGCCAAGCTCCCACCGTTTGGAAGGACAGGGCATGCTGAAGGTCGCGATCCAGATGGACCCCATCGAGGCGGTCGACATCGAGTCCGACACCACCTTCGTGCAGGCGATGGAGGCCCAGAACCGGGGCTATCCGGTGTGGGTCTATGATTTCCGGACGCTGGCGCTGGAGGATGGAAGCTTGTTCTGCCGCGCCCGACCGGTGACGCTACGGGCAACGGCGGGCGACCATGTCAGCTTCGGCGACGAGGTTCGGCTGGATCTGGGTCAGGACGTCGATGTCATCCTGATGCGCCAGGATCCGCCGTTCGACATGGCCTATGTCACGGCGACCTATCTGCTTGAGGCGGTCCATCCGAAGACGCTGGTGGTCAACGATCCGGCCGAGGTGCGGTCGGCACCCGAGAAGCTGCTGGTCACCCGCTTTTCCGGCCTGACGCCGCCGACCCTGATCAGCGCCGACCCGGTCGCCCTTGCGGACTTCCATCGGCGGCACGGCGACGTGGTGCTGAAGCCGCTGCACGGCGCGGGCGGCTCGGGCGTGGTCCGGCTCAAGGCCGACGATCCCAATCTCGACGCCCTGATCGAAATCCATGCGGTCGGCTCGCGCGATCCGCTGGTGATCCAGAAATTCATCCCGGCGGTGTCGAAAGGCGACAAGCGCATCATTCTGATCGACGGCGAGCCGGTGGGGGCCATCAACCGCATCCCGGCCGAGGGCCAGGTGCGCTCCAACCTGCATGTGGGCGGCACGGCGGCCCCCGTCGAGCTGACCGCCCGCGACCGCGAAATCTGCGCCGCCATCGGCCCGACGCTGAGAGCGCGCGGCCTGATCTTCGTCGGCATCGATGTGATCGGCGACTATCTGACCGAGATCAATGTCACCTCGCCCACCGGGGCGCAGCAGTTGAAGCGCTTCACCGGCGTGGATGCGGCCGCCCTGATGTGGGATGCGATCGAGAAGAGGCGCGGGCTTCGCACCTGAAGGCGTTCGTGTAACGACGCTCTTGCCAAGGTTGTTCGTTCGTGGTTCGTTCCTTTTTCAACGGGAGGGCGACCCATGCTGGCCAGTGTCGTCACGGTGGCGTTCGAAGGCGTGGACGCCCGGCGCGTGGACGTTCAGGTCCAGCAGCTGTCGGCGGCCGAGGGCTCCTTCACCCTTGTCGGTCTGGCTGACAAGGCGGTGGCCGAGAGCCGGGAACGTGTGCGCGGCGCGTTCGGGGGTATAGGCCTCGCTCTCCCGTCACGACGGGTGATCGTCAACCTCGCGCCGGCCGACCTGCCCAAGGAAGGCAGCCATTTCGACCTGCCCATCGCCCTCGCCCTGCTGGCCTCGATGGGGGTGATCCCGCCCGATGCGCTGGCGGGCTGGGCGGCGGTGGGAGAGCTGGGGCTGGACGGACAGATCGCGCCGGTCGGCGGGACCCTGCCCGCGGCGGTGGCGGCCGACTCCATGGGGCTGGGGCTGATCTGTCCGGAGGCCAATGGGCCGGAGGCGGCCTGGGCCGGCGAGGTGGCGGTGCTGGCCCCGCGCTCGCTGATCGGGCTCGTGAATCATTTCAAGGGGGTGCAGGTGCTGCGGCGGCCCGAGCCGGGGGCCATGCTCTCCGGCAACCGCGTGCCCGACCTGCGCGAGGTCAAGGGTCAGGAAAGCGCCAAACGGGCATTGGAGATCGCGGCGGCCGGCGGGCACAATCTGCTGTTCGTCGGCCCGCCCGGGTCGGGCAAGTCGATGATGGCGGCGCGCCTGCCCGGCTTGCTGCCGCCGCTGACGCCCCGGGAGCTGCTGGAGACCTCGATGATCTGGTCGGTGGCCGGACTGATCGAGCGCGGCGGCCTGACCCGCGACCGGCCGTTCCGTTCGCCGCATCATTCGGCCTCGATGGCGGCCCTGACCGGGGGAGGGCTGCGGGCCAAGCCGGGCGAGGCGTCGCTGGCCCACAACGGCGTGCTCTTCCTCGATGAACTGCCCGAATATTCGGCTCAGGCTCTGGATTCCCTGCGCCAGCCGCTCGAGACCGGCGAGATCGTGGTGGCCCGGGCCAACGCCCACGTCCGCTATCCGGCGCGGTTCCAGCTGGTGGCGGCGATGAACCCCTGTCGCTGCGGCATGGGCGGCGGCGGCAAGGGCGCGTGCGGCAAGGCTCCGCGCTGTCAGCGTGACTATCAGAACCGCATCTCCGGCCCGATGTTCGACCGCATCGACCTGACCGTCGAGACGCCGCCGGTGACCGCCGCCGACATGGCCCTGCCGCCCCCGGCCGAGGGCACGGCGGAGGCGTCAGCCCGGGTCTTCGCCGCCCGCGCCATGCAGGAAGACCGGCTGCGCGCCGCCGGCGTCGATCCGGACACGGCGCGCGATCAGGCGATCAACGCCCGCGCCTCGGGCGAGACGCTGGACCGGTTCGCCACGCCCGACGACGCCGGCCGCGCCCTGCTGATGCGGGCGGGTGAGAGCGGCGGACTGACGGCGCGCGGCTGGACCCGGACGCTGCGACTGGCCCGCACCATCGCGGATCTGGACGGCTGCGACGGGGTGCTGCGCCGGCATATCGCCGAGGCCCTGATCCACCGCCGCTCGACCGTCGGTGCCCAGGGTGATTTTGAGCGGCAGGCGGGGCGCAGCGAGGTCCGGGCTTTCTGATCTGGTCTTCCGGCCGGAAACCTTCCTTAACCGACTGGATTGAACCAGCCTTAAGACTTCTCGCCCATGGTCGCCGTCCAAGGGGACGGATATGGCGCGCAAGACGAAGGCGGTTGCGGAGGCGAAGGCGGACGGGGGCGAGCAGCAGTTCCTGCGGCTGATGAGCCACGAGATGCGCACGCCGTTGAACGGCGTCATCGGCATGCTGGGTCTGTTGTCGCGCACCCGCCTGGACGGAGCGCAACGCGCCTATGCCGAGGCGGCGCGGTCTTCGGCCGAGCATCTTCTGGGTCTGGTCAACGATCTGCTGGACTACGCCCGTCTGGAGGCGGACCGGCTTGAGTTCGATTCCGCCCCGGTCGACCTGGAGGCGCTGGTGCGCGGGGTCGCCGAACTGTTGAGCCCGAGGGCCCACGACAAGGGGCTGGAGATCGCCTGGTCCGTCGCACCGGAAGCCGTCGACGTCATGGCCGACGACGGGCGGCTGCGGCAGGTGCTGTTCAACCTCGCCGGCAATGCCGTGAAATTCACCGAGACCGGCGGCGTCCGGATCACCGTCGAGCGCTGCGGAGGGTCCGTCCGGGCACCGAAGCTGGCCTTCATCGTCGACGACACCGGACCGGGCGTTCCCGCCGAGGCGCGGGCCCGCATCTTCGAGGAGTTCGGCCACGTCGACGCGTCCGACGCCAGCCGCTTTGGCGGTGCCGGCCTGGGTCTGGCCGTGGTCCGAAAGCTGGCCAAAGCCATGGGCGGAACGGTCAATGTCGCCGACCGGCCCGACGGCGCGGGTGCCCGGTTCCGGTTCGAAGCCGTCTTTCCGGCCGCGCCCGATGCGCCGGACCGGACCCGGACGCTGGCCGGCCAGACGGTCGCCGTGGTCAGCCCCGATGCCTTCGTCCACGCCGCGGCCGCCGCCCAGATCGAGGCCTCGGGCGGGACCGTCGCCGCCGATGCACCGGTCGTGCTGATCGATCACGCGTCGCGTCAGGCGGGGCAGGGTCTGGTTTCGCGGCCCGCCGACGCCCGCGCCATCGTGCTGCTGAAGCCCGGCGAGCGCGATCTGATCGCGCGCTACCGATCGGCGGGCTTCCACGGCTATCTGATCAAGCCGCTGCGGCGCGGATCGCTGGCCGAGCGGGTGCTGGCCGCGTCCGGCACGCGCCAGTCGATGCAGCCGGGACCGCCGCCGCCGCCGCCGGACGATGACCGCGTGGCCGTGACCCGGTTCTCGGGCACGCGGGTATTGCTGGTTGAGGACAATCCGGTCGGTGCCCTGCTGGCCGCGACCTTGCTGAAGCGCGAGGGCTGCGCCGTTGAGACCGCCGCCAGCGGCCATGAGGCGCTGGATGCCCTGAAGCGTGCCCGGTACGATCTGGTCTTCATGGATATGCGGATGCCCGGCATGGACGGCCCCAGCGCGGCCCGCGCCATTCGGGCCCGGGGCGACCGGACACCGATCGTGGCCCTGACCGCCAACGCCTTCGCCGAGGACCGCAAGGCCTGTCTGGAGTCCGGCATGAACGACCATCTGGTCAAGCCGCTGGAACTGGAGGCGCTGCGCCTGTCACTCGCCCGCTGGACGAACCGCACGGAGCGCGCCAAGGTCGCCGTCTGAGCAGACGCGGGGGCGTCTGAAAAAGCCGAGGCCCGATGACCGAGACCCAGACGCCCGCTGTCGCCGCCACCGACATCGCCCCCAAGGGGCTGGGCGTGCTCAAGCTGGCCTTCCGCGACCGCCGCGCCTTGGCCATGCTGCTGCTCGGCTTTTCGTCCGGCCTGCCGGCGGTCCTGCTGATCGGGACCCTGAACGCCTGGCTGACGGACGCCGATGTCAAGACCTCGACCATCGGGGTGCTGTCGTGGATCGGCCTGGCCTATGCCTTCAAATTCCTTTGGTCGCCGACGGTCAATGTGCGGCTGCCGCTGCCTGGTCTGGGCCGCCGACGCGGCTGGATGATCGTCTGCCAACTGCTGGTCGGCGGGGCTATCGCCGCCATCGCCCTGTCGCGGCCCGACCTGCCGACCACCCTGATCGCCCTGGCTGCGGCGGCGGCGGTGGGGGCCTTCGCCTCCGCGACCCAGGACATCGTCATCGACACCTGGCGGATCGAGGTGGCCGGTCCGGGCGCGCCGATCGACCTGTTGTCGACCCTGTACCAGTTCGGCTTCCGCACCGCGACGCTGGTCGGTGGCGCGGGTGCCCTGTTGCTGGCCGATCAGGCCGGCTGGCCGGTGACCTTCCTGATGGGCGGCCTGTTGATGGGCATGGGTATCCTCGGCACCCTGATCGCGCCCGAACCTGAGCCGACGCCCGTGCAGGAAATCCAGAAGACCCGGCTGGGCTCGCCCCGGCTGCGGCTGGCGGCCCTGATCGCCACCTTGGCCGCGTGGGCCTGGGCCGGCTTCATGCTGGTGCGGTTCATGATCACCTCCCTGACCGTCAGCCCGGCCCCGAGCGCGGGCGAATTCACCGGGACCTGGGGCCCGTGGATCATCGCGGCCGCGGTTCTGCTCCCCTGCGCGCTCGCTGCCCTGGTGGTCTGGCGCGGCCGTCAGGTGACGCCTGAGGCGGGCGACCGGCCGGTGGTCACCACCCTGTATGACGCCATCCTCGCGCCACTGGTCGAACTGATGGGGCGGCTGGGCTGGGGGGCCCTGATCGTGCTTGGGCTGATCCTGACCTACCGGATCACCGATGGCGTCTGGGGGCCGTTCGCCTTTCCCTTCTACATGGGCGCGGAGGGCGGCGCGCTGGGTCACACCAAGACCGAGGTGGCGCTGGCGTCCAAGACCTTCGGCGTCTTCATGACCATTTTCGGCATCGCCCTGGGCGGCTGGGCCCTGCTGACGATCGGGCGGATGCCGTCGCTGGTCATCGGGGCCATCCTGTCGGCCGTGACCAATCTGTTGTTCGCCGACCTGGCCCTCGGAGCCCCCGTCATTGGCCCGTTCATGAGCGCGACTGGCCTGTATGGTGCCTTCGGCACCTTCGGTATCGGAGAGCCCCTGTCCCGGCTGATGCTGGCCATCGCCGGCGAGAACATCGCCTCGGGCTTCGCCGGAGCCGCCATCGTCGCCTATCTGTCGGCCCTGTCGAACAAGATGTTCGGTGCCGTCCAGTTCGCCGTGTTCAGCTCTCTGGCCCTGCTGATCGGCACCCTCGGCCGCGCCGCCCTGGGCGAGATGATCGAAAAACAGGGCTATGCCCCGGTCTTCGTCTTCGCCGCCTGGCTGGGCGCGGTGGCTGTGGTCTTCTGCGTGCTGGAATGGATCCGTCTGGGGGCGGAACGGCGCAGGCTGGGCCTGACCTCCTGATCGCTTGACCTCCTGATTGCTTGACCCGTCACTCTTCCCCCGCTGCCCCTTCGTCATAGGCCGCGAAGGTCGCGGCGGTGATGATCTCGGAGACCGAGGCGCCGAGGCTGACGATCTGGACGGACTTCTCGAGGCCGACCAGCAGCGGGCCGATGACCGTGGCGCCGCCCAGCGACTGGACCAGCCGGGTCGAGATGGCGGCGGAATGGATGGCCGGCATGACCAGAACGTTGGCGTGGCCGGTCAGGCGCATGAACGGATAGGCGGCGCGCTGTTCCGGATCGAGCGCCAGTTCCGGCGGCATTTCGCCCTCGTATTCGAAATCGACGCCGCGCTGGTCGAGGATGCGGATGGCCTCGCGCACCTTCTCGCCGCGGTCTCCGGGCGGGTTGCCGAAGGTCGAATAGCTGAGGAAGGCGACGCGCGGGACCTTGCCCAGCTTGCGCACCGTGGCCGC
>JBBQOK010000076.1:0-12304 GCA_038330765.1 Caulobacterales bacterium | reverse complement strand
CTTGTCGGCCAGGCCGGCCAGGTAGTCGACCATCCCGGCCTGATCCAGCGTCTTGCCCTCGCCCTCCAGCACATACTTGCCGCCCTTGAAGAATTCGGTCGAGGCGACGTCCAGGCCAAGGACGAAGTCGTCGCCCGCCTTGTAGCCCGCCGCCTTGCCGGCCTTGACGATGAACGCCAGGGCGTCCTCGGCGCTGGACAGGTTCGGCGCGAAGCCGCCCTCGTCGCCGACGTTGGTGTTGTGTCCGGCATCCTTCAACTGCTTGCGAAGGGCGTGGAAGATCTCCGACCCCATGCGCAGGGCTTCGGAGAAGCTGTCCGCCCCGGTCGGCAGGATCATGAACTCCTGGATGTCGATCGGATTGTCGGCATGGGCCCCGCCGTTGATGATGTTCATCATCGGCGTCGGCAGAATGCGGGCCGAGACCCCGCCCAGATAGCGGTGCAGCGGCAGGCCCGACGAAATGGCGCTGGCCTTGGCGCAGGCCAAGCTTACGCCCAGTATGGCGTTGGCACCCAGTCGGGCCTTGTTGGGTGTTCCGTCGAGACCGATCAGCGCCTCGTCGATACGGCGCTGGTCCTCGGCGTCCATGCCGCTCAGGGCGTCGAAGATCTCGCCGTTGACGTTGTCGACCGCCTTGCCGACCCCCTTGCCGCCCCACAGGTCCTTGTCGCCGTCGCGCAGTTCGACCGCCTCGTGTGCACCCGTCGAGGCACCGGACGGCACCGCGGCGCGGCCGAAGCTGCCGTCATCGAGGATCACATCCACCTCGACCGTCGGATTGCCGCGGCTGTCGAGGATCTGGCGGGCGACGATATCGGCGATGTCGGTCATGGAACTGGCTCTTCTTCGGGGGGGCGATCAGGCCCTGCGTTTAGCCCGCGGGGGACCGGCACGGCAAGGAAGCCTCTTGAAGCCGCCGCGCTTCCACGCCGCGCTCGGCCCTTGCTGTGACAGGGGGGATGCCGGACCAGATCAGGCGCAGCCCTCGACGTACAGGATGCTGGGCCCGCCGCCGGTGATGGATTGCACGCGGCCGTCCAGACCGATTTCGTACCGGAGGCCTCGCGCGGCCGCGCTCTGGTGGTCGGCGGAGGACCAGACGGTGACGTATTCCGCCGGTGGCCCGACGTATTTGTGCGGAGTGACCTCGGCGGCCGGGCCATTGACGCGTTTCACCTCGGCGGCGGGATCGCCGACATTGAGTCCCCGGTCGGTCTCGACGACGCTGTTCCGGCTGATCCTGATGCTGGTGAGCACACCGCTTTCGACCATGACCAGCAGGCCTTCCGGTGCGCGCGACGGGCGGAATTGGTCGCACGAAGCGGGATCGGGACCGCCGACGGCGTCCAGATTGGCGTCGGGCCCGAGGGCGGCCTCGACCTCAGCGCGGGTCATGCCAATCCTCAGCGGGCCGAACCCTTGCGCGGTCAGCGTATCGCCGGTGGGCGTCGGCGCCACAGGGTCGGCAGTGCTGACGGGCACCGCGGGTTCGGCGGGCTCCGCCGGCGCTGGGGCGTTGCAGGCCGCGAGGGCCAGAACGGCGGCGGAAGACAGTGCGGCAAGGCGGATCATGAGGCTCTCCGGCGTTGTGATCGCAGGGAGAACGCACGAAAACGGCGCGCGAGGCCATCGCGCGCCGTCAAATTCGTACCACCGGACCGAAGTCCGCCTGTCGAAAGACCTAGTCTTCCTTGGGCGTCAGGACCTGGCGACCGCGATAGGTGCCGGTCTTCAGGTCGATGTGGTGCGAGCGACGCAGTTCGCCCGTGTCCTTGTCCTCGGTGTGGGGGTTGGAGCCCAGCGAGTCGTGGGCGCGGCGCATATTGCGACGCGAGGGCGATACTTTGCGCTTCGGAACGGCCATGTCCGTCAATCTTCTTAAAGTCGGGCGCCGCCAGCCCGAAGACCGAAAGCGCGAAAACAAAAGCGGCGGCTCCATGCCCCAGGAACAATGGGGAGAGCCGCCACGCGAGCGCGGGCTTATGCCCGAACCCGCCGGGGAGTTCAAGTCTGGAGGCACGCGGCTCGGCCAGTCCGCGAAAGTCCGTAGTAGAAGCTGTTCTTCCACTCCCCGCCGACGTTCCAGGTCCGCTCGGCGAAGCCGATTCTGACGAAGCCGAGCCGCTCCAGCAAGCGAATCGATGCGGCATTCTCCGGATCGACGTCGGCGGTCAGTTCGTGGAGGTCACAGGTGGCCAGGACATGATCGATCACCGCCGCCACCGCCTCGCCCGCCAACCCCTGTCCCCAGTAGTCCGGACGCAGGATGTAGCCCACGTCAGGCAGACGCCAGAAGCCGGCCTTGCCGATGACGACGCCGTCGCGCTCGATGACGAAGTCCGGATGGTCAGACCCGTTGGCGATCATCCCGTCCAGCCAGGCCCGGGTCTGGTCGAGGCTGTCGTGCGGCGGAGTCGACCACCAGCGGGTGGCGCGGGGGTCGGACAGGACGGCGTGCATGGCCGACAGGTCATCTTCGCGGGCGGTCCGCAACGTCAGTCTGGTGGTGACGATCTCCATTCCCGCCGAATGCGGCCCGCGGGGCAAATGGTCAAGCCAGATCGCGCTGCAGGACGATGAAGTGCAGGTCGCCACGCTTGGGCAGACCGAAGCGGGGGTCGCCGTATGGGAACGGCAGGGTCTCCCCGGTGGCCGCATACCCCAGCCGCTCATACCAGCCGATCAGACTGTCGCGTTGCGGGAACACCGAGATGCGCACTCGCCGGGCGCCGAAGCGAGCGGTCAGCGCCTGATGCGCCGACTCGACCAGCCGTCGCCCCAAGCCGCCCGACTGAAGTCGGGGAGACACTGAAAGCATGCCGAAATAGCCGGTCCCCTCGCCCCGGTCGGCGATCAGGACGCAGGCCACCAGCTCGGCATCGCGCCAGGCGGTCAGCAGGGCCTGTTTCGGATCTGCGAGGATATCGGCCAGGTCGTCAGGATCAGTGCGCTGCCCGTCCAGCAGGTCGGCCTCGGTGGTCCAGCCGACGCGTGAGGCTTCGCCGCGATACGCGCTTTCGATCAGGGCATGCAGGGCGAGGATATCGGCCAGGATAGCGTCGCGTATGGTGACCTCAGTCATGGTTCAGCAATTCACTGACCGCCTCGCCGATCGCCAGCGAACTGGTCAGGCCGGGGCTCTCGATGCCGAACAGGGCGACCAGCCCTTCCATCCCGTGATCGTCGCGGCCACGCAGCTGGAAATCGGGCTGGACCTCGCCTGCGCCATGCAGCTTGGGCCGGATGCCGGCGTAGTCGGGGCTCAAGGCCCCGTCCGGCAGGCCGGGCCAGAAGCGGCGGATGTAGTGTTCGAACTCGACCGCCTTGGCGGGGTCGACTGAATAGTCCTCGGTCTCGACGTAGACGAGGTCAGGCCCGAACACCGCCTGCCCGCCGAGGTCCTTGCGGTAGTGGGTGCCCAGCGCTCCATGGATCGGCGGCGGATAGATCAACCGTTCGAACGGTGCCTTGCCGGTCAGTCGGAAATAGACGCCCTTGCCAAAATGGCCCTTCGGAATGTGATCGGCGTGATAGCCCTTAATCCGGCCAGCCACGTCCTGGGCACCCAGGCCCGGCGCGGTGACCAGCAGCCGGGTAGTCAGGGTCGCCCCACCCTCCCCCGAATCCGGCCCGCCTGCCGTAACCGTAAAGCCGCCGCCGGGTAGCGCCTCCGCCCGTTCGAACGGCGTCGAAATCACGACCGAACCGCCCGCGTCCTCGATCTCACCTTGCAGGGCCAGCATATAGCCGTGGCTGTCGAACACGCCGCTCTCGGGAGACAGGATGGCCGCATGGGCGTTCAGACCCGGCTCCAGTGCGCGGGCCTGGGCGCCGGTCAGGTGTTCCAGCCCCTCGACACCATTGGCCGTCGCCTGCCGGAAGATGGCCTCGATGCGCTCGACCTCGGCCTCCTCCGTCGCCACGACCAGCTTGCCGCATTTGCGGTAGTCGACCTTGTGGCTGTCGAGGAAAGCGTAGAGCAGCCGCCGCCCCTCGACGCAGACCTGTGCCTTCAGCGAGCCGGTCGGATAGTAGAGCCCGCCGTGGATGACCTCGCTGTTCCGCGCCGAGACACCCTGCCCGATGTGGGGCTCCTTCTCGAGCACCAGCACCGACAGGCCCCGTTTCGACAGCGCCTGCCCGCACGCCAGCCCAACCGCGCCCGCGCCGACCACGACGGCATCGAAGTCAAAGCTCACGGCCGGGTCTGCGAGGATTGAGGCTCGTACAGCCTTGCGGCCCGCGCCTCGAAACAGCCCATCAGCTTGCCGACCGCGCGGTCGAAATTGGCGTGCAGCACACCGTCCAGCAGCCGCGACTTGAAGGCGAAGTCGATCATGAACTCGACCCTCGTGCCGCCGGGGTCAGGGAAGAATTCCCAGCGGTTCTTCAGATGCCGGAACGGGCCGCGCAGGAGGCCGACCTCGACCATGTCGCGGTTGCGGTCATGCCGCACCCAGGTCGAGAACCGCTCCTTGAGAAACGAGAAGCCCACGGCCGCCTCGGCATCGAGCAGCGACACGCCCGGTGACTCCTCGCGCGGATTCCACACGCGCATCGCCGTCACCCACGGCACGAACTCGGGATAGGTGCCTACGTCGGCGACCAACGCGGCGAGTTGGTCCGGCGCATAGGGCAGGATTTTCGTGACGCGATGGAGGGCCAACGGGCGCTCAGCGTCCCGTCTGGGCGAGGCGCGCGGCTCGCAAGCGGGCGAAATCGTCCCCGGCATGGTGCGAACTGCGGGTCAGCGGCGACGACGACACCATCAGGAAGCCCTTGGCGCGGGCGATGGCCTCATAGGCCTTGAATTCGTCCGGGGTGACAAAGCGGTCGATGGCGGCGTGTTTGCGGGTTGGCTGCAGATACTGGCCGATCGTGATGAAATCGACGCCAGCCGAGCGCATGTCGTCCATCACCTGCATGACCTCTTCGCGGGTCTCGCCCAGGCCGACCATGATGCCGGACTTGGTGAACTGGTTCGGGTCGCGCTCCTTGACCATCTGCAACAGCCGCAGGCTGTGGAAGTAGCGGGCTCCAGGGCGGATCTTCAGATACAGCCGCGGCACGGTCTCGAGGTTGTGATTGAACACGTCAGGCGTCGCGTCGATCACCACCTCAGCCGCCCCGTCCTTGCGCAGGAAGTCGGGCGTCAGGATCTCGATCGTCGTGTTCGGGGCCTGCAGCCGGATTTGACGCACGACCTCGGCGAAATGGGCGGCCCCGCCGTCGGCCACGTCATCGCGATCAACGGAGGTGATGACGACGTGGTTCAAGCCCAGTTGCGCCACCGCCAGGCCGACCTTGCCCGGCTCCTCCGGATCCAGCGGCTGGGGCAGGCCCGTCTTGACGTTGCAGAAGGCGCAGGCCCGCGTGCAGGTGTCGCCCATGATCATCAGGGTGGCGTGCTTCTGGCTCCAGCACTCGCCGATGTTCGGGCAGGCCGCCTCCTCACAGACGGTGACGAGCCCCTTGTCCTTCACGATGGCCTTGGTCTCGTTGTACTGGCCCGAGCCGGGGGCCTTGACGCGCAGCCAATCGGGCTTTCGCAGCACCGCCGTCTCGGGACGGTTCTGCTTTTCGGGGTGACGCAGTTCGGCCAGGGACTTTGGCGGCGTCTTCGTCAGGGTGTCGATCAGCGTGACCAAGGCGTCGCAGGCTCCGGGCTGTGCGGAACCGCTATGTCGTCCTTCCGCGCGGCGAAGGCAAGGCGGGTGCCGGGCTCACGCAAGGTAACGTATCTTTTCAAGCCGGCATTGCGGCTCTAGTTTGCGCGTTCAGCATAAGGCCGGGACCAACCCGGCACGGAGGATGTCTTTGCGCGTACCCCTGGACCAAAAGGCCGGCGAGGAGACCATCTTCGACGCCCTGATCGCGGCCCGCGAAAAGTACGGCGACAAGGAAATCCTGGAAGACCAGGACCGCAAGCCCCTCACCTACACCGGCCTGATCCGCGCCGCCTTCGTGCTGGGCCGCAAGATCGCCGACATGACCCAACCGGCGGAGCGCGTCGGTATCCTGCTGCCGTCCAGCATGGGCGTTGTGGTCACCTATTACGGCCTGCATGCTCATGGCCGCGTGCCGGTGATGCTCAATTTCACCTCTGGCGAGGCCAACATCAAGGCGGCGATCAAGGCGTCCGGGTTGAAGAAAATCCTGACCGCCAAACGCTTCATCACCCAGGCCAAGCTGGACGACCTGATCGAGGACCTGGGCACAGTCGCAGAGATCGTCTGGCTGGACGATGTGCGCAAGACGATCGGCTTGCCGGACAAGGTCTATGGCCTGATGGCCGGCCTGATGCCCAAACGCTTCCGGGTGAAGACCGAACCGTCGTCACCGGGCGTTGTGCTGTTCACCTCGGGCAGTTTCGGCGCGCCCAAGGGCGTGGTGCTCAGCCAGTGGAACCTCGTCGCCAACTGCCGCCAGGTGGCCCAGCATATCGCGCTTGATCCCGACTGGATCGTGCTCAATCCCCTGCCGACCTTCCACTGTTTCGGCCTGACCGGCGGGGTCCTTCTGCCGATCCTGAACGGAATGAAGGCCTTCCAGTACCCATCGCCTTTGCATGCCAAGCAGATCGTGGAACTGATCCACGAGATCAAGGCCTCGCTTCTGTTCGCCACCGACACCTTCCTGAACCAGTGGGCGCGCGTGGCCGGGCCGGACGACTTCGCCAGTCTGCAGTTCGTGGTGGCCGGCGCGGAAAAGGTGAAGGACGAAACCTACCACCTCTACAACACCAGGTTTCACGGGCTGAAGCTGCTTGAAGGCTATGGGGCCACAGAGGCCGCGCCCGTGGTGGCGGTCAACCACCCCGACCGCAACCGTCCCGGGACGGTCGGCCAGATGCTGCCCGGCATGGAGTGGCGCATTGATCCCGTCGACGGCATTCACGAGGGCGGCCGGCTTTTCTTGCGCGGTCCCAACGTCATGCGGGGCTATCTGTCGGCCGACGATCCGCAATCGATCGAGCCGCTGGTCGGCGGCTGGCACGACACGGGTGATATCGTCGATATCGACAAGGACGGCTATGTCGCCATCCTCGGGCGGGTGAAGCGGTTCGCCAAGATCGGCGGCGAGATGGTGTCCCTGACCGCGGTCGAGGGTCTGGCGAGCGCGGTCTGGCCCGACTCGCGCCACGCCGTCGTCTCCATCCCCGACAGCCGCAAGGGCGAGAAGCTGGTCCTGGTCACGGACCGCATCGACGCCGACGTGTCCCGTCTCGCGGAGTGGGCCCGCAGCCACGGCGCGCCCGAACTGGCCGTACCCAAGAAGATCATGCGGGTCGGCGAGGTGCCTGTCCTCGGCACCGGCAAGACCGATTACGTTGCGATCCAGAAAATGGCCGAGGTCGACAAGGCGGCCTGAGTTCGACTTTTGGCGCAAAGCCCGACTCGGTCGCACAGTCCTTCCTGCCTTTAGGGAGGGTTCAAAATGTTCGATCGGTTTTCAGCCTACCAGCCACAGCTTCTCAGCGTGCTGCGCATCGTCGCCGGCCTTCTGTTCCTCTGCCACGGCACCGCCAAGGTGCTGGGATTTCCCGCCATCGAAGGATTGCCGGAGCCCGGCCTCAGCCTCGCCGGCCTGTCCGGACCGCTGGAGCTGGTGTTCGGCCTGCTGCTCGTGATCGGCCTGTTCACCCGCCCCGTGGCCTTCCTGGCCTCGGGCTTCTGCGCCGTCGGCTATTGGATGGTCCACGCCGGCAACGGGCCGTTCCCGATCGGCAACGGCGGCGAGACGATCGTCCTCTTCTGCTTTATCTGGCTGTATTTCGTCGCTGCGGGTCCGGGCCCCTGGTCGGTCGACACGGCCATGAAGCGCGCCTAGCCGGCTGGCGCATCAGGCGGACAGTTTCTTCGCCGTCTCGGCCACATAGCGGCCCTGCCAGCGGGCACCTTCGAGCTCGTTGTCGCTGGGCATGCGCGAACCGTCGCCGCCGGTGATGGTAGTCGCGCCATACGGCGAGCCGCCGGTGATCTCGTCCATCCGGCTCTGGCCGGCCCAGGCGTAAGGCAGGCCTGCGATCAGCATGCCGTGGTGCAGCAGCGTCTGGATCAGGCCGATCAGGGTCGTCTCCTGCCCGCCGTGCTGGGTCGCGGTCGAGGTGAAGGCTGAGCCGACCTTGCCGACCAACTGGCCTTTCATCCACACGCCGCCCGTCTGGTCCCAGAAGTTCCGCATCTGCGAGGCGGCGGTGCCGTAGCGGGTGCCGGCACCGACGATGACGGCGTCATAGGTCTCCAGATCCTCGACCTTCGCGATCGGCGCGGCCTGATCCATCTTGTAGCCGCTCTTCCTGGCCAGTTCCTCGGGCACCAACTCGGGCACGCGCTTGATGTCGACGGTCACGCCCTCGACCGAACGGGCCCCTTCGGCCACGGCCTCCGCCATCGTTTCGGTGTGGCCGTAGGTCGAGTGGTAGAGAACAAGGATTCTGGGCATAGGGAGCTCCGCCTGGATATGGATCGCTATTAGCAACAGCGTCAGTAGCGGAAATAGGTTCCAGTTCCGAGGCCGCAAGGGTGCCCGTCAGAGTTTGATGCGAGGACCCAGCGGGCAGACCCGGTTGTAGAACTCGGGACCCGCCGGAACGCTCCCGCCACGACTCAGCCGGAACCGGTGCTCAACCACCATGGCCTGCTGCTCGATGTTCAGCCCGCCCCACTCGCAGTCCATGCCGACCGGATACTCATAGGACGACACCCTGTCCCCGGCCCGCAGCTTGCCGGTGATCAGGTTCACCCCCTGCTGCGCCTGCCAGACGTGGGTGAGCTCATGGACAAGCAAGGCCTGATGCCGCAGCGGGGCCGCCCCGATATCGGGCGGCAGCGTCCGCCGGGGCCAGACGATCCACTCGCTGCCGAACCAGCGGCCTGGCACGAAAGCCCGGTCAAACGGCCACGGCGAGGCCATCAGGCGGATCGTGTCGAGGCGCAGGGCTTCGCCGAACACGCTCCCGGCTAACGCGCGCTCGGCACCGGTCAGTGTCCGGATCACGGCGCGGCGGCGGCGTATCCGCCGGTTGGGCTGACCCACTCCCAGTGCCAGGGCTCATAGACATAGGGCACAAAGCCGAACCGCCCGGCGTTCTGCACCAGCCAGCGATAGGTTGCCGTGCGGCTCATATGCAGGCGGCTCGCCGACGAGGTGTTGTCGACGCCCAGGTCCGCCAACTGGCCGACATAGAGGTCCACTGCCGTGCCCGTCCGGTGCGGCGAGCAGACCGCGCGTCGCAGGCCGTCGCAATTGCGCTGGGCGGCGCAGCGTGCGGCGTCGGCTTCCGGATCGCGGAATGCCGAGAAGATTTGCAGCAGTTCCCGATCGGCCGCCACCTCGGGAACCTCTTCCCGCGCCGCCGCCACCATCAGCCGGTAAGCGGCCAGCACGTCGCGCCGAAGCAGACGCGTCAACCGGTCGGCGTGCTCCTCCGACTCGACCAGATAGCCCAACTGATTGAGCGGTGGCGGATCGGGGCATGGCTCATCGCGGACACGGGCCATGACGAACGGCCGCCGCTCCTGCCACAGGCCTCGGAACGTCTGGAACGTCGCCTGATCAAACCAGCCGGTCGGCGCTAGGCGATGGGCGTACTGGAACTCCGCCAGGGCGTGAGCGAATCGCGGCGAACCGGGCGCGCAATCGGTGCCGAGCTCCTTCTGGATCAACGGCAGATAGGTCTCCCAGCCCCATTCGGTCCGTCCGAACGGCGTCCATTCCAGCGAATAGTGCGAGATTGCGTTGGCGAGAGCCGGCGCGCCCCATTCGACCGAGGCGGCGTCGCACGTTTCGGCCCCGCCGCCGCGCGACTGCGCGTGAGCGGACGGCCCTCCCGCCAGCGCCGCGAACAGCATTGGCAGGGCGCCCAGCATCAACAGGAGAACACGCTTTGACATGGGTGGATGGTGACCCCAGCCGTGTGGCCACGGCAAGGCCCTTTGCGCCGCCCTCCCGCCGTTCGTCGCGGCTCGCCTGGCGCGTTCAAAGGCGGCATGGTGAGGCCGCAGGCGACTCATCCGCCGCGCTCCGGACCCGGCCATGACCGTCGCCCCCGCCTCGCCTGCCCCGGCCGCCAGCACACCGCGGCGCTCCAATGCCATCCTGGCGGCCTTCTCCGGCCCTTGCCTGCCGCTGGCCGCCTTCGGCGTGGCCCTGCCGGTCACCTTGCCCGAGTTTTACGCCACCTACGTCGGGCTGGAGCTCGGCGTTGTCGCGGCCGTCTTCATGGCGGTGCGCCTGATCGACATCGTCTTCGACCCCTTCATCGGCTGGGGTATGGACCGGACCCGCACGCGGTTCGGTCGCTATCGCCCGTGGATGGCCCTGTCGACCCCGATCCTGATGCTGTCCGCCCTGATGATGTTCGTGCTGGTCCAGCCCGGGGCAGGCCCGGCCTATCTGTTCGGCTGGCTGCTGGTCCTCTACCTAGGTTTCTCGATCGGGACGCTGGGTCAGCTGGGCTGGGCCGCGGTGCTGGCACCGCAATACGACCAGCGCAGCCGCGTCTATGGCTGGTGGCAGGTGTTCAACATCATCGGCGTGATCCTGATCCTGGTGCTGCCGACCATCGTCGTGAAGAGCGGCATCGGCGACTATGCCGCCGGCGTGCGCATCATGGGCTGGGCCATCATGATCGCCCTGCCCGTCACCATCGGCCTGGCCATGTTCGTGGTGCCCGAGCCCGTCAACGCGGGTGCCGCGCCACACGGCGGGCCGAAGGCCTACCTGTCTCTGTTCAGCAAGAAGACGGTGCGCAAGCTGCTGTTCGCCGACCTCTTGCTGGGCGTGGCCCCGGGCATCACCGGCTCGCTGCTGTTCTTCTTCTTCGGCCAGATCAAGGGCTACGATCACACCGAGGCGTCACTGTTCATGCTGTTCTATTTTGTGGCCGGACTGGTCGGGGCTCCGTTCTGGGCCTGGCTGGCGACCAAGATCGGCAAGGACAAGGCGCTGGCCGTCGCCAGCCTGATCTTCGCGATCTTCTACATCGGCGCGACCCTGGTGCCCGGCGGGAATTTTGCCGTGACCGCCGTGGCCATGTTCATTGCCGGCCTGCCCTATGCCGCCGGCCTGTTCCTGCTGCGGGCCATGATGGCTGACGCGGGCGACGAGGTGCGGCTGGATACGGGCGTGGATCGCACAGGCCTGATGTTCTCCATCCTGTCAGCCACGACCAAGATCGGCCACGTCGTGGCCCTGATCCCCTATCTGGTGCTCCAGTGGGTCGGGTTCCGCGCCCTGCCCGGGATCGCCGGCAACAGCGAGAGTTCGCTGTTGACCCTGCAGGTTCTGTTTATTCTCGTGCCCGGGGTGCTGCTGGCCGCCGCGGCGCTGGTGCTGAAGGGCTATCCGCTAACGCCCGGCCGCCACGATGAAATCCGCAGGGCGCTCGAGGCCCGCGACGGGGCGGCGGCATGAGGCCCATCGACCGCCTGACCGGCATCATGGCCCGGCTGCGCGACCCGGTCGGCGGCTGTCCGTGGGACGTGCAGCAGACCTTCGCCACCATCGCCCCCTATACGATCGAAGAAGCCTACGAAGTCGCCGACGCCATCGAGCGGGGCGACATGGATGAGCTGAAGTCCGAACTCGGCGACCTGCTGTTCCAGACCGTGTTCCACGCCCGAATGGCCGAGGAGCAGGGGCTGTTCGCCTTCGACGACGTGGCCAATGCCATGGCCGACAAGCTGGAGCGCCGCCATCCGCACGTGTTCCCAAAGGACGGGCAACTCGAGGCCGCCAAGCCGGACGGCGTGACCCAGAAGGCGCGCTGGGAAGACATCAAGGCCGCCGAACGGGTGGCGAAGGCCCAGCACGGGGTGCTGGACGACGTGCCTGTGGGCCTGCCCGCGCTGGCCCGCGCCGCCAAACTGACCAAACGCGCCGCCCGCGTGGGCTTCGACTGGCCCTCGACCGACGAGGTGTTCGACAAACTGCACGAGGAGGTCGCGGAGCTACGGGTGGAGATCGCCGCCGGGGACCTCGACAAGGCCCGCGACGAGGTCGGCGACCTGCTGTTCGTGGTCGCCAATCTGGCGCGCAAACTGGGGGTCGAGCCGGAGGACGCCCTGCGCGGGGCCAATGCGAAATTCGTGCGGCGGTTCGGGTTCATCGAGGCGGAACTGGCCAGGGACGGGCGGACGCCGGAGCAATCCGATCTGGCCGAGATGGACGGGCTGTGGGACGCGGCGAAGGCGGCGGAGCGGGGCTGACACCACCACCCCAGCTCGTTCTGGTTGTCGCTATGGACAACCTTAACGTTTATCGTTACATCTCCTCCCTGTGGCGAAGCCATGGGGAG
>JBBQOK010000075.1:0-12368 GCA_038330765.1 Caulobacterales bacterium | reverse complement strand
GGCCTCGCCCCTGCTGGCCGGACTGGCTCCCGTCGGTGAGGAAGAAACCGTCTGGATGAGCCACGGCGACAAGATCGTCGCCATCCCCGAAGGCTTCGACGTCGTCGCCACCTCGCCCGGCTCGCCCTATGCCGTGATCGCCGACGAGGCCCGTCGCTTCTACGGCGTCCAGTTCCATCCGGAGGTGATGCACACGCCGCGCGGCGCGACGCTGCTGAAGAATTTCACCCATGGCATCGCCGGCCTGACCGGTGACTGGACCATGGCCGCCTATCGGGACGAGAAGATCGCCCAGATCCGGGAACAGGTCGGCGACGCGAAGGTGATTTGCGGCCTGTCCGGTGGCGTCGACTCCTCGGTGGCGGCGGTGCTGATCCACGAGGCTATAGGCGATCAGCTGACCTGCGTCTTTGTCGACACCGGCCTGCTGCGCAAGGACGAGGCCAGCCAAGTCACGACCCTGTTCCGGGAGCACTACAACATCCCGCTGGTGCACGTTGATGCGTCGAAGGAATTCCTCGGCGAGCTGGCCGGCGTCTCGGACCCGGAAACCAAGCGCAAGATCATCGGCCGGGTCTTCATCGAAATCTTCGACCGCGAGGCCGCCAAGGTCGAGGGCGCGGCCTTCCTGGCCCAGGGCACCTTGTATCCAGACGTGATCGAGAGCGTCTCGGCCACCGGGGGCCCTTCGGCCGTAATCAAGAGCCACCACAATGTCGGCGGCCTGCCGGACTTCATGAAGCTGAAGCTGGTCGAGCCCCTGCGCGAGCTTTTCAAGGACGAAGTCCGCGCCCTGGGTCGAGAACTGGGCCTGACGGACGCCTTCGTGGGACGCCACCCCTTCCCCGGGCCGGGTCTGGCCATCCGCATCCCCGGCGAGATCACCCCTGAGGCCGTCGAGACCCTGCAACAGGCCGACGCCATCTACCTCGACGAAATCCGCAAGGCCGGCCTCTACGACAGCATCTGGCAGGCCTTCGCCGTCCTGCTGCCGGTCAAGACCGTCGGCGTCATGGGCGACGCTCGCACCTATGAAAAGGTCCTGGCCTTGCGCGCGGTCACCTCGACCGACGGCATGACCGCCGACTTCTTCGAGTTCCCGTGGGACGTACTGGGCCGCTGCGCCACCCGCATCGTCAACGAGGTGCGGGGCGTCAACCGGGTGGTTTATGATGTCACCTCAAAGCCGCCGGGCACCATCGAGTGGGAGTGAATCGGGCCCTTGAGACCTTCCGAAGGCGTTTCCGGAAGCGAGCCTGAATCAATGGCGTATTGGGTAACCGGTGGTGCTTCTTCCCCATGATGCCGGTGATGGTGGACACGGCATGACGCGGACCGGTATTCGACGATGGCCCCGGTAGCGTCTGCCGGACCAAACTGACACTGTCCCGCTTCACGCTCCAGGGATGATCTCGATGACCACACCGTTCACCGACACCAAGCGCTACAGCGCCGTCGCGGTCGGGCTGCACTGGCTGATCGCGGTCCTGTTGTTCGTTCAGATCTACGTCGGCTGGACGTTCGGCGACATGGAGCGTGGCGCGGGACGGGACCTCTGGTTCGACTGGCACAAGACCCTCGGTTTCATGATCCTGATCCTCAGCCTGGTCCGACTGGGCTGGCGCATCGCGAACCCGCCGCCGGCATTGCCGGCCGAAATGCCGCGCTGGGAAAGGATTGCGGCGGGCCTGAGCCATATCGGCTTCTACGTTATCCTGATCGGCTTGCCGCTGACCGGCTGGGCGGCGGTCTCCACCGGACGAGCGGCGCTGACCAGCGACATGACGTCTCTGATCGGCGGTCTGTCATGGCCCCTGATCCCCGGGCTGCCCAGAACGATTCACGAACCGATGGAGGGGGTCCACGAACTTCTGGTGAAGGTGACCTATGCTCTGGTCATCCTGCATGTCGGCGCGGCGCTGAAACACCAGTTCTTCGACAAGGGACGGATGGCCGGTCGTCTCTGGCCGTTTCCGCGGGCCTGATTGACCGGCCTCCTGTCGGCAGTTTCCAGAAGAGCTGTTGAACCGAAACGACGACAGCTTCAGCCCTCCGTCCCGAAAGACATCTGCACGCCGCAGTAGCCCACAACCCGACGTCTGGCGTTGACGGCCCGAGTCTGATCAGGCGGCGACGTCGAACAGAAGGCCCACCCCGGCAGTGATCGCCATGGCGAGCGCGCCCCAGAAGACTACGCGCACAACGGAACGTCCGATCGGCGCGTCGCCGGCCTTCGCCCCCAGCGCGCCCAGCACGGCCAGGCCGATCAGGGCCGATCCGGCGACCCATAAGGCCAGCCCCTCCATCGGCGCGACCGCCGCAACGACCAGGGGCAGGGCGGCACCGGCTGAGAAGGTCACCGCCGAGGTCAGCGCGGCCTGGATGGGGCGCGCCGTGGTGATCTCCGAGATGCCGAGCTCGTCCCGCGCATGAGCGCCCAGGGCGTCATGGGTCATCATCTGTTGGGCGACTTCGGTCGCCAGATCCGGGGCCACGCCACGCCCGACATAGATGCCGGCCAGTTCGCGCACCTCCGCGTCATGGTCGCCGGCCAGTTCGGAGGCCTCGCGCGCCAGATCGGCCTTTTCGGTGTCGGACTGGGAGCTGACGGAAACATATTCGCCCGCGGCCATCGACATGGCACCGGCCGCCAGTCCCGCGACGCCGGCGACGAGGATGGCTCCGTGGCTGGCCGATGCCGCCGTGACGCCGACGACCAGACTGGCGGTCGAGACCAGGCCGTCGTTGGCACCGAGCACCGCTGCCCGCAGCCAGCCGATGCGATCGACCCTATGAGATTCCCTGTGCGCCATGACTCTGTCCCTTGCCGTGACACCTGGCGCGCGAAGGCGTGCGAGGGCAAGGGCTGACAGTTCGAGCCCGTCCAACAAAAGGTGACCTCGTCCGATGTTGTAATATGACGACGGGCGACGATTTTGATGCCAATGATAGGCGTTATTAGCCTCTGTCTTTGAAGCGGATTTCAGGAACCGGCTTTCAGCGACGTGGTTAAGGTGCGGGCCGCCGGAAGCGTGCGGTCGGAGCTGATTCTATGCCCAAGCCCGTTCATCTCGTGTCTCTCGCGACAGCCAATGCGCCCCACACACTGAGCCAGTCGGACGTGGTCGAGGTCGCCAAGGTGCTGTTCAGTGATCGTTTCCCCGGGTTCCGTCGGATGCTGCCGGTCTTCGATACCGCAGGCATCCGGCAGCGACAGTCCGCCATGCCTCTGGACTGGTATCTCAAGCCGAGAAACTGGCCCGAACGGACGCAGGCCTATCTCGACGTTGCGGTCGATATGTTCGCCAACGCCGCCGAGGCGGCTCTCGAACAGGCCGGGATGACGGGCTCGGACGTCGATGTGATCGTCACCGTCTCATCGACCGGTATTGCGACGCCGAGCCTCGAAGCGCGCGCGATGGCCCGGATGGGGTTTCGGCCTGATGCCGCGCGGATTCCAGTGTTCGGGCTCGGATGCGCGGGCGGGACGACGGGGTTGGCGCTGGCAAGCAAGTTGGCCCAGGCGACGCCCGGCGCGGTCGTCTTGCTGGTCGTCGTCGAGCTCTGCACCTTGTCCTTCCGCATGGAGGACCTGACCAAGGCCGACATCGTCGCCACGGCGCTATTCGGCGACGGAGCTGCTGCCTGCGTCGTCAGATGCGGCGAGACGGGCTTTGCCACGATCGAGGCGACCGCCGAGCATACCTGGCCTGAGACCTTGAACATCATGGGCTGGCGGGTTGATCCGACGGGCCTTGGCGTGATCTTCGATCGGGCGATCCCCCCGTTCGCTCAAGACAATCTGCGTCCTGCGATGGTGGAAATGCTCGGGCGCCAGAAGCTGAGCCTGGAGGATATCGACCGGTTCATCTGTCACCCCGGCGGCACGAAGGTCATCGACGCCCTGGAGAGTGCACTGTCGCTGAATCAGGGCAGTCTGGATCACGAGCGCAACGTTCTGGCCGACCATGGCAATATGTCAGCGCCGACTGTGCTGTATGTTCTTGACCGTGCGAGACAGGGCGGCCTGCCCGACCGTGCGGTCGTGACGGCGCTCGGTCCCGGTTTTACCTTGAGCACGGTGACGCTGAGGGCGGCGGCATGATGCTGTCGATCGTCGTCCTCGCGCTGGTCACTGCGCAGCGGGCAGGGGAGTTGTTCCTTGCCGAGCACAACACCCGACGTCTGCGCGCCCAAGGTGCCATCGAGACGGGCGCGAACCACTATATGTTTATCGTGCTGCTGCACGGAGCCTGGCTGCTGGGATTGTGGGTGCTGGCCCTTGATCGACCGATCAATCTGGCGCTTCTGGCCCTCTTCATCTTGCTTCAGGTCGCCCGGGTCTGGGTGATTGCGACCCTTGGAGCCCGCTGGACCACACGGATCATCACCCTTCCGGGGGCACCGCTGGTCAGTAACGGCCCGTATCGGTTTGTCTCGCATCCCAACTATATCGTCGTGGCCCTGGAGATCGCGGTATTGCCGCTGGCCTTTGGACTGACGGGCTACGCTATCGTGTTCACCATTCTCAATGCCGCAATGATGTGGGTGCGCATTCGCAGCGAGGCCAGCGCTCTGAAAGCGACAACGGTTTTACCCAAATCAGGGCAGTCCGAGCGGACCACATCAGGGTGATGCGGTCCCTTTAGGGGCGGTAGTCGACCTGGATCGCGCCCTGTTCAGCATGGGAAGCCGATCGGCCGGCCCGGTCCAACGCCTCGATCCAGATCACGGATCCATAACCGGCGAGAGCCGGAGCCAAGTCGTCAGAACAGACGGCTTTCGGCACCTTTCGCCACCTGGGCCATGACCGGGGGGCTCGCCGCGTCCCCCAATGAGAAACACTCCGACTGGCTACGTCCGTTCAGCGCGCTGATAGCGCAGATCAGCTCGGGTTTGATCCGCAGCACGACGACGGAGGCGGTCGCGGGGCAATAGACGCTGACCGTCGGCCAGCGCTCGAAGATCATGCGGTTGAGGCGTTCGACCTCTGCCGGGTCGGTGATTTCGTGGGCATGGCCTGACATCGACACGCCCACCGCGCCTTCCACGGCGGCGACGGTATGGATCGTGAGCGACACGCGTGAGTCCGCCTGCAGATTGGCGAACTTCTGGCTTTCCCGTCCCGTCACGAAATACAGGTTCAGCCCCTCGTTGACATAACCGACCGTGGTAACCTGGGGCCAGCCGTCGGGCCTGTTGACGCCGAGTGCCATCAACCGTTCCCGCGCCAGAAGGCCGGCGACCGCTTCAACGGCCCGACCATTGATGGGAGGGTATGCAGGGGTGTCGATTTCAGTGGGCATCGGGAAATCTCCTGTCGATCCGCCGATACGACAAAATGGGGACCCCGCCCTTGATCTGGCTCAAACGCCGACGGTCAGACTTCTCCGCCAGCATGGGCACGCATCAAATCGGGTCGCTCGACGATCAGGTCGCTTGGGGACGGCATGGAAATGATCCCTTGGGCCTTCATCCGGGTCAGCACGCGACTGACCGTCTCTATGGTCAGGCCAAGATAGTCGGCGATCTCGCCGCGCTTCATGGGCAGGCGAACATGACCGGGGGCGGTCGGACGGGCGGGATCATGGCCGGGCAGGTCGAGCAGGAAGGATGCCAGCCGCTCGATCGCGGTCTTGCGTCCCAGCAGCAGCATCTGGTTCTGGGCGGCAGCGAGTTCATGCGACGTTCGGTGCAGCAGCATATGTTCCAGCGGCGGTGAGCTTTCGACCAGGGCGCGGAACGGTCCCTTGCGGAACCGGCAGACGGTGGTGGGCTCAATGGCCTCGGCCGAGAAGACGTAGAATTCTCCGATCGCCAGACCGAGAAAATCGCCGGCAAACAGGAAGCCGGTGATCTGTCGCCGACCATCCGGTAGCAGCTTGTAGACCCGCAGTGACCCGGACGTGATGTTGAATACGTGCGGCGCGGCGTCGCCTTCGCGCGTCAGAACGGCTCCGGCTCTCAGGGTCACCTCTTCGGCCAGGGCACCCAGTCGGACAAGGTCGGACTCTCCGACGCTGCCGCAGACGCTCAGCGCCCGCGCGCCGCAGCTATTGCAATCGATACTCTTGGGCCGATCGACACATCCATCGGGACGCAATCGCGGCGCGAGCTCCGAGGTCTTGACGGCGATCATGCCGACAGGATGCGCCCTGCGGTAGTGAATTGCCACCCAATTGGCTGATCATGAGAAGGACTGAACGCAATCCTTGATCCCGATCAATGCGCGGTCCCGGCCGATCGGGTGATCTGCGCCAAAATCGGAGCCGAACCCATGCCGTATGCGAGCCTGATGGTCTACGTCGACGAGGGAGCAGACTCCGAGGCGCGGGCCGCCATGGCGTGCGACCTCGCGGTGCGGTTCGACGCCCGTCTGATCGGGATATCGGCCAGCCTGCCGGATGCGCCTCAGATAGATCCCTATGCGGGCGGTGCCATGCTTGGGGAGATGCTGGGCCTGTTTCGCGACATGGCCGAAGCCGATGTGAGCCGGGCGGAGGCGATCTTCTGGAAAGCAGCCGGGGTCCATGCTGATCGCTGCGAATGGCGCGGCAAGGTCGGGTTCCCTCTGGATCTGGTGGGGCAGGCCGTTCGCGCCGCTGACCTGTTGATCATCGGCCGACTCGATCCGGCGCGGAGTCCGCATCGGTCGATCGATCCGGGAGACGCGTTGATGACGCTCGGCCGTCCGGTCTTGATCGTGCCGCCTGTTCCGGCGCGCCCGCCCGAAGGAACGACGGCGGTGGTGGCCTGGAAGGATTGTCGCGAGGCTCAGCGCGCGGTCTCGTCAGCGCTGCCGATGCTGAAGGCCTCGACCTTGACCCATGTGATCGAAATCTGCGTCGCCGACGCGATGGATGACGCCAAGGGCCGCACAGCCGATGTCGCCGACTTCCTCGGACGGCACGATATCGTTGCGAGCGCGTACGCACTCCTGGGGGATGGCGGCCCGCGGTCGAGCCAGATCCTCAAATATGCCGCTGATCATCAGGCGGGGCTGATCGTCGCCGGGGGCTATGGCCATGCGCGGATGCGCGAATGGGTGTTCGGCGGCGTCACTCATGGGCTGTTGGGAACCGCGCCGGTCTCGCTGCTGTTGAGCCATTGACCCGTGTGACGGGCGCAGGAGCCTGAAAATGAACCGCCGAGCCCTCCTCACGGCCGGAGGCCTTACCTTGGCCGTCGGAGCCGGCGCGACATGGATGAACCTGCGCGGCATGGGATCGATGCCGGACTATGAGGCGGCCGTCGCGCAGACCCGCTCGGTGTTGGCCGCCCGGCCCGAGCTGGCCGATCTGGTGCGCTATGCGACCTTGGCCCCGAACGGACACAATACTCAGCCTTGGCGCTTTCGGCTGAGCGACGGCCGGATCGACATCCTGCCTGACCTGTCGCGGCGCACGCCGGTCGTCGATCCAGACGACCACCACCTGTTCGTCAGCCTCGGCGGTGCCGCCGAGAATCTCGCCTTGGCCGGGGCTGCGCGCGGGTGTGCTGGCGAAGTCACCTTTCAGCCCGGTGACACCGGCAGACTGACGTTTACCTATGGCGAAGGGACCGCGGTGCCCTCCAGTCTGTTCGACGCCATTCCCCGGCGCCAGTCCACGCGCGCCGACTATGACGGCCGATCGGTCAGCGCCGCCGATCTGGGGGTGCTGGCGGCAGCGGCCCGGGTTCCCGGCGTCGATCTGGTGCTTATCACCGACCGGCCTCAGATGAACCGCGTCCGCGATCTGGTCGTCGAGGGCAACACCGTTCAGCTGAACGACGCCGCCTTCCTGCGCGAGCTCAAGCGGTGGATCCGGTTCAACCCCCGCCAGGCGCTGCGGACCGGCGACGGTCTGTTCAGCCTGACCAGTGGGTCTCCGGCTGTGCCCAGCTGGCTGGGTCCGACCCTGTTCGATGCCACGCTGAAAACCGCCGTCGACAATGACAAATACGCCCGCCAGATCGCCTCGTCCGCCGGGGTCGCCGTCTTCGTCGGTGAGCGCGCCGACCCCGACCACTGGACCCGCGTGGGCCGCGCCAGCCAGCGGTTCGCGCTTCAGGCTACGGCGTTGGGCCTGAAGCTGGCCTATATCAACCAGCCGATCGAGGTCGCCGCGCTCCGGCCCGAACTGGCGTCGCTGATTGGGATGGCGGGTCGTCGGCCGGACCTGTTGATCCGATTTGGCTATGGCACGGCGCTGCCGTTTTCCGCACGACGGCCGGTCGAGACCGTGTTGGCGTGAGCCCTTCAGTCCTGATTGCACAGCGCCCGGCGATTGAGGCATCCGCCGGCTACACCGGCGCGCTACTTGCGTTTGCCCCGGTCATGGCTTGGTCGCAGGCATGGGTCTGGCAGATCGGATTTGCGGCGGTCCTTTGGGGGTTCGTCGCCGTCGTATTCGGCTTGCGTGCGTGCCGGGGCGGACCCGTGGCGACAACGGGATGCCAGCCATGACCGAGCCTCATCACCCCTTGTACCAAAGACTCATCCCGGCCGTCGCCGATCTTGCGCATCGGCTGGGCGCGCGGCCCGCCGCAGCGGCGTCGGTGCAGATCACCCAGACAGGCCGGATGCGGCAGAGCGCGACCGCGCCTTGGGCGGCTTTCAAGGCGCGGCAGAAGATCGCGCTGGACCGGTGCGACTTCGACTGGATCGCCCGCACCGGTCCATTGGGTGCCGTGTCCGTGCGGGACGCCCTGGTTGACGGGGTTGGACATCTGCGTGTCCGGGCGCTCGGCATCATCACCCTGGTCCATGTGGAGCCTTCCGCCGAGCTGATCCGGGGCGAGTTGATGCGGTATCTGGCCGAGCTGGCCTGGGCTCCGGACGCCATCCTTCTCAATGTCGGCCTCAGGTGGCGCGAGGATGGACCCGATCGACTGGTGGTCGGCGCAGGATCCGGCGAGACGGCGGCCGAGGTCACCATGAATCTGGACGGCGAGGGTCGCATCGCAGGCGGGTTCGCGCCAGACCGGGGCGCGCTCGTCGACGGCGTTACCGTGCCGACCCCGTGGCGGGGCGTCTTCTCCGACTATCGTCTTCACGACGGCGTCTGGCTGCCCTTCTCCGGCGAAGTGGCGTGGGAGATGCCGCAGGGCACGTTCACCTACTGGCAGGGCCAGATCCACACCTGGCAGAGAGTCTCCACATGATTGACCAACGGATCGCCAGCGCCGGACACCGCGCCAAGGTCATGTCGGCCGAAGATGCCGCCCGTCTGATCGCACCGAATACGACCGTGGGCCTCAGCGGCTTTACCGCCTCCGGCTATCCGACGGCGGTGCCTCTGGCGCTGGCAGCGCGGATCGAGGCCGAGCACGCGGCGGGACGACCGTTCAAACTGCGGATCTGGACCGGGGCCTCGACCGGGCCGGAGCTGGATGGCGCTCTGGCCAAGGCCGACGGCATCGAGTTCCGGCTGCCCTACAACTCTGATCCGACCTGCCGCGACCGGATCAATCGCGGCGAGATGGCCTATTTCGACATGCACCTGAGCCAGGTCGCACCGGCTGCCTGGCAGGGCATCCTTGGACCGCTCGATACGGCGATCATCCAGGTCACCGGCATCCGCGAGGACGGGGCTCTGATCCCGGCCTCCTCGGTCGGCAACAACAAGACCTGGCTGGACCGGGCCAGCCACGTGATCCTGGAGGTCAATCGCTGGCAGAGCCCCGATCTGCTGGGTATGCACGACATCTACTATGGGGCCGCCCTGCCGCCGAACCGGGTGCCGATCCCGCTTATCCGCTCGGGTGACCGGATCGGCGAAACCTGTTTCCGCTGCGATCCCGACAAGATCGTCGCCATTGTCGAGACCGACCGTCCAGACCGCAACGCCGGCTTCACGACGCCCGGCGCCGACGATCTGGCCATCGCCGGTCACCTGCTGGAATTCCTCGAGCATGAAGTGTCGAAAGGGCGTTTGCCGCCCTCGCTGCTGCCGCTTCAGTCCGGGGTCGGCAATACCGCCAATGCCGTCCTGACGGGCCTGATCGACGCCCCGTTCGATAACCTGACCGCCTATACCGAGGTCATCCAGGACGGCATGATGGCGCTGATGGACAGCGGCAAGTTGCGCCTTGCCTCGTCGACCGCGCTCAGCCTCAGCCCCGACCTCAGCGAAAGCGTCAACCGTCGCATGGCGGACTATCGCGACCGCATCATTTTGCGTTCACAGGAGATCAGCAACCACCCTGAGCTGATCCGTCGCCTTGGCGTCATCGCCATGAACGGCATGATCGAGGCCGACATCTACGGCAATGTGAACTCGACCCACGTCATGGGGTCGCGCATCCAGAACGGCATCGGCGGGTCGGGTGACTTCGCCAGGAACGCCTATATCTCGATCTTCATGAGTGCTTCGACGGCCAAGGACGGCAAGATCTCGACCTTGGTGCCCGCCGTCTCGCACGTCGATCACATCAACCAGGACGTCCAGGTCATCGTCACTGAACAGGGGCTCGCCGATCTGCGCGGCCTGTCGCCAAAGCAGCGAGCGCGCGTTGTCATAGATGCCTGCGCCCACCCGGACTTCCGGCCGGCGCTGGAGGACTATTTCCAGCGCGCGCTCAAGGGATCCTACGGCCTTCAGACGCCCATGCTGCTGGACGAAGCTCTGTCCTGGCACTCACGCTTCGTTCGAACGGGCAGCATGGAAGCGGTTTGAGCAAAGGCTAGACGCTGTCCAGATCCGGCTCGCGCCGGTCTGGTCCCATCTGCGCCGCGGCGATGGCCAGCACCCCGGCGACGCCCGCGGCGATCCACAGACCGCCGATGCCCAGTCGCGAGAAGGTCAGGGCTCCCGCCAGTCCACCGGCCGCCAGGCCCATCCAGAGGAACAGATAGGGCGTCCAGCCGAAGCGGTCGCCACCGAGCAGGGCGGCGGTGATCCGCTGGCCCAGCTTTACCAGGGTACCGGTCATATAGGTCAGGCCGATCCGGACCTCGCCGTTCAGTTCGAACACGGCGTTCTCGGCCCCCATGGCCAGGGCCATGGCGACCGCCGCGAGCAGCGGTCGGTCGGCGGCACCCAGCCCCGCCGCGCAGGCGAGGAGCAGGGCGACCAGAACGAGGACCGCAGGCTGGCGGCGCGGAACCGAGAGATGGCCGGTGAGTGAGCCGAGGATGACGCCGACGACAAAGGTCAGAAGCAGGCCTCCCGCAAGCGCCGCGTCGGACGAGGCTTCGGCCAGGCCGACGCCAAGGCGGGTGGTGTTGCCGCTCATGAAGGAGACGAAGAACCCACCCAGATGGATGTAGGCGATGGCATCGACGAAGCCCGCCAGCGCGGACAGGCAGGTCGCCAGAGTCCGGGCGCGGGCGGTGTAGAGGTTCAATGGCGGTATCCCGTTGGCAAAGTGCCATGTCGCCGGTGGTATCGGGTGGCGTCAGGGCCTGGCCCGGTGTCCGGTGCCGTCCCGCAGAGTGTTGAGGTAGGCCGTGAGGTCGTGGATCTCGTTGGCCCGGAAGACATACGGTGGCATGGCCGGATGGGTCGTGACCAGACCCTGTGCGAAGCCGGCGGCCAGATCGTCCGAACCCCGGCGCTGGACGATCTCCCGGAACGGCGGCGCGATGGCCAGGGGACTGATGTCCGTGGAGTCTATGGCATGGCAACTGGCGCAGCCGATAAGAGCGATGGCGCGACCCCGGGACGCCGCCTCGAGATCCATGGCTGTTGACAGGGACGGGACGGTTCGGGCTGCTGGGCCCGCGGCTGGAACAATGGGGGGCATCACGACAGGGGTGCAGGCTCCTGCGAGAAGGACGCCGATGATCTTGAGGGCTCGCATCACACTACTCCGGCGCTTGGGGTCTCAATGGACCGGCCCGGCGGGACGCCGTCCTTGACTCAGGTCAATCGGCGCGTTCGGTCCTTCGATCGGCGGAGACGACCAGAACAGGCTGGGCAGAACGGCTACGCCCGATGCGAGCACCTCGGTCGCAACCTCGATCGACTGGCCGAGCGGCCGTATCAGGCACAGGGTTTCGCACCCGACGGCGCGGGCCAGACGGACGACCTCCATGATCAGGGCGGACGCCACCAGTTGGGGGTCGAACACATCGAAGCCGATCAGCGTTTCGACCTGCACGCTTCGTCGCCCGTCAGGCTGGTCCGCCAAGGCATAGACCACGAGACCACACGGCCGCGCCTCCAGATCGCGCGCCAGCAGCACGCCGCCTTTCGCGGGCGAGGCGTTGCGCGCGACGACCCGGGCGCGCCAGTCCTCGAGCGTCAGGCCAGCGTCGCACAAACGGGCCAGCACATAGGCCTCGTCGGTCTCTTCGATCGACAGGAGGTGGATGGAGACGCGGGCCATGCCCTATTCAGCCGATCCTTCAGTAAGCGTCCATGATCTGGGTCAAGCCGCGACCC
>JBBQOK010000074.1:0-12427 GCA_038330765.1 Caulobacterales bacterium | reverse complement strand
CGCTCGACGAAGTCCGGCGTGATCGGCTCGATATAGGTGGCGTCGGCCACCTCCGGGTCGGTCATGATGGTGGCGGGATTGGAATTGACCAGGATGACCCTATATCCCTCGGCCTTCAGCGCCTTGCACGCCTGGACGCCGGAATAGTCGAACTCGCACGCCTGACCGATCACAATGGGCCCCGCCCCAATGATCAGAATGGATTTGATGTCCGTGCGCTTGGGCATTGCTTCTAAAGGGCTTTCAGTTCGTGACGACCGCGCATTCCCAGCCATCATACTCCAGCTGGAAGGCCGCGGCCCAGGATTGCATCATGGATGAGGCCGGCGTGAACGACGCTTCGTCCACCGCCATCGTGGTTTCGAGGATGGTGCAGTCGTCCTGCCCCCGGGTCAGGAAGCCGGCCCGCCGCGCGACCTCGTTCAGGTCCTCGTGATCCCCGTCCCCGTAGAAATAAAACAGGGTGTGCCGGGGCGTGACGCCGGTGTCGCCATGTGTCGCCAACGCCGCCCGGACCATGGCGTCGCGCTCCTCATGAGGGACGTTGGCGTCGGTCAAGGCGGCTGGTCTCCTCGCGCGCGCCGACCCGGCGCGGCTTGCGGGCGGCGCAGGGGCGGATCGGGTTGTCGGTTAAGCGGCCCGTTTAGAGAGCGGGGGCCGGTGGGGCAAGGCGAATTGCGCGGCCCGGCTACACCCGCTGCGACCGGGCCTCGATCCAGTCCGGCAGGTCGGCGATCCGCTCCAGCGCGCCGAAACGCGCATGGTCCTCCGGCGCGTCGGCCAGCTCATGCGCCCAGGTGACGTGATACGGAATGTGGACGGCGAAAGTGCCGGCTTCGAGCGCGGGCAGGACGTCTGACTTCATCGAGTTTCCGGCCATCACCGCCTCTCCCGGCCCGGTGCCGTGCCGCGCGAAGACGCGGTCATAGGTGGCGCGGTCCTTCTCCGAGACGATCTCCACCGCGGCGAACAGGTCGCCCAGGCCCGACGCTGCCAGCTTTCGCTCCTGATCCAGCAGGTCGCCCTTTGTGATCAGCACCAGCCGGTAACGCTCGGACAGCCGGGCCAGCGCCTCGTCCACGCCGGGCAAGGTCTCGACCGGATGAGCCAGCATTTCGCGCCCGGCGGCCAGAATTTCCCTGATCGCGCCGGCGGGCGGCTCGCCGCCGCACATCTCCATGGCGGTTTCGATCATCGACAGGGTGAACCCCTTCACCCCGTAGCCGTAGAGCCGAAGATTGCGCCGCTCGACCTCGGCCAGCCGCGACTCGATCGCCCCGTTCTCGTGATCGGTCAGCAGCTCCAGAAACCGCGCCTGGGTCAGCCGGAAGATGGTTTCGTTGTGCCAGAGGGTATCGTCGGCATCGAGGCCGACCGTGGTGATGGTCATGCCGCTTGTTGGCCCAGGGCGGCCGAACGATGCAAGCCCTTCCGTCCCCGGCAAGTGACGGGTCAATCCGTCTCATTGCGAGCGTCCGGTGCATGGCCTTGGTAATCCCGGCAGAGGGAGTTGCGGTATGGACAACGATGCGGCGGTGGTTATCGGGGCGTCGGGCGGCATAGGCGCGGCCGTGGCCGAGCGCCTCAAATCATCCGGACGCTTCGCCGTCGTGCATGCCCTGTCGCGATCGGGCACCGGTCTGGACCTGGAGGATGAGGCCTCGGTGGCGGACGCCGCGACGAGGGTTGCTAACGGGCCAACGCCGAGCCTGGTCTTCGTCGCTACCGGGGTCCTTCACCATGGCCGTCAGCCCGAACGGGGCTTTCGGGCGATGACGGCGGAGCATCTAATGCGGGACTTTCGCGTCAACGCGGTCGGACCTGCGCTCGTCGCCAAACACTTTCTGCCCCTGCTGCCCCGTGACCGGCGGGCGGTCCTGGCGGTCCTGTCAGCCCGCGTCGGCTCGATCGGCGACAATCGGCTGGGCGGCTGGCACGCCTATCGGGCGTCCAAGGCGGCCTTGAACATGATCCTGCGCAATCTCGCCATCGAGATGGCGCGAACGCATCCACAGGCCGTGATTGCCGGTCTGCACCCCGGCACTGTTGACACGGCCTTGAGTGAACCGTTCCAGCGCGGCGTCACCCCCGAAAAGCTTTTTACACCCGAGGTCTCGGCCGGCCGTCTGCTGGCGGTGATCGAGGGCCTGCAAACGTCTGATAGCGGAAGGGTTTTCGCCTGGGATGGAAGCCGGGTCCCGGAATAGGACGCGGCATGGTCAACGGCGTTTGACCACGTTCGTCAGCGATGTGTTTTCACCTTGAGGCGCTCCGTCCATACGGGGAGGAGACTTAAACGACTGGCTGGAGGTGCGGCCATGGTGAGTATCCATAACGAGACCATACAGGGCACGGAATCGGGCTTCGACGCGACGTCGACCCGAATCCCGACTGTCGGCGAGCGCCGCGCCTACGCTGCGTCGTATGAGAGCCTGACCTTCACCCTGGTCACCCGCGCGCGGCGCGAACTGAGCGTGACCTTGGCGGCCCAGCCCGTATTCGATCTGGCGCGATCGACACCCGTCAGCCGCCGCATCCGCCGCCGCATCCGTCATCAGGGCGGCGAGAAAGTGCTGGGCCTGGGCCGTCGCACGCTGGACGCGGCAGATCTGAAGCGCATCGATCTGCAGACCCTCAATCACGGACTGGACCTTCTGCGACTGGGAACGCACGACGGCGGCGTCCTGCCCGCCTTCTGGCGCACTGTGGCCAGCAACGGCGGCCGGTTCGCCCTGCTTTGCGCGGAGTTGCAGCACGGGTCCTCACCGGGGACTCTGCTGGTCGAGGTGATGGGCGGGCTGGAGCAGGCCCCTCCCGAAGCGATCGCCGAAGCAATCAGTCATTTTCAGACCGGTGCCCTGGGTGTCATCCTGCACATCGCGCCGGATCTCGGGGCGGCTCAGCGCCTGGGCACAATTCCCGTCCAGTGCATCGCCATCGACTTCGCCGGGGTCGAACACGAGAGCGCCCGTGAGTGGCAAAGTGCGGTCCAGTTGATCGCCGTGGCCCGGCACGCCTGCAGTCAGGTAATGCTGTTGAACCTTCGCCCCGACCGCGGTCTTGCCGCCAGGTCAGCCGGCGCGACCCACGCCGTCTTCGCAGGCATGGAGGCGCTCGTCGTCTGACAACGGTTGACGAGGCGACACGCGGCAGGCCTTGATCGGATATGCAAGCCACGCTTCCCGCTCGAATCTACGGCTGTGCTGACGCCTGGGCGCGGGAGCGGATAGCGGTCTTCGGGCGAAGCTGGCTGTTTCTCGGACACGAAGCTGAAGCGGCGCTTCCGGGCGACTGGATCGCTACGGACATCGCCGGGCACCGGCTTCTGGCCGTCCGGGGCAAGGACAGCGTCCTGCGCGCCTTCCACAATGTCTGTCGCCATCGCGCCGGGCCCCTGGTTGCGGGCCAGAGCGGCCGCTGTGAGGGCGAACTGGTCTGCGCCTACCACGGCTGGCGCTATGCTCTGGACGGACGCCTCCGTTCCGCCACCGGCTTCGGCGCTGAGAAGGGGTTCGATCCGCGGGACTACGGCCTCTTCGGTGTTCGGCTGGACGTCTGGCGTGGGCTCGTTTTCGTCGTTCTGGATCCCGATGCCGCGCCCTTGGCGGATTTCGTCGCGCCGCTGGAACGGTTGCTGTCAGCACGCGGTCTCGACATCGGAACGCCCCTTGTCCGCCGGACGCACGACCTCGCCTGTGACTGGAAGGTCTATGCTGAGAACTATCTGGAGGGGTATCACATCGACGCCGTCCATCCGCTTCTGGCCGAAGAACTGGGGCCGCAGGCGGACTACCGCATCAGTATCGACGGTGATCTGGTGGTGCAGCAGGCCGTCGGTGTGAACGACGGTCCGCAGGCCGGGGTGTGGGGCTGGCTGTGGCCGAACCTCGGCATCAATGTCTACCGCGACAGCGCCATGATCGAGCGAATGACCCCGGTCGGTCCGGGCCGGGTCCGTCTCGACTATCTGTTCCTTGGCGAGGATGGGCCGGACGCCTTGGCTGATATCCTCTCCGCGTCGGATCGCCTGACCGCCGAGGATGCGGCCATCTGCGAGGCGGTGCAGGCCAATCTCTCGGCAGGTCAATATGATCGGGGCGTGCTAAGCGGGAAGCACGAGGGCGCGGTCGGCTGGTTCCAGGATCGGATCGCGTCGCTGCATAAGGCCGCCTGAGGGGCCACCGCCGGGGGGCGACCATGGACGATCGACGCAAGCTGGGCTGGGGGCTGGCCGCCCTTCTGGTTGCGGGGAATATGATTGGCTCGGGGATATATCTCCTGCCGGTCGCCCTGGCGCCGTTCGGCAGCTCGAGCCTGATTGGCTGGGTTCTGGTCAGCCTGGGCGCGCTTGCGCTCGCCGCCGTTTTCGGGGGGCTGAGCCGATGCCTTCCCAGTGCGGACGGCCTGTCCGGCTACGTCGATAAGGGTCTGGGCCGGTTCGCCGGCTATGTCGCCATCATCTCCTACTGGTTGGCCAATGTGGCGGGAATCGTTGGCATATCCGTGGCTGCTGTCGGCTATCTCGCCGTCTTCTTCCCCGTCCTGAGGGAAACCTGGGCCGGGGCCTGGTGCAATGTCGGCGTCATCTGGGTGATGACCCTGATCGCCATGTTCGGTCCGCGGCTGATGGCGCAGCTGGGGGGGCTGGCGTTACTGATTGGCCTTGTTCCGATCGCGGTGGCGATCAGCATGGGTCTGTTCGCCTTCGATCCCGCCATCTTCGCCGCGTCGTGGAATCCCGGGGGACAGCCGCTGGCGGCTAGCCTGCCCGGGTCGCTGGTGCTGATCTTCTGGGCCTTTATCGGCGTCGAATGCGCGGGCGTGATCTCGCAGCGGTTGGCCAACCCGGCGCGGGACGTGGCGCGCGCCAGTCTGGCCGGCGTCGGCCTGTCGGCTCTCGTCTACGTCGCCGCGGTCGTGGCGGTGTTTGGCGTCATCCCGGCCGGCGAACTGGCCGTATCAACCAGTCCCTTCGCGGATCTGGCCGGGCGACTGGTCGGTCCGGCCGCCGTGGCGATCATCGCGGCCTGCGCCGTGGTCAAGGCTTGCGGGACCGTGGGGGGGTGGGTGACCATCAACGCCGAAACCGCCCGCTCCGCCGCCCGAAAGGGATATTTGCCGCGCGTCTTTGGTGAAGGATTGCACACCCCGAGGACCAACCTCGTCATTCATGGCGTGCTGATGAGTCTGGTCGCCCTGGCCAGCGCCCAGCCGACCCTCGGCGGTCAGTTTTCCATTCTCGTGACCGTGACGACGGTGCTGGTACTGGTGATCTACATTCTGTGCTGCGCCGCCTTGATCCGGTTGACCCGCAGCGCCGGCTTGCGCATTGCGGCGCTCGTCGGAATGATTGTGCCGGCCCTGGCCGTCGCGACCACCGAACCGCGGATGCTGCTGATCGCGGTCGGGCTGACGATCGTGATCGGTATGGGCTGGATCTTCGTGCGACGTTCGATTGACCCGGCGACGCCGGCTGTTTAGTCACCGCGCCGCTTGCCCGCCGGGATTCGGTGGTAAGGAGGGCGCCATGACCACCCAACTTCTTCCCGGCGTCACCGGCGTGCTCGCGCTCGCGGACGGAACCATCCTGCAGGGCCTCGGCTGCGGCGCGACGGGCGCAGCGCTGGGCGAGGTGGTCTTCAACACCGCCATGACAGGCTACCAGGAGATCCTGACGGACCCGTCCTATATGAGCCAGATCCTGGCCTTCACCTTCCCCCACGTCGGCAACACCGGGGTAAACGTGGAGGACGTGGAGCAGATCGGCGGCGGCTCGGATACATCGGCACGGGGTGCGATCTTCCGCGACATGCCGACCGACCCGGCCAACTGGCGCAGCGAGAGCGATTTCGACGGCTGGATGAGGCGGCGCGGCGTGGTCGGTCTGGCCGGGGTCGATACCCGCTCGCTGACCGCGCGAATCCGCGACATGGGCGCGCCGCATGCGGTGATCGCGCACGATCCGGAAGGGCGGTTTGACCTCGACGCATTGGTGGCGCAAGCGAAAGCTTGGACTGGCCTGGTCGGACTCGATCTGGCCAAGGACGCATCGACCTTGCAGTCGTTCGACTGGGACCAGGGTCTGTGGGATTGGCCGGAAGGCTATCCCCGCGTGAATGCCACCGACAAGACGGTGGTGGTCGTCGACTATGGTGTGAAGCGCAACATCCTGCGGGCACTCGCCTCAACCGGCGCCAGGATCACGGTGGTGCCGGCTGATACGACGGCCGAGGCCATTCTGGCGCGCAATCCCGATGGCGTGGTCCTGTCGAACGGGCCGGGCGACCCGGCGGCGACGGGCGAGTATGCGGTGCCGGAAATCCGCAAGCTGGTCGACAGCGGCAAGCCGGTCTTCGGCATCTGCCTCGGCCACCAGATGCTGGCGCTGGCCCTTGGCGCGAAGACGGTCAAGATGGATCAGGGCCACCATGGTGCCAACCATCCGGTCAAGGACCTGACCACCGGCAAGGTCGAGATCGTGTCGATGAACCACGGCTTCACCGTGGACCGTGAAAGCCTGCCGGACGGTGTGGTCGAGACCCATGTCAGCCTGTTCGACGGCACCAACTGCGGCATCGCCCTGAAGGACCGGCCGGTGTTCAGCGTGCAGCATCATCCGGAGGCGTCACCGGGTCCGACAGACAGTCTGTATCTGTTCCAGCGGTTCGCGGACTCGATGAAGGGCTGAGCCGGCCGATCCCAAGGGTACGGGATGGCAGGGTTTGCATTCAAAAAATGCGGAGGACGACTTCGTTTGAACAGACGAGCGCGTCCGGTTGAGCAAGGCCGGGGCCTGACGGCGGCTCCGGCGGAGGATCAGTGCTGTCAAAGACCTTGCCCGGTGGGGGTTTGAGCATTGAAGCACGTCGATGCGTCAGAAGCGGACGTAGGCGGGCAGGTGAGCTGTTCCGGCCGCTGGGAGAAGGTCCGGGATGGTCGGAAATTGGCCGATTCGGCCGGGATGACAGGGTATCGGATGGCAGGGTTTCGAGCCGTCCTTTGGCCGGGTCCGGGTGGCATTACCGTTGACCATTCAACGCTGTCGTCCTCGGGCTTGACCCGAGGACGACAGAGGGGAGGGCATTCCTCGAATCCTAGTCTTCAAACCCGAAGCGCACGGCGACGCTGACGAGGGCGTTTTCACCATTGTGGGAGCGCATCAGAACGCTGACGTAGCGGACCGGGCCCAGGCCCCGGCCCGAGGCCTCGGCGATGGCTTCGGCCTGCGCACGCGCCTTATGCACGCCGTCGGCCGTGGCCTGATTCCACACTGCCTCGCCCGGATCCCGCGCGGCGTCCAGTCCGAGCAGGGACAAAAACGGGGCCATGGCACCGAGGTTCAGACCATTCAGACTGTCGTCCAGGTCGGTGACTCCGGCCTCGACCAGCGCGTCGACGAAGGCGGGCAGGCGCGACTCGTTTGGTCGGTCGAGCTTGACCTGAACCGAAGCGGTGATGGTGGGGGCGTCGGCGGCACCCGGCGCCGGGTTGCTGACAGGTTCGATCAATTCGACGTCGTCGTCGGCGGTCGCCGCCGCATCAGCCCAGACCGCAGCGGAGCCGGCATCCGCAGTCATCCAGGCGGGCAGCGCCTCGCCGATCGCATAGTTCGTGGCACCGACATCGATGGACACATCGAAGCGGTTGGCGACGGAACGGACGCGATCAAGCTGGGCGTTGCGGTCGGCGACGGCCGCGACGGCGGTCCCGCCGGTTCCCTTGATGGTGACAGTCATCGGCGTGGCGGCGGCGGCGGGCAGCGGCGCCTCGCCCTGGGCGGTCACGAACAGGCCGGGGCCGGCGGTCATTGATTCGGCCATGCCCTGCCCGAACTGATCAACGGCGGCGGCGACAGGGCCGACGAAGTCCTGTGCGGCGGCCGGTGTGGCGGTGGCGAGCGCGGCGACGGCCAGCGCGACGGTGAAACGTTTCATGGCGACTTCCCCCCAAGGATGCGGCGGGAAGACAACCACAGGCGCGGCGGGCTGGCTAGGCCGCGGCAGCCGGTCGAGCACCAGGAACGAGCGAGGTGAAGCGGGGGCTGGGGCGATGCCCGCGAGCGGTGGCTGGTTATCTCTAGGGCAGGGGCGCGAAGCTCTTTGCTTCACGGAGGGCACTGGCCCGGCGCACAGCGACCGGCGCGGCGGTCAGCCAGTAGTTGGCGTCTTCCATGCGGTTGCTACGCCGCCGCTCGAGGCCGCGCATGCGTCTGAGGGCCGCGTTCTCCAGCAGGCGGGCATGCAGGGCGCGGGGCGGCAGCTCTGCGATGGCGGGGGAGCCGGGGACGGCGACGACGTCGGGACCCCGGGGCTCCACCGCCGGGCGGATGATGGCGATAAACATAGTCGACAAATCTCCCCGGAAGGACCGCGCTTCTGGCGGTCTCCCAGCGAATCCGCGCCTTTCGAGTGCGGGTTCGAGGTTAATCCACAGGCCTGTGGACTGTTCCGTTGTCGGAGAAAAATATGTGTATATTCAGACCCTTGATGTCGTATTCCTGCCTCTGTGGTTAAGAAAAGGTAAATGCACCGCTCGCCTGAGTCGCGCGCTATAAGGCGGTCGTGCGCTTCGATGACCGCTTTCTTGAAGAACTGAAGGCCCGCCTTCGGCCGTCCGACATCATCGGACGGACGGTGAAGCTCAAGCGTCAGGGGCGCGAATACGTCGGCCTGTCGCCCTTCACCAAGGAGAAGTCGCCGTCGTTCTTCGTCAATGACGACAAGGGCTTCTTCCACGATTTCTCGTCAGGCAAGCACGGCGACGTCATCAGCTTTCTGCAGGAGACGGAGCGTCTGTCGTTCGTCGAGGCGGTGCAGCGGCTGGCGGGGGAGGCGGGCATGGCCCTGCCGGCCGAGGATCCGCAGGCGGCCGAGCGCGAGGCGAAGAAGCAGGGCCTGACCGACTGGATGGACCTGGCCCAGAAATGGTTTGCCGCCAATCTGCGCCGCTCGCCCGGCAAGGCGGTGCGGGAGTATCTGGAAAAGCGCGGCCTGCCCGAGGACCAGTGGGAGCGGTTCGGCCTCGGCTATGCGCCGAACGATCGCGAGGGACTGAAGAACGCCCTCATCCAGCGCGGGGCGCGGCCTGGCGACCTGGTGGAGGCCGGCATGCTGATCGCGCCCGAGGGCGGGGGGCAGCCTTATGACCGCTTCCGCGACCGGTTGATGTTCCCGATCCTCGACGCGCGCGGCCGGATCGTCAGCTTCGGTGGACGGGCCATGAACCCGGACGACCGGGCGAAGTATCTGAACGGCCCCGAGAGCCCGCTCTTCCACAAGGGCGCGACCCTGTACGGCTTGCCGGAGGCCCGCCGCATCCTGGGGGCCGAGAGCCGGGACAGCCAGGCCATCGTCGTGGTCGAGGGCTACATGGACGTCATCGCTTGCCAGCGGGCGGGCATACCGGCCGTGGCCCCGATGGGCACCGCCCTTACCGAGGAGCAGATGGAGCGGCTTTGGCGGGTGTCGTCGGAGCCAGTGCTTTGCTTCGACGGCGACGCGGCGGGACGGCGGGCGGCGTATCGCGCCATCGACCGGGCCCTGCCGCAGCTGAAGTCTGGTCGATCCTTCCGCTTCGCCCTGCTCGAGGGCGGTCAGGACCCGGACGACATCCTGCGCGACAAGGGCGCGCCGGCCCTGCGGCAGGCGCTGTCGGCCACCCGGCCGTTCGCCGAGGTTCTGTTCCAGCGGGAGACCGAGGTCGAACCGTTGGACACGCCGGAGCGACGGGCCGGGCTGAAGGGGCGGCTGCGGCAGGCGGCGTCCGCGGTGCAGGATAAAGACCTGGCGGAGCAGTACCGCCGCGAACTGTTCGACCGTTTCGACGGCCTGTTCCCTGCCCGCTCTGCGCCTCGGGCGTCAGGGGGGGCGGGCGGCTTTGGCGGTCGCCGGTTCGGCGCCCCGCCGGTGCTCGGTCAGACTGCGGAGGGCGCACAGGCTATGCAGTCGCTGAGTCGTTCGATCGAACCCGTGGCCGCTGCATTAGCTCATGGGGCGGTCGATGACCCCGGGCGCATGGACGATCACCTTGAAGCCATCGCCGCACACGGCTTCGGTGATCCGGCCCTGGACGGGCTGGCGCAGGAGATGGTGAGGTTGAGGTTCTCGGGTCAGGACCTTGACTCTGCCGCGCTGCGTCGCCATCTGGCGCAATCGGGTCATGGCGTATTGATGCACGAGGTCGAGAAGGCGGCGGCAAAGTCCGGCGCGCCCTTCCTGGCCATAGACAAGCCCCTCGGCGAGGCGCGGATCCGATGGTCGCAGGCGTTCGACGCGCTCACTCGCGTGGCGGCGCTGGAGGATGCACTGACCTCGGCGCGTGGCGTGCCGGGGCAGGATGAGGCGTTTCGCCGGCTGAAGGCCGAGCGTGACGTCCTGCGTCGCGCGATCAAAACCGGCGAGATTTGGGAAGACAGCGCGGGCTCGTAACAAACGACCTCGCCACACGTTGTATTGGCGGACGGCCTGATCAGCCCTCCGCCCGGAGATAGAACTGAATGAGTGCGCAGACCGAGACGCAGGAAGCCGAAGTCCAGAGCGACGGCCCGCTGCTCGACCTCACCGACGCCGGCGTCAAGAAATTCATCAAACAGGCCAAGGCGCGCGGCTATGTGACGATGGAGGACCTGAACAAGGTCCTGCCGTCCGAAGAGGTGACGCCGGACGCGATCGAGGACACGCTGGCAATGCTGTCCGAAATGGGCGTGAACGTCGTTGAGGCCGAGGAAGACGCGGCCGAGGGCCAGACGTCCGAGGGCGGCGAGGTCGCTGCGACCGCCGAGACCTCGGTCGCCGAAACGCCCGCAAAAGCTGCGTACGACCGGACGGATGATCCGGTGCGGATGTATCTGCGGGAGATGGGGAGCGTCGAGCTCCTCAGCCGCGAGGGCGAGATCGCCATCGCCAAGCGCATCGAGGCCGGCCGCGACGCGATGATCTCGGGTCTGTGCGAAAGCGCCCTGACGTTCGAGGCCATCATGGTCTGGCGTGACGAGCTGGCCAACAACCGCATTCTGCTGCGCGAAGTGATCGATCTGGACGCAACCTATGGCGTGCTGAACCCCTCGTCCCTGCCGCACAATCAGCCGCCCCAGCCCCTGCCGGGCGAGATCCCCCCCAAGACGGAAGCCGAGCAGGCTGCGGCGGACAAGCCGGAGGGCGAGGACGAGGAGGACGAGGACTTCGACGATGGCGGCGGGATGTCGATCTCGGCGCTGGAGGCGGAGCTCAGGGACGGGGTCATGGAGCTGCTGGACGCGGTCGCGGGCGACTTCGGCGCGTTCAGGAAGCTGCAGGACAAGCTGGTCGAGAGCCGGCTGAAGGGCGAGCAACTCAGCGCCAGGGACCAGAAGGCCTATGACGCCCTGACGACGACCATCTCGGGTCGGCTGAAGACGATGAAGCTGAACAACCACCGCATCGAGGCGCTGGTCGAGCAGCTCTATGCCATCAACAAGCGGCTGATCGGCCTCGAGGGCCGGCTGCTGCGCCTGGCCGACAGCTACGGCATCTCGCGCCCCGAATTCCTGAAGGCCTATTTCGGCGCCGAGCTGGACCCGACCTGGGCCGACCGGATCAAGGAAATGGGCGTCCGCTGGACCAAATTCAGCGACAACGAAGCCTCCCAGATCGCCCAGATCCGCGGCGACGTCGCCGCCGTGGCCACCGAGGCCGGCCTGCCGATCGACGACTACCGCCGCATCGTCCACACGGTCCAGAAGGGCGAGCGCGAGGCCCGTCAGGCCAAGAAGGAAATGGTCGAGGCCAACCTGCGCCTGGTCATCTCCATCGCCAAGAAATACACCAACCGCGGCCTGCAATTCCTTGATCTCATTCAGGAAGGCAACATCGGCCTGATGAAGGCGGTCGACAAGTTCGAATACCGCCGGGGTTACAAATTCAGCACCTATGCGACCTGGTGGATCCGCCAGGCCATCACCCGCTCGATCGCCGACCAGGCCCGCACCATCCGCATCCCGGTGCATATGATCGAGACGATCAACAAGATCGTCCGCACCAGCCGCCAGATGCTGCACGAGATCGGCCGCGAACCGACCCCGGAAGAACTGGCCGAAAAGCTGGCCATGCCGCTGGAGAAGGTCCGCAAGGTCCTCAAGATCGCCAAGGAGCCCATCTCCCTCGAAACGCCCATCGGCGACGAGGAGGACAGCCACCTGGGCGACTTCATCGAGGACAAGAACGCGATCCTGCCGATCGACGCGGCCATCCAGTCCAACCTGCGCGAGACCACCACCCGCGTGCTGGCGTCGCTGACGCCGCGCGAGGAACGGGTGCTGCGCATGCGCTTCGGCATCGGCATGAACACGGATCACACCCTGGAAGAGGTCGGCCAGCAGTTCTCGGTCACCCGCGAACGCATCCGCCAGATCGAGGCCAAGGCGCTGCGCAAGCTGAAGCATCCGTCGCGG
>JBBQOK010000073.1:0-12509 GCA_038330765.1 Caulobacterales bacterium | reverse complement strand
CAGGTCGAAGTCTTCCTGCGGGAACTCGCGGTAGGCCTCGCCATAGACGTCCTTCAGCTCTTGCGGATAGCCGCGGCCCATCAGGGGGTCGAGGAACCAGCGGTTCATCTGGGCGTCGGCCCGCTTGCGGGCAGCCTCGTCCTCGGGCTTGTCCGAGGCGCTGTATTTGGGCTCGATGTTGAGCACGATGCCGATCTGGCCTTGACCGACTTCCCGGAAGCGTTTCACGGCCGCGCCGTGGGCGCGCAGGACGTTGTGGCCGGCGATCATGGCCTCGAATGCCGATTTGTGGCCCGGGGCCAGGGCCCCGTGCAGATAGCCGCCGTCGACGATGACCCAGGGTTCGTTGATCGTGCCCCAGGTCTTCACCCGGCCCTTGAATTTCTCGAACAGGACCTGGCCGTAGTCGGCGAACCAGTCGGCGATGTCCGGGTTCAGCCAGCCGCCGCGATCGTCGAGGGCGGCGGGCAGGTCCCAGTGATACAGGGTGCACAACGGCTCGATGCCCTTCTCGAGCAGGCCGTCGACCAGACGGTCGTAGAAGTCCAGGCCCTTCTGATTGATGGCCCCGCGGCCCTCCGGCATCACCCGGCTCCAGCTGACCGAGAATCGGTAGGCCTGGAGGTTGAGGCGGGTCATCAGATCGATGTCCTCGCGCCAGCGATTATAATGGTCGCAGGCCACGTCGCCGGTGTCCCCGTTGAGCATCATGCCCGGAGTGTGGCTGAACCGGTCCCAGATCGACGCGCCCGCGCCGTCGGCCATGGACGAGCCTTCAATCTGGTAGGCGGCCGTAGCGGCGCCCCACAGGAAACCCTCTGGAAACAGATAGTTGCCGGTGTTTTCTGTAGTCATAGGTAAGGCTCGCAAGACACTGTGAGGGTCGACAGGAACGGCTGGGCCGCGACGGCGGGTATGCGTGTAGCACCGTGAGCACAACCGCGATGTGTCCAAACTAGGGCACTTGCGGCGGACATTGCTAGTGTGTCATGTAATCGGTTACACGGAATTGTCGAACGGACCCGCGAAAAGCGGGCCGGGATCGCAGACCGGTCAGGGAGGACGACTTTGGCGCCAGGAGCGACCCAGAGAAGCCGTGCGGAGCGGGGGGCATGAAGGCCGCGACGATCCGTGACGTGGCCGAGCGGGCGGACGTGTCCGTGGCGTCGGTGTCGCGCGTCCTGACCGGTGCCGGTCCGGTCACCGAACCGACCCGCAACAAGGTTCTGAAGGCCGTTGAGGCCCTGCAGTACGTGCCGCACTCGGGCGCGCGCAGCCTCTCGACCAGCAAGACCCAGACGATCGGCGTCATCCTGCCGGACCTTTATGGCGAATTCTTTTCTGAGCTGATCCGGGGCATGGATGTCGGCGCCCGCGCGCTCGGCTACCATCTGATCGTCTCCAGCTCGCACGACGACGCGGAGGAGGCCTCGGCCGCCATCCGCTCGATGCGGGGGCGGGTCGACGGCCTGATCGTGCTGTCGCCCCATCTCGACGCCGCCAATCTGGCCTCCAGCCTGGCCGGTCGTCTGCCGATCCTGCTGATGAACGGCGGTGCCGACGCCGGCCGCCCGTCCATTGTGGTCGATAACCACGGCGGGGCAGTGCAGGCGGTCGAACACCTGATCGCCACCGGCCGTCGACGGATCGCCCACATCTCGGGCCCGACCGGCAACCTCGAGGCCGAGACCCGGCTGGCCGGCTACCTGCAGGCCATGGCCGACGCGGGCCTGCCGACCACGGTGGTCGAGGGTGCCTTCACCCAGGCGTCCGGCCATAGGGCGGGAGCGGACCTGGTCGCCCGCGGGCAACGGCCCGACGCGATTTTCGCCGGCAACGACATGATGGCGGTCGGCGCCATGCTGGCCCTGCAGGACGCCGGGTTGGCCGTGCCGGAGGACGTGGCCATCGTCGGCTTCGACGACGTGCCGATCGCCGGCCTGATGCGTCCGGCGCTGACCACCCTCAGAATCCAGATCGCAGAAACCGGACGGAGCGCGCTCGAGCGCCTTGTCCGTCAGATCAACGCAGCGGGCGAAGCCGTCGCCGACACCGCCTGCGAGGTCGTCCGGCCAGAACTGGTCGTACGCCCATCAAGCAACCCGGCGACAAATCAGGCCCAACCCACATCCGGCAATCGCCATCGCGAATCCGCCGGCGCGCAATCTCTGAAGGGGGAGAACCCGCAATGACCCGCAAGACCAAATATTATCTGGGGGCCGCCTCGGCTCTCGCCGTCGCCGTTTCGCTGGCCGCAGCCGGGGGCGTCTCCGCACAGGTCTCTACGTCGACCCTGCGCGGCACTATCTATGAAGGTCCGGCCGTCGAAACCGGCGGCACGGTGACGGCCACCGAAGTCTCCACCGGCTACGTCAGCCGCGGCCGTATCGGCGGCGACGGCGGCTATGTGATCCCGGGCCTGCGTCCGGGCACCTACAACATCGTGGCGACCACCGCCGACGGCCAGACGGTGCAGGACACGATCACGGTCGCGCTGGGCCAGGTCGCCACTCTCGATATGGATGTCGCCGCCCCGATGACGTCGACCACCGAGGTCACGGACCTCGGCGACGTTGTCATCACCGGCCGTCGCATCTTCGAGGTGCGGACCTCGGAAGTCGCGACGAACGTCAGCCAGACGCAGATCAACAACCTGCCGCAGATCAGCCGCAACTTCCTGAATTTCGCGGCACTGGCCCCCGGCGTGCGGGTGACGGAAGGCGAAACCGAGCGGACCATCTCGGCCGGCGGTCAGGGTGCCTCGGCCATCAACGTCTTCATCGACGGCCAGAACCAGAAGTCGACCATCATCGATGGCGGCGTCGGCGGTCAGGACGACAGCCGCGGCAACCCGTTCCCGCAGGTCGCCATCCAGGAGTTCCGGGTCATCTCCCAGAACTTCAAGGCCGAGTATGAGCAGGCCTCGTCCTCGATCATCACCTCGGTGACGCGGTCGGGCACCAACGACTTGTCGGGCGACGCCTTCGTGACCTACCAGGACGCGGGCTGGACCGAGGAAGACGCCTTCGGCCGCGAGGTCGGCGTCGAGCGCCTGCAGTACGGTGCCTCGCTGGGCGGTCCGATCATCGAGGACCGGCTGCACTTCTTCGGCGCCTATGAGCGCAAGGACGAGACCCGCCGCAACACCGTGGCGCTGTTCCGGGCGGCCTATGCGCCCCTGTTCGGTGCCGACACCGGCACCTTCGACGCGCCGTTCGAGGAAGACCTGTATTTCGGCAAGCTGTCGTGGTCGATCGATGACCGCCAGCGTCTGGATATCAGCGGCACCTATCGGACCGAGCAGGACATCCGCGACTTCGGCGGGAACAACGCCTTCTCGCGCGCCAATGCAGTGAACGTGGAAACCATCTCGGTCGTCGCGCGCCACCAGTTCCAGGGCGACAACTTCCTCAATGAGGCCCAGCTGGACTTCTACGAATACACCTACAACCCGACGGCGCTGAACTTCAGTGACTATGGCCGGTCGTATGTGATCTTCCGCGATGACAACGCCGCGCCGGGCTTCCAGTACAATGTGTTCAACCGCGAGGACACGGTGTTCAACACCGGCGGCCAGAGCAACAACCAGAACATCCGCCAGACCAACTGGACGTTCAAGAACGACCTGACGCTGCTGGATATCGACTGGAACGGCACGCACACCGTGAAGATGGGCGTGAAATATTCCAATCAGAATTATTTGGTCGACAAGCGCTTCGGCCGGAACCCGCAGTTCATCTTCGACGTCGATGCGCGTCCCGAGATCAACGGCAGCATCGACATCCCGGTCCGCGTCGAACTGGGTGCCTTGGTGGCCCCGGCCGACGTGACCAACAACGTCATCGGCCTGTATGTCCAGGACGACTGGCAGATCACCGACAGGTTGGAACTGAACCTCGGTCTCCGCTGGGACTACGAGGACAATGCGGTCAACAACGACTATGACACGCCGCAGAACATCCGCGACATGTTGCAGGCGATCCAGGACCTGCCAGCCTACAACTTCCCGTCCTACTTCAATCCGGACAACTACGTCACCGACGGCCGCGACGCCTTCACCGGTGCCTTCCAGCCGCGGATCGGCTTCAGCTACGACGTCTTCGGCGACGAGCGGACGGTGATCTTCGGCGGTGCCGGCCGCTACTATGACCGGATCGGCTTCAACTTCGCCTTCGACGAACGCTTCAAGCCGACCCAGTTCAACAAGGAGATCTTCTTCTCCGTGGCGGGCGGTCCGTACGGCGGCGTCAACACCGTCGCCTGGAACCCGATCTACCTGACCGCAGCCGGTCTGGACCCGCTGCTGGCGGCGACGCCCGGTGCCGGCGAAGTCTTCCTCATCAAGAATGACGCGGAGCCGCCCCGGACCGATCAATACAACCTGGGTGTCCGCCAAAAGTTCGGCGACTTCCAGACGGCCCTGACGCTGGCCTACGGCAAGACCTCGAACCTGTTCGCCTGGTATATCGCCAACGCGGGTTCGGAAACCGGAGACCGCTTCTCGGGCCCGACGCCGAACTCGGTCGGCTTCCCAGAGTTCCGCAACCTGATCTTCTTCTCCAACCACGACGCGGAGCAGACGTTCAAGGCCATGTATCTGACGGTCGACAAGCCCTACAATGAGGCGGACCGCTGGGGCATGTCGTTCAGCTACACCCTGTCCGACGCGGAACGGAACGGCAGCCGCGACACCGGCATCGGCGGCTTCGACTTCGACTACAACACGCCCGCCCTGTCGCCCCGCTATCCGACGGCCCAGGACGAGCGTCACCGGATCGTGGCCTCCGGCATCGTCGGCCTGCCGATGGACTTCCGCCTGTCGGGAATCCTGACGCTGGGTTCGGGTCTGCCCTTCCACCAGTTCGTCTGTCCGACGGCGTCCAACCCGGACATCTGCTGGAACGGCGGCCGGCCCGAGAAGTACAGCTTCATCATCCCGAACGCCTGGGCCTACCGCCAGCTCGATCTGCGCCTGACCAAGTCGTTCGAGTTCATCCCGGGTCAGAAGATGGAGTTCATCGTCGACGCCATCAACGTGTTCAACTTCGACAACTACTCGGGCTTCGAACAGTGCCTGTGCTCCGCCGACTATGGCGATCCGCGCGCGCAGTTCCTGCCCACGCGGAGCCTGCAAGTGGGCCTGCGTTACAGCTTCTGATCTCCCGTGCCTGACCGGCCGCCCCCCGTTTCGCGCGGGGGGCGGCCAATTTTTTTGACGGACTTGCGTTAGAGTATGAGGATGGAGCCCATGGATCGACGCCGGTTTTTGATGGGTTCCACGGTCGCGGCTTCGGCCCTTGGGCTGTCCGGCTGCGGCGGCGCGGGCCTGGACTATTTCCGGCCGGTGTCCCCGCGGGTCTATCCCGCGATGGACGAGCTGCAGCAACGCACGTTCAACTGGTTCACCCATGTCACCAACCGGTCCAACGGCCTGACGCCCGACCGGTGGCCAACCGAATCCTTCTCGTCGGTGGCGGCCGTCGGCTTCGCTCTGACCTGCTGGCCGATCGGGGTCGAGCGCGGCTGGATCAGCCGGGACGAGGCGCGCGAGCGCACCCTGACCACCATCCGCTTCTTCCACGACGCGCCGCAGGGACCGCAGGCCACCGGCGTCACGGGCTACAAGGGATTCTTCTACCATTTCCTGGACATGGAGACCGGCCACCGGTTCGGTCAGACCGAGCTGTCGACCGTCGACACCGCCCTGCTGGTTGCGGGCATGCTGTTCGCCGCGCGCTGGTTCGACGGCGACCACGCCGACGAGGTCGAGATCCGGCGGATGGCCCAGGCGGTCTATGATCGGATTGAGTGGGACTGGGTCATGGTGCGTCCCAACCGCATCTCGATGGGCTGGCATCCGGAGACCGGCTTCATCGAGGCCGATTGGCACGTCTATAACGAGGGCATGGTGGTGCTGCTGCTGGCCATCGGCAGCCGCACCCATCCGGTTCCGGCGACGGTCTGGGACGAGTGGTGCAGCGTCTATGACCGCAGCTGGACCGACCGCTGGGGCCCCGCACATCTGCATTTCGGTCCGATGTTCGGGCATCAGTACAGCCACATGTTTATCGACTTCCGCGGCATTCAGGACGCCTGGATGCGGGCGAAGAGCGAGGAAGTCGGCAAGGGCGGCGATCGGTGGACCTACTATTTCAACAGCATCCTGGCGGTGGCCGCGCAACGGAACTATGCGGTCGACAATCCGGGCGGCTGGGCCGGGTATTCAACCGACGTCTGGGGCCTGACGGCCTGCGACGGGCCGGGTGATTTCAAACAGGTCATCGACGGGCGCGAGCGCGAGTTCTTCAGCTATTCCGCGCGCGGACCGGGCGAGCGCGACGATGGCACCATCGCGCCCACAGCCATGGCCGCATCCATGCCGTTTTCGCCGGACGCAGTCGAACGCGGCGTCGCCGAAATGAAGGCGCGCTATGGCGCGGCCATCTATACGGAGTTCGGCTTCCTCGACTCCTTCAATCCCACGCTGACCGAGCACGAGGGCCGGCTGCAGCACGGACGGATCGTCCCGGGCGTGGGCTGGGTCGATGGCGACTATCTGGGGATCGATCAGGGGCCGATCGTCATCATGATCGAGAACCACCGCAGCGCGATTGTGTGGGAGCGGATGCGCGGCGACCCCAATCTGGTGCGCGGATTGAAGCGGGCCGGGTTCGGCGGCGGATGGCTGGAAGGCGCATGACGCAGGCCCGGCCGGATCGGCGGGCGGCGCTCGGCCTTCTGGCCGGGGTCGCGGCCTCGGGTCTGGCCGGTTGCGGCCGCGAGGAGGCGGGGGTGACCCGCCTGCGCTTCTGGGCCATGGGCAATGAGGCGACCAACGTCCCGCAGATCCTGCCCGAGTTCGAGCGGCTGAACCCCGGCATCAAGGTCGATGTGCAGGCCCTGCCGTGGACGGCGGCGCACCAGAAGCTGCTGACCGCCTATGCGGGGGCGTCGCTGCCGGACCTGAGCCAGGTGGGCAACACCTGGGTGTCGGAAATGGTGGCCATCGGCGCGATCAGTCCGACGCCGGCCTTCGCGGCGGACCTGCTGACCGACCAGTTCGCGGCGGTGCTGGAGACCAACCGGATCAACGGGCGCGCAATGGCGACGCCCTGGTATGTCGACACCCGGCTGATCTTCTACCGCTCGGACCTGCTGGAGCAGGCCGGCTATGACGCCGTGCCGCAGACGTGGGCGACCTGGAAGACGGCGATGCACGCGGTCAAGCGGGTGGTCGGGCCGGACAAATACGCCGTGCTGCTGCCGGTCAACGAGTTCGAGCAGCTGCTGACCTTCGGCCTGCAGGGCGACCAGCCGCTGTTGCGGGACGAGGACACGCGCGGCAATTTCTCAAGTCCGTCGTTTATCGCGGCGCTGACCTTCTACAAGAGCCTGTTCGACGAGGGCCTGGCACCGGTGGCGTCGGCGGCGCAGATCTCGAACGTCTGGACGGAGTTCGAGCGCGGCTGGTTCAGCTTCTACTTCTCGGGTCCGTGGACGATCGGCGACTTCAAGGCCCGGCTGGACCCACAGACACGCTGGATGACGTCCGGGGTGCCGGGGCCGGACGGTCCGGGCGCGTCGGCCCCGGGTGGGTCGTCGCTGGTGGTCTATCGCAACTCGCCAAACCAGGAGGCCGCCTGGAAGCTGGTGCGTTATCTGTCCGAACCTGCGGTGCAGGCGCGCTTCAACGTGATCACCGGCAACCTGCCGGCGCGCAAAAGCGCCTGGGCGGCACCGTCGGTGGCGAACGACCCCTACATCGACGCCTTCAAGGCGCAGCTGTCGCGCGCGGAGGCCGTGCCCAAGGTTCCGGAGTGGGAGCGGATCGTCACCGAGATGCAGATCGTGGCCGAACGGATGGTCCGCGGCGAGTTCACGCCGGAGGCCGCGGGCCGTGAGATCGACCGCCGCGCCGACCGGCTGCTGGAGAAACGCCGCTGGATGCTTGAGCGGGGGAGGGCCTGATGACCGCGCAACCCGCCGCCGCCGCCGCCGTCGCGACCCTGGCCGTCGAACGCGCGCGCAAGCCGGGCGGACGGCGTTCGCGCGAGCGCGCAGCCTGGGGCTTCGTCGCGCCGGCCCTGATCGCCATCGGCGTCTTCTTCGCCGTTCCGGTGTTCGCGGCCCTGCTGCTGAGCCTGACTGACTTCGACATCTATGCGCTGGCCGACCTGAACAATGTCCGCTTCGTTGGCCTGCAGAACTATGAGCGGCTGTTCTCCAATCCCCTGTTCTGGGGCGCGATGAGGAACACCGGCCTGTTCGCCGTGCTGGGCGTGCCGCTGTCGATCGTCGCGTCGCTGGCAGCGGCCGTGATCCTGAACGCGCGGGTGGTGAAGTGGCGACCGCTGTGGCGGGTGATGTTCTTCGCCCCCTATGTCACCACCCTGGTCGCCACGGCGGTGCTGTGGAACTATCTGCTGCACACCCGCTATGGCATCATCAACTGGGCGATCTCGAGCCTCGGCCTGCCCTCCGTCGACTGGCTGGGGCAGCCGTCGACGTCGATCCCGGCCATCCTGATGTTCGTGGTGTGGAAGATCTTCGGCTACAATATGCTGATCTTCCTTGCGGTTCTCCAGACCGTGCCGGACGATCTCTATGAGGCCGCGCGCATTGACGGGGCGGGGCCGTGGAAGCGGTTCGTGCATGTGACCCTTCCGGCCATCGCGCCGACCCTGCTGCTGGTGTCGATCATCTCGGTGGCCGGCTTCTTCCAGCTGTTCGCCGAGCCCTATGTGATGACCCAGGGCGGACCGGCGCAGTCGACCGTGACGGTGCTCTACTTCATGTATGAAGAGGGCTTCAAATGGTGGAACCTCGGCTCCGCCAGCGCCGTCGCCTTCGTGCTGTTCGTCTGCATCCTGGCGGTGACGTTGGTGCAACTGGCCGTGGCCAAGCGGATGGGAGCCTACGAATGAGCGCCCGCGCGATCCGGACCGTTCTGCTCAACCTCGGCGTGGCGTTCATCGCGCTGCTGGTACTGTTCCCGCTGATGTGGATGCTGTCGGTCAGCTTCATGTCAACGGGCGAGGCCGCTGCGTTTCCGCCGCCATTGCTGCCGACCAAATGGACGCTGGAGCACTACCGCGACCTGTTCGTGACCCAGGGCATGGGCCGCTATCTGTGGAACAGCTTCGCGCTGGCGACGCTGGCGACTTTTCTGGCTCTCGCGTTCACCGTGCCGGCCGGTTACGCCTTCGCCAAGCTGAAGTTCCGCGGGCGGGAGCGAATGTTCCAGCTGCTGGTCGGGGCGCTGGTGGTGCCGGCGCAGATCGGCACCCTGCCGTTGTTCCTGATGCTGAAGGGGATGGGGCTGGTGAACACCTACGCCGGGGCGCTGGTGCCGTGGCTGGCCTCGATCTTCGGCCTGTTTCTGGTGCGGCAGTATTCGTTGTCGATCCCCGACGAGATGCTCGAGGCCGCGCGGATCGACGGGGCGTCCGAGGGTCAGATTTTCCGCCGGGTGGTGCTGCCGACGCTTCAGCCGATCATCGTGACCCTGGCCCTGTTCGTCTTCCTCGGCAGCTGGAACGACTTCCTGTGGCCGCTGATCATCCTGACGGACCAGTCGAACTATACGCTGCCGGTGGCGCTGGCGGCGCTGTCGCGCGAGCACGTTCAGGATATCGAGCTGATGATGGCCGGGGCCGTGATCACCGTGGCACCGGTGCTGATCCTCTTCCTCGCCCTGCAACGCTACTACATCCGCGGCATGCTCGCGGGGAGCGTGAAGGGGTAGGAGTGCGAATGATACGAGGAGTCCTGATCGTAGCCGCCATCGCTGTCGGGCTGATCGCTTCACAGGCCCACGCCCAGACCGCGCGCGTGCTCGACCCGTTCGAGACCCTGACCCCGTGGTCGGCGGACGCCTCTACCGATGTGTCGTCGGCGATCAGGGCCGTCCCGGGCCACGACGGGCAAGCGATGCGGCTGACCTATGATTTCAACGGGCGCTCGGGCTACGCCTTCGCGGCGCGGCCCATCGATCTGGAGGTGCCGGACAACTACGAAATCAGCTTCTGGATGCGGGGCGAGATGGTCCCCAATACGCTGGAGATCAAGTTCGTCGACGCCTCAGGGGACAACGTCCACTGGCGCCAGATCCCGGGGTTCAAGGCCAACGTCGAATGGACCCGCTACACCATCAAGAAGCGCCAGATCCTCTGGGCTTGGGGGCCGAACCCGGACCACACCTTCCGTGGGGCCGAGCGGATGGAGGTCGTGATCACCGCCGGCGAGGGCGGGGCGGGCTGGGTCGAGATCGACCAGCTGGAGCTGCGCGCACTGCCGCCCGAGCCGTCCGTGCCGTCGCGACCAGTCGCCAGCGCGACCAGCGAGGACGGGCTGAATGTAGCCGCGGGGGCCGTGGATGACGATCGGGCGACGGCCTGGCGGACGGCGGCGGCAGGCCCGCAGAGTCTGACCCTGGACTTGGGATATGAGCGGGAGTTCGGCGGCGTAACTCTGCGCTGGGCCGAGCGGATGGCGGCGTCGCGGTATCGGCTGATGGCCTCGTCGGACCGACGGGAGTGGCGCGAACTGGCCGGGGTCGCGGACGGTGACGGCGGCGTCGACTGGCTGCGCACGCCGGAGGCCTCGGCCCGCTGGCTGCGGCTGGACCTGCAGACGCCGCAGGCGGCCGTGGGCCCGGACCGGCCCGTCGGCACCTATGCGCTGAACAGTCTCGAGATCGAGCCCCTGTCGTCCGGCGAGACGCCCACGACCTTCATGCGCGCCGTGGCGGACGAGAGCCGACGCGGCCTGTATCCGCGTGGTTTCGGCGGTGAGCAGCCGTACTGGACGCTGGTCGGCGTCGACGGCGGCGGCGAGAGCGGTTTGATGGGCGAGGACGGGGCCATCGAACTGCGCCGCGGCGGGCCGTTGATCGAGCCGTTCGTGCTGGATAACGGGCGGTTGGTGACGTGGGCGGATGTGCAGATCAGCCAGTCGCTTCAGGACGCCGACCTGCCGATTCCGACCGTGACCTGGACCAACGACGACTGGACCCTGGCCATCACCACCTTTGCCGAGGGGACGCCGGAACAGGCGCAGCTTTACGGGCAGTATGTCCTGACCAACACCTCGAACCGGCCCCGGAGCCTGACGTTGGCACTGATGGCGAGGCCGTTCCAGGTCAACGGCCCGTCGCAGTTCCTCGCCATCCCGGGCGGGGTCGGACCGATCGAACAGATCGACTGGAACGGCGCGACCCTGGTGCTGAACGACGCCATCCGCATCAGCAGCCTCGCGGCCCCCGACGGGGTGGCCATGAGCGGTTTCGACAGCGGTGCGGACCCACAGGGCCTGCTGGCCGCCGCCGACCGCCGCCGTGTTGCGGCTCAGCGGCAGGTCGAGTCCGACCGTAGCGCACTCATGGCGGGGGCCCTGCTCTATGACGTTACCCTGCAGCCCGGCGCGACCCGGACCTTCGGCTACGTCGCCCGGCTCGCCGGCCCGACCCCCGATATGGCACCGGTTGCCGACGTCGCCGGAACGCTGGACGCCGCCCGGGCCCGCGTTGCCGCCGGCTGGCGCGAGAAGCTCGATCGCTTCGACCTGATCCTGCCGCCGCACGCCCAGCGGATCGAGGACGTGATGAAGTCCTCGCTGGCGCATATGCTGATGTCGCGGCAGGGGCCGATCCTGCAGCCGGGGACGCGCAGCTATAACCGCAGCTGGATCCGCGACGGGGCCATGATGGCCGAAGGCCTCAACCGGCTGGGACACGCCGACCTGTCAGCGGACTATCTGCGCTGGTATGCCCCCTATGTGTTCGACAACGGCAAGGTCCCCTGCTGCGTTGACTTCCGCGGGGCGGACCCCGTCCCGGAGAACGACAGCCATGGCGAGTTCATCTTCCTCGCCGCCGAGACCTATCGCTACACCGGCGACGCGGCGTTGACGCGCGAGGTCTGGCCTCAGGTTCAGGCCGCGATCGGCTATATGGACGGCCTGCGCGCGTCGACCCGGACTGCGGAATTCCAGGCGGCGGACAGGCGCCACCTGTTCGGCCTGCTGCCGCCGACGATCAGCCACGAGGGCTATTCGGACAAGATCGCCTACAGCTATTGGGACGACTTCTGGGGCCTGCTGGGTTACCGCGACGCCGCCTTCATCGCCGACACCCTGGGCGACGCGCCGGCTGCCGCCCGTATCCGGGTCGCTGAGACCGAATTCCGGACCGACATCATGGCCTCGATCGAGGCGACGGCGCGGGTTCATGGCATCGACTGGATCGCGGGGGCGGCAGACCGGGGCGATTTCGACGCCACCTCGACGACCATCGCCCTGTCGCCCGCCGGCCTGATCGACGACCTGCCGCAGGATTTGCTGACGCAGACCTTCGACAAATGGTGGGCCAATTTCACGGCCCGGCAGGAGAACCGTCAGGCGTGGAAGGACTACACCCCCTATGAGCTGCGAAACGTCGGGGCGCTGGTCCGGTTAGGGCGGCGGGATGAGGCGCTGCGGGCGCTGGACTTCTATTTCGCCGACATGCGTCC
>JBBQOK010000072.1:0-12550 GCA_038330765.1 Caulobacterales bacterium | reverse complement strand
AGGCCGAGGGTATCTCCTGCGAGGTCGTCGACCTGCGCACCCTGCGCCCTCTGGACCACGAAACCATCGTCGCGAGCGTGAAGAAGACCAGTCGGCTGGTCTCGGCCGAGGAAGGCTGGGGCCCCATGGGCGTCGGCGCCGAGGTCGTGGCCCGGGTCATCGAACACGCCTTTGACTATCTCGACGCGCCGCCGCTGCGGGTGCATCAGGAAGACGTCCCGCTGCCCTACGCCGCCAATCTTGAGGTCCTGTCGCTTCCGGGCGTCGACAAGATCGTCAAGGCGGTCAAGGCGGTGATGGCATGACCGACATCCTGATGCCCGCCCTGTCGCCCACCATGGAGGAGGGCGTGCTGGCCAAATGGCACGTCAAGGTCGGTGACACCGTCAAGGCCGGCGACGTCATTGCCGAGATCGAGACCGACAAGGCGACCATGGAGGTCGAGGCCGTCGACGAGGGCGAGATCACCGACATCCTCGTGGCCGAGGGCTCGGAGGGCGTGAAGGTCAACACACCGATTGCGCGCCTCAAGGACGAGGGCGGGGCGGTCGCTCCGGCTCCGAAAGCGGACGCTCCCAAGGCGGAAACCGCCAAGGCCGAGCCCGCGACGGCGGAGCCCACGCCCGTCGCCGCGCCCAAGCCTGAGCCCGCGCCCGCGCCCGCCAAGGCGGAAGGCGAGCGCATCTTCGCCTCGCCGCTGGCCCGTCGTATCGCCAGTCAGAACGGCGTCGACCTGAAGTCGGTCAAGGGCACTGGCCCGCATGGCCGCATCGTGAAGCGCGATCTCGAAGGCGCCGAGAAGGGCACAGCCAAACCCGCCTCGGCCTCGGCTCCGGCACCTGCCGCCGAGGCCCGCAAGGTCCAGTCGCTGGCCCAGATGGGCATTCCGGACGGCAGCTACGACCTCGTTCCGCTGGACGGGATGCGCAAGGCCATCGCCCGCCGTCTGACCGACAGCTTCCGCGACGTGCCGCATTTCCCGCTGACCGTCGACTGCGAGATCGACGGCCTGCTGGCTTCGCGCGCCAGGGTTAATGCGATGCTGGAGAAGGACGGGATCAAGGTCTCGGTCAACGACTTTATCATCAAGGCCTCGGCCATGGCGCTGAAGGCGGTGCCCGAAGCCAACGCCAGCTATTCGCCCGAGGGTATAGCCATGCATCACCACGCCGACGTAGCCATGGCCGTGGCCATTGACGGCGGCCTGATCACCCCGATCATCCGCGCCGCCGAAACCAAATCCCTGTCGCAGATCGCGACCGAGTCCAAGGACCTGGCCAGGCGCGCCCGCGACCGCAAGCTGAAGCCCGAGGAATTCCAGGGCGGCACCTTCTCGGTCTCCAACCTGGGCATGTTCGGGATCAAGTCGTTCGCCTCCATCATCAATGAGCCCCAAGGCGCGATCATGAGCGTCGGGGCAGGGGAGCCGCGCCCCGTGGTGAAGAACGGCCAGCTGGCCGTGGCGACCGTCATGACCGTGACCCTGACCTGCGACCACCGCGTGGTCGACGGCGCGATCGGTGCCAGATTCTTGCAGGTCTTCAGGGCGATGATCGAAGACCCCGTGACGATGCTGGCCTAGGGTCGATCATGCCGTCGAAAGTCAACATCGCCGAGAAGCTGGAGTTGATCGGGCGCGCCTGGGATCCGAAGCTGGTCGGCCGCGTCAATGATGTTGAGATCAAGCTGGTGAAGCTGGACGGCGACTTCGTCTGGCATAGCCACCCGGTCGAGGACGAAATGTTCCTGGTCGTCGCCGGTTGCCTGTGCATGCGGTTCCGGGACGGCGAACAGCGGCTCGGCCCCGGCGAATTCATCATCGTTCCACACGGCGTCGAGCATTGCCCGGTCGCCGAGGTCGAGGGAACCGCCGTCATGCTGGTCGAGCCGGCGGGCGTCATAAACACCGGCGAGGCGGACGATCCGCGCCGCCGTTCCGTGCTCGAGGAAATCTGATGGCTGAATTCGACCTCATCGTCATCGGCTCGGGCCCGGGCGGCTATGTCGCCGCCATTCGCGCCAGCCAGCTGGGCCTGAAGACGGCCATCGTCGAGCGCGAGGCGCTGGGTGGCATCTGCCTGAACTGGGGCTGCATCCCGACCAAGGCGCTGCTCAAGTCCGGCGAGAAGTATGAAAGCCTGTCGCACCTGAAGGAATTCGGCCTGTCCGCCGACAAGGTCGGGTTCGACTTCGACGCCATCATCCAGCGGTCGCGCGGCGTGGCCGCCACGATGAACAAGGGCGTCACCTTCCTGATGAAGAAGAACAAGGTCGAGGTGATCGAAGGGACGGCCAGGCTGGAGAAGGGCAAGGACGCGCCAAAGGTGGTCGTGGAGCTGAAGGCCGGCGGCTCGCGAGCGGTCGAGGCGAAGGCGGTCATCCTGGCCGTCGGTGCCCGCGCCAAGGCGATCCCGCAGATCGGCCTGGAGGCCGACGGCGACAGGATATGGGCTTATCGCGAAGCCATGGCACCGAAGACGATGCCGGCCTCGATCGTCGTCATCGGTTCGGGTGCCATAGGTGTTGAATTCGGAAGCTTCTACAGGGCCTTGGGCGCAGAAGTTACGGTGGTGGAAGCGGTTGACCGCATCATGCCTGTCGAGGACGAAGAGGTCTCCAAAACGGCCCAGAAGGCGTTCGAGAAGCGGGGCATGAAGTTCCGCACCGGCTGCAAGGTCACCAAGGTGTCCAGGGGCGGAAAGGGCGTACAGGTCGCCATCGAGGCTGGCGGCAAGGCTGAGACGCTGGAGGCCGAAGTCTGCATCTCGGCGGTCGGCATCACCGCCAACACCGACGGCATCGGCCTGGAGACGCTGGGCGTCAATATGGACCGCGGCCACATCACCATCGACGGCCACTGCCAGACGAACGTGAAGGGCCTCTATGCCATCGGCGACTGCGCCGGCGCGCCTTGGCTGGCGCACAAGGCCTCGCACGAGGGCATCCACGCCGCCGAACACATCGCCGCCTTCAAGACCCCGAACGTCCATTCGCCGATCGCCGGCTGCACCTACGCCCAGCCGCAGGTCGCCTCGGTCGGAATCACGGAGCAGGGGGCGCGCGAGGCGAAACGCGAGGTCAAGATCGGCCGCTTCCCCTTCCGCGTGAACGGCAAGGCCGTGGCCGCCGGCGAGATCGAGGGTTTCGTCAAGGTGATCTTCGACGCGAAGACCGGGGCCCTGATCGGGGCCCACCTGATCGGTGCCGAGGTGACCGAGATGATCCAGGGCTTCGTCACCGCCATCACCATGGAGGCGACGGAAGAGGACATCCACGGCATCGTCTACCCGCATCCGACCATGTCAGAGGCCATGCACGAGGCGTCGCTGGACGCCTATGGGCGAGTGATTCACCTCTGAGGTGGCTGTCTGCGCCGTGGCTCAGCGCTTCTTGCCGAGTTCCGCGGCGATGTCCTTGACGTTGCGGCCGGCCTTGCGGTGGGCGGCGGTCAGTTGCTCGCGAGTCACGCCCCAGCGCTTCATCCAGTGTTCGACGGCCTGACGCTCGGAAAGGTCCAGCCGGTCCTTGTCGATGAAGCCGCGCTTGTCCTTGAGACCGGCCATGTTCGAATCTCCTGGCTGGCCCGCTTGCGCGTCTCAGCGGGCCTGCGCCGAGATGTTCAGCGCGACGGCGGCGCGAATGAGCGCCTTCAGGGCCTCGCCGTCAATCGTCTCACCCTCACGAAAGTCGATAGCGCGCCGGGTGGCCCCGTCGAGGCTGGAGTTGAACAGGCCGGACGGGTCCGGCAGCGAGGCACCCCGGGCAAAGGTCATCTTGACGGCGGCCTTGTAGGTCTCGCCGGTGCTGATGATCCCCGCTTGCTCCCACACCGGAACGCCGCCCCATTTCACCGTCTCGACCACCTCGGGATCAGCCTCCCTGACGAGTTCGCGGATCTGGGCCAGGGTGTCGCCGCGCCAGTCGCCCAGCCCCGCGATCTTGGCGTCGATGGCCTTGGTTGCAGCCGGTCCGGCGGGGGCGTTCGCGCTCATGTCCATGGCATTGCTCACATCTTCTCGCCGGGCAGCCGGCTAGCTTGTCTGACCCATGAGGCGAAACCGGGTCCGTAGAGAGGCGAGATCCATTTCACCGCCTTCTGCACGTCGGGGACTGCGCAATCGATCAGCGCGTCAAGCCGGCACCAGGCCTCGCCTTTCCAGCCCGGTGCCGCGGCGATCCAGGTGCGCACAGGCGTGTTATCGTAGCCCGTCACGATCCGGGTGTGGCCGCCTGACAGGAGGATGGGTTCGCCGGCCATGCCGCTCACCCGTTTCCGCGGTCGTGTCGTCCGGCCGACCAGCGGGCGGCATGGGGCAGGGCGTACAGATACAGACCGCTGAGCATCAGCAGGGCGAGTGGAAGGAGGGGTATATAGGACACCCAGACGACAGGCTCCTTCTGCGCCAGGGCGATGAAAACGCCGACGACGGAGAGAGTGAAGGCGATAGACAGCCAGCGGTGGCTCTGTCGGACAAAGGTGTTCCAGTTCATCGGTATCTCCTCTGAATATCATCCGGACAGGGGTCTCTCATCCGTTCCGTGTCAGAACCTGATCCAGCTTGGCGAGAAACTGCTTCCAGCCGACATGGGCACCGCCGAAGGCCTGCTTCTGTTCGGGCCGGAAGCCGGATTGCTCGACACGCAGATGGGTTCCGGTGTCGGTCGGGGTCAGCGTGAAGGTGACCACGCTCTCCAGATTGTAGGCCGCGTCGTCGTGAGCGAAATTCCATGTGTAGGCCAGAGCGCGGTTCGGCTCGACGGTCAGGACCTCGCAGTCGAGCACGCCGCCCCAGTCACCGCTGAGATTGAAGCTGTGGCCGACGACCGGCTGGAAATCGTTCTTCATCAGCCATTCCTCGATCAGGTGTGGCTGAGTGAGGGCGCGCCAGATCTTCTCGGGCGGAAAGGCAAGATCACGCTCAATGACGACGGAGCGAAGGCCGGCGGCGTCGGAGGTCATTGGTCCATCCTTGTGAGCAGGTCCTCGAGGTGATCGACCCGTGTCTCCCAGAAGCCGGTCATTCGGCCGGTCCAGTCGTTCAGCGGCGCGAGGGCGCTGATCCGGGCGCTGTAGTGGGTCTGGCGGCCCTCGGCGCGGTCCCGCACCAGTCCGGCCTGTTTCAGGACGCCGAGATGTTTCGAGACGGCGGGCTGCGAGACGCCGGCGCGGGCCGTCAGGGCACCGACCGTCTGTTCGCCTTCACTGCACAGCCGTTCGAACAGCGCGCGCCGTGTCGGGTCGGCGAGGGTCTTGAACAGGACGTCGTGAGCGGCGGGCATGGGAAGCAATAACTCTCCGGTTATGAGTCAATGCATAACCAGTTAGCTATATGTCGGTCAAGCGCATTATGGGGAGCGCTGACTGAGACGGGAGAGAAGGCATCTTCCCGGAAGCGCAACCCGGGGCGAGCCGCTGAGGATGATCCGGTTCTCGCCTAAGATATATTATGCGAAGAAGTCGACGGGCATTCCGGAACCATGGCCTCAGCACACACCCTTAGCCCACTCAACACGCGCACTAATCTTCTCTGACTGACCCCAATTCCCGGGCGGGCCGCGCCTGAAGCCGCGCCGTCAGACTCGACGTGTCCCATCTGGACCCGCCCATGGACTGAACCTCCGAATAGAACTGATCTACCAGCGCCGTCAGCGCCAGATGAGCGCCGTTCGCACGGGCCTCGTCGAGCACGAGGCCGAGATCCTTGCGCATCCAGTCGACGGCGAAGCCGAACTCGAACTGACCTGCGGCCGCCGTCTTCCAGCGATTGTCCATCTGCCACGACTGCGCCGCGCCCCTGGAGACGGCGTCATAGACCGCGTCGGTGTCCAGACCGGCGGTCTGGGCGAAATGGACCGCCTCGGCCAGGCCCTGAACAATGCCGGCAATGGCAATCTGGTTGACCATCTTGGTCAGTTGCCCCGCGCCCGACGGCCCCATGTGTTTGACCGCCTTCGCGTAGTGCATGAGGACCGGCTCGACCCGGGCCAGTGCCGCCGCGTCGCCGCCGGCCATGACGCTCAACTGGCCGTTCTCGGCCCCGGCCTGACCCCCTGAAACCGGCGCGTCGATGAAGAAGGCTCCCTGCCCCGAGACCAGTTCGGCCATTTCTCGCGCCACCCGGGCCGAGGTCGTGGTGTGGTCGACAACAACGACACCCGGAGCCAACGACGGCAGGGCGGCCGTCACGACCTCGCGCACGTCGTCGTCGTTGCCGACGCAAAGGACGAACAGCTCCGCATCGGCCACGGCTGCCGCGACGGTTTCGGCGAAGCGACCGCCGGTCGCCCCGGCCCAGGCCCGGGCCTTGTCCGGCGAGCGGTTGAAGCCGGCAACCGCGTGGCCGCCCTGGACCAGATGGCGCGCCATGGGGCCGCCCATCACACCGAGGCCCGCGAAACCGATCTTCATGCCGCCGTCCTCAGGTCTGTGGGTCCGAAGCAGCGCCGTAGCGGCCGCGGTAGTAGGTCAAGGCGTCACCCGGGCGCGTCTCGAACCGCTGCACCTCGCCGACGACCGCCAGGTGGTCACCGAGGACGATCCGGTCGCGCGCGAGGCAGTCCAGCCGCGTCAGGGCGTTCTTCAGCCGGGGCGGCTCGGTGCTGGAGCTGTCGAACTCGTCGGAGGACAGCCGGCAGACGCCCCAGGCGAACCGGTCCGACATCTCGCGGTCCTCGACCGGCAGCACATGGACCGCGAATCGCTCGGCCGTCGCGAAGGCGTCGTGACGCCATGAGGCCCGGTCGAGGCACCACAGAATTAGCGGCGGCTGCAGGGAAACCGAGGTGAAGGCGTTGATGGTGATGCCGAAGGGCCCCTCGTCGGTATGGGCCGTGACCACGCAGACGCCGGTCGCGAAACCGCCGAGCGCTCGCCTGTAGGCGAGGACGTCGAAGTCGTCAGGGGGGACTGAAGCATTCACACCGCACGACTAGGCGAGGCTCCGGGGGCGGGCAAGGCGGGATTTCTTTATCGGTGCCGCAAGGGCGGATTTCGTCCAGACGTGGTGAGCGGGCATTGCAAACGGGTTCTTAACGTCGACCGGGGACGCTGGGCGAACCTGTTGAAGTTCGCGAGTCCGTCCCATGTCCATGAGCGATCGTCCGATCCTCATCAAGAAGGTCAAGAAGGTCATCGGCGGCGGCCACCATGGCGGCGCCTGGAAAGTGGCCTATGCGGACTTCGTGACGGCGATGATGGCCTTCTTCCTGCTGATGTGGCTGATCAATACGACCGACCCGGAACAGAAGCGCGGCATCGCCGAGTATTTCGCGCCGGCCAGCGTGTCGGCGACAACCTCGGGCTCGGGCGGGATCCTCGGCGGCACTTCGCTGGGCGACGACGGCTCCAAGAGCGCGGGCTCGCAGTCGGTGATCAGCCAGCTGGCTCCCGAGGCCCCGTCGGACGCGCCGCAGGATGTCGGCCAGAGCCAGAACCTCGCAGCGGCCAGCGAAGCGGCTCTGCGCGAGGAGATCGCCCGGCGCGAGGCCGCCGAATTCTCGTCTGCCGCCGAGTCCCTGCGTCAGGCGATGCAGTCGATGCCCGAGCTGGCCGAGCTTTCGAAACAACTGATCATCGACCAGACGCCGGAGGGCCTGCGCATCCAGCTGGTCGATCAGGAAGGCCGCTCAATGTTCGAGCAGAATTCCTCGCGGCCCAACCCGCGGGCGCAACTGCTGCTGCGGGCGGTCGCCAAGGTGGTCAACCAGTTGCCGAACCGGATCTCGGTGACCGGCCACACCTCGGCGGCACCGGGATCGAACCGCGCCACGGGGCCCAACGACTGGACCCTGTCGGGGGCCCGCGCCAATGCGTCGCGGCTGGTCCTGCAGTCCGCGGGCGTCGACGCTGACCGTGTCTACCAGGTTTCGGGCAAGGCCGGTTCGGACCCGCTCTATCCCGACGATCCGACATTGGCGGGCAACCGCCGGATTGCCATCGTGCTGCTGCGCGAGGCCCCGGTTCTGCCTACGGACACCAGCCTGTGATCGTCGGCCCGCCGCTCTGGCGTCGGGCGAAGGGACTTGCCGCGCCGGGCGACGCAGGGCCAAATCGGTTCATGTCGAGCCGGGCGTCAAATTGTCGGCGGAATTGGATGGGGGGATGTCGCCCGTGACCCAGTTCGTTCCCCAGCGCCAGCTTCGCTTCTACATGACCTCGGTGGCCCCCTGCCCCTATCTGCCCGGGCAGACCGAGCGGAAGGTGTTCGCCAACCTGCCGTTCAGTGAGGGCGCCTTCGTCAACGATGAACTGACCCAGGCGGGGTTCCGCCGCAGCCAGAACATCGCCTATCGGCCCGCCTGCGAAGGCTGCGACGCCTGCGTGTCGGTGCGACTGCCGGTCCCTGAGTTCAGTTTCTCACGTTCCGAGCGCAGGATATTAAAGCGCAACGCCGATCTGACCCGCGCTCTGGTCGAGGCCGAGGCGACCATGGAGCAGTTCGACCTGCTGCGTCGCTATCTGCACGGTCGGCATCCAGGTGGCGGTATGAGCACCATGACCTGGCTCGACTATGTCGCCATGGTCGAGGATACGGCGGTCCGCACCCATCTGATCGAATACCGCCTCGCCTCGGCCGATGGCGGGCCGGGCGATCTGGTCGGGGTCTGCCTGACCGACCTGCTCTCGGACGGCCTGTCGATGGTCTACAGCTTCTTCGACCCGGCGCTGGAGGCGCGCAGCCTGGGCCGGTTCGCCATCCTGGACCACGTCCGGCAGGCGCTGACCGTGGGCCTGCCCTTCGTCTATCTCGGCTATTGGGTCCGGGGCTCGAAGAAGATGGACTACAAGGCGGGGTTCCGGCCGCTGGAGCAACTGACCCGGCTGGGCTGGGAACGTCTGGCCTAGCCGGCCATCGGCACCGAGCCGCCGTAGGGCGGCGGGGCCTGCACACCGGACCAGGGGCCCGGATCGCGCCCTCCCCCGAATTTGATCAGGGCGTCGACCCGCTTCTGGATCGGCGGATGGCTGGCGAACAGGCCTTCCAGACCGACGCCGTCCGGCTGGTTGTCGAGGAACAGCTGTTGCAGCTCGTCCGGGCCCTTGACGCTGGAACGACCCTCGACCTTGCGCAGGGCAGAGATCATGGCGTCGGGGTTCTTGGTCAGCTCGACCGCGCCGGCGTCGGCGACGTATTCGCGGCTGCGCGACAGCATCATGCGGATGACGATGGCCAGGGCGAAGCCGATCACGGCGAAGGCGATCCCGATCAGGATCAGCGGCATGGCGTTCTTGTTGTCCCGCCGTCCGCCGCCGCGCGAATAGAGCAGGCCCCGGAAGACCATTTCGGCGATAACGCTGATGATGCCCGCGAAGATCGAGGCGATCACCATGGTCCGCACGTCCCTGTTGATGACGTGGGTGAGCTCGTGCGCCATCACGGCCTCGACCTCATCGCGGTTGAGGCTGTTCACCAGTCCCCGGGTCAGGGTGATGCTGTACTGGCCTTCATGCAGGCCGGTGGCGAAGGCGTTGAGGCTGTCGTTGTCGATGATACGGAGCGTGGGCGTGCGAAGACCGCGCGAAATGGCGAGGTTCTCCAGCAGATTGTAGAGCTCCGGCTCGGTGCGGCGCTCGACCTTCCGGGCGCCGGTCAGCATGTCGACCATGGTCTGGCTGCCGAAATAGGCGACGGCGAACCAGAGGGCGGCGATGACGAAGGCGGCCGGTACGGTCATGCCCAGCCACGACGCGGCCAGTGCCATGTCGTCACCCAGTCCCTTGCCCGTCCCCGGCAGGAAGCCGATGCCCATCAGGATCAGCTGAACCCCGTAGAGGATGCCGATCAGGAGGATGGGAAAGGTCACCAGCAGAATGACCGACCGGGTATTGTTGGCCCAGATGTGGGTCTGGAGCCCGACGGCGCCCATCAGTGCGGTCCCTTACGCCTTGAAGCTCACCGTCGGCGGGGCGGCGCTCAGGGTGGCGCGGTCGGCCTCGCCCACGTCGAAGAAGGGCTTGTCCGAGCCGAAGCCGACCATGCCGGCGAACAGGACGGTCGGGAACTGGCGGCGCACCGCGTTGAATTCGCTGACCGCATTGTTGAAGAAGCGGCGGGCGGCGGCGAGCTTGTTCTCGATGTCCGAAAGCTCGGACTGAAGCTGCTGGAAATTGGTGTTGGCCTTGAGGTCAGGATAGGCCTCGGAGACGGCGAACAGCCGGCCGAGTGTGGCGGTCAGCATGTTCTCGGCCTGGACCTTGTCATTGACCGAGGTGGCACCGGCGGCGGCGGCGCGGGCCTGGGTGACGGCGGCCAGGGTGCCGGCCTCGTGGGTGGCATAGCCCTTTACCGTCTCGACGAGGTTGGGGATCAGGTCCTGACGCTGCTTCAGCTGCACGTCGATGTCGGCGAACGACTGGTCCGCGCGTTGATCCAGCGCCACCAGCCTGTTGTAGGCACCGACGACGACGAACAGCACGACGGCGACGATGACGCCGATGACGATCAGGGTGACAAACATGTCGATCTCCAATCCCGGCCGGGATCCGGCCACGCCCCACTATCGCGCGATACCGCCGCGCCCGGAAATGAAATCGGCGTAAGCCGTCAGCGGAACTTCCTCATGCCGCGCGGACCCTGCCGTCCGGCTCCGGCGCGCTTGCCCAGCCAGTCGCGCCAGTCGGGCCAGTTGCGCCGGCGGGCCCCGCCGTCGACCCATTCGGGGCCGTGTGCGCTGTCGAAAATCGTGACGTCGGCCAAGCCACCCTGCTTGTAGGTCTGCAGCTTCACGCCCTTGCCGCGGCCCATCTCGGGCAGTTCCGCGATGGGGAAGACCAGGGCCTTGATGTTGTCGCCGATGGTCGCGATGTGATCGCCGGTGACGCGGATAGCGGCCAGCATCTCGCCGTTGAGCACCTGTTTGCCGCCGCGCTTCTGGGCCAGCAGTTCGTCCTCGGGTGCCACAAAGCCATAGCCGGCCTTCGAGGCCACCAGCAGCTTGCCGCCCGGCTGGTGGGTCAGCAGGTTGACGATCCCGGCCTTCTCGTCGAGGTCGATCATCAGCCGCAGCGGTTCGCCATGGCCGCGCCCGGAGGCCAGCTTGTCGGCGCCGACGGTGAAGATGCGGCCATCGGAGGCAGCCACGAGAATCTTGTCCGTGGTGTAGCCCGGCACGAGGAAGGCCAGGCTGTCGCCCTCCTTGAACTTCAGCTCCGACGGGTCCTCGACCTTGCCCCGGGCGGCGCGGATCCAGCCGCGTTCGGACAGGATGACGGTGATGGCTTCGCGCGGGATGAAGGCTTCGGCCGGGGCGAAGGCCGACGAGTCGACCGCTTCGGCGATGGTGGTGCGGCGGGGTGAGACGATCGCCTTGCGCACGGCCTCAAGGTCCTTGCCGACCTGTCTCCACTGTTTGGCCGGCGAGGAAGACAGCGACTGCAGTGCGGCAAGTTCATCGGCCAGTGCCTTGTATTCCTTCTCGATCGTCATTTCCTCGATCCGCGCCAACTGGCGCAGTCTGGTGTCGAGGATGAAATCGGCCTGGAGTTCCGACAGGCCGAAGCGGGCGATCAGGACGGCCTTGGGCTGTTCCTCCTCACGGACGATGCGGATGACCTCGTCGAGGTTGAGGAAGACGATCCTCAGGCCTTCCAGAAGGTGCAGCCGCTTTTCGACCCGCTCGATCCGCCACTGGGCACGACGGACCAGCACTTCGCGGCGGTGATCGAGGAAGGCCTGCAGACAGGCCTTCAGCCCCATGACGCGCGGCGTGCCGGTGGCGTCGAGCACGTTCATATTGATCGGGAAGCGGACCTCCAGATCGGAAAGCTTGAACAGGCTCTCCATCAGCATTTCGGGTTCGATGGTGCGGGATTTGGGTTCCAGCACCAGCCGGATGTCCTCGGCCGACTCGTCGCGGACATCGCCCAGCAGCGGGGCCTTCTTGTGCTCGATCAGGTCGGCGAGCGCCTCGATCAGCTTCGACTTCTGCACCTGATACGGCATCTCGGTGACGATGATGCGCCAGACGCCGCGGCCGAGGTCCTCGGTCTCCCAGCGGGCGCGCAGGCGCACGCCGCCCCGGCCGGTTTCATAGGCGTCGAGAATGGACGCGTGGCCTTCCACGGCGACGCCGCCGGTCGGGAAGTCCGGGCCCGGGACGATCGTGGCCAGTTCTTCCGTCGTCGCGTCGGGCCGGTCGAGCAGCACGTGGCAGGCGTCGATCAGTTCGCCGGCGTTGTGCGGCGGGATCGAGGTGGCCATGCCGACGGCGATGCCGGATGAGCCGTTGGCCAACAGATTGGGGAAGCCGGCGGGCAGGACGACCGGCTCTTCGTCCTGATCGTCATAGGTCGCCTTGAAGTCCACCGAGTCCTGGTCGATGCCCTACATCAGCAGGACCGCGGCGGCCGTCAGCTTGCACTCGGTGTAGCGCATGGCCGCGGCGTTATCGCCGTCGATATTGCCGAAATTGCCCTGGCCATCGACAAGCGGATAGCGCTGCGAGAAGTCCTGGGCGAGACGAACCAGGGCGTCATAGATCGAGGCGTCGCCGTGCGGATGATAGCCGCCCATGACCTCGCCGACGACCTTGGCGCATTTGCGCGCCGCCG
>JBBQOK010000071.1:0-12773 GCA_038330765.1 Caulobacterales bacterium | reverse complement strand
CCCTAAGCGACCTCGGCCGTGATTAGGTTGCTTCGGGATCGCGGGGACGGGGCCTACAAGATCGCCAGTGTATCCAGCCCGCCCGTGTCGGGATGAATCCATTCCCGTTCGATCAGGATACGTAGCGGCTCGGTCTGATCCCGGGCTTCGCGCATGGCGGCGGTCCATCGCTCCCTGGCCGCCAGCGTGTCGTCCGTCGCCGACTTGTCGGCCATCTGGCGGCACAGTTCAGCCCGTTCGCCCAGCGACCGCATGGCCATTTCCACGGACCGCTCAAGCGACAGGAACTGTGCGGCCAGCATCACCTCGGCGGTATAGCGGTGACCGATGTGACACTCGAACAGGGCGATGGTGCCCAGGTCGCGCCGACGGAGGGCACCACCGCAGTCCGGACAGGTGACGGCTATGGGCCGATGGTGGGTGAACTCTGCGGTCATCTCCGGGACCTGTGGGGTTGAGGTGGGCTGCGGGAGGTGGGCGGCTTGCGCCCGTTCGGAAACCAGCCGGACGAGCAGGGGCGCGATCTCCGCCAGGGGCAGGCAGTGATCGACGGCGATGTGGGCCATGACGCTGCGGGGCATGCTGGCGCTCACCGCCTCTTCGGGGTCCTGCACGATGGCCAGACCGCCGTGCTGCTTGAGCTCGTACATGCCCGCCGTACCGTCGTTGAGCCCGCCGGTCAGCATGACTCCGATCAGGTTCGAGCCGTAGGCCTGGGCGGCGCTGCGGAACAGGGGGTCGATGGCGGGGCGGGCGAAATTCTCGCGCGGGCCCTTGGTCAGACGCATGACGCCGTCTTCGACCGTCAGGTGATGATCCGGCGGCGCGACATAGACCCGTCCCGCTTCGACCGGATCGCCGTCGGCGGGATGCACGGCTTCGACCGGGCCCTGCCGGTTCAACAGCCAGGGCAGATTGCTCTTGTGCGCGCCGATATGCAGGACCACCAGCATTGCGGCCGGGAAGTCGGCCGGCAGGTCGCTGACGATGGCCCCGAGTGCGTCGACGCCGCCCGCCGAAGCTCCGACGACGATGACGGTTTGAGGCTTCATGAGTGCCGAACGAACGGCGCCGCGCGCCGTTCCAGACAAGCGGCACGTCCAGAGCCCAAGGTCCGCTATCGGTCGTGTTTGGCCATGACCACATCGCCGGAAACGCGACATTCCCGCCCGTCACCCGGATCGCTGCTGACGTAGCGTCCGGAAGGATGAAATCCCGAACTTGAGCGTCCCGGATCGCCGCCTTTGCGGCGTCCGGGATGACAAATTCTGTTCGACCCCTACTCCTCCTCCGCCGCCAGCAGGTCAGCGGGATCGAAGTCGTAGTCGAGCAGGTCCTTCGGCTTGCAGTCGAGGGCGGCGCAGAGTTTTGCGAGGGTGCGAAAACGGATGCCCTTGACCTTTCCCGAGCGGAACAGGGACAGCTGGGTCTCGCTGAGGCCGACCTGTTGCGCGAGGTCGCGGGCCTTGAGGCCCTTCTTGACGATCAACCGGTCGAGGGTGACGCGGATCGGCATCAGATCATCTCGTCCAGCTCGGCCTGGACCCGGCCGGCCTGATCCATGACCCCGCCGAGCAGGAACAGGGCACCGCCGATCATGCCGAGCGTCATGCCGGCCACGTCGAAATAGGCGAAGCCGCCGCGGCCGCCCTCGATCAGACGGGCGAGGTTGGTGACGCCGAAGACGCTGAACAGGCCACCAAAGCCGAGCGCCAGTCCCACCCGGCGCAGGGCATGGGACAGGGTGGGCTGGATCAGACGGCCCCTGGCCAGCTGGCCCATGGCCGAGCCGATCGACCAGACCGCGAACAGATAGAAGACCGTAGGCAGGGCCCATACGACCTGACTCAACCACCGCGCGCCGGCACCGGGATAGCCGCCGCGCGCCAGCATCACCGACGGCACCAGCAGGTGGATCAGGACCAGCAGGGCCCCGACGCTGACGACCATGAAGACGGCGAGCCAGCGGAACTGGGCGCAGCGTTGGCGGAAGCGGTCGGTCGCGGTCCGGGTCACGGTCCGGGTCACGGTTTGGCTCACGAAGGAATCTCCGGTCGGGAAAAGCTGTCTGATCTTTAATCTTGACTTAAAGACGCGGGGTTTGCAACTTTATGTGCGAGTTAAACCAAACGAGAGCGCCGACGATGTCAGCCACCATCGAAACCCTGGACCTGAGCCGCCGCTTCAAGGGGCATCTGGCCGTCGACGCGGTGTCGATGACGGTGCCGGACAAGGCGGTCTATGGCTTCCTCGGCCGCAACGGCGCGGGCAAGACGACAACGCTGAAGATGCTGCTGGGCCTGATCCGGCCGGGCGGCGGATCGGCCCGGATCTGCGGCCTCGACGTGGCGGAGAACCGGATCGCGGCGGCGGCGAAGGTCGGGGCTCTGCTGGAGGCGCACGGCTTCTACGGCAATCTGTCGGGACGGGAGAATCTGGACCTGACGCGCAGCCTGCTGGGCCTGCCGCGCCGGGAGATCGACCGGGTGCTGGAGGTGGTCGAGATGAGCGAGCACGCGCGGCGCCGGGTGTCGGACTATTCGCTGGGGATGCGGCAGCGGCTGGGGCTGGCCCGGGCCATGCTGGGCGCGCCGCCGGTGCTGGTGCTGGACGAGCCGACCAACGGGCTGGACCCGGACGGGATCGCCGACATGCGCCGCTTCCTGCGCGCCCTGCCCGAGCGGACCGGGGCGACGGTGCTGCTGTCGAGCCACCTGCTGGGCGAGATCGAACAGACGGCGACGCATGTGGGCATCCTCAGCCATGGGCGGCTGGTGCTGTAGGGGGAGCTGAGCCGGTTGAAGGCTGATCTGGCACCCGAGATCGCGTTGCAGACCGACGACATCGTGCGGGCCGCGGCGCTGGCGCGGGCACGCGGCTTTGACGTGACGGCGGCGGAGGACGGGTTGGTGGCGCGGCTGAAGCCTGGCGAGGACGCCCGCACCGCCTCGGCCTCGCTGAACCGGGCCCTCAACGAGGCCGACATCGCCGTGTTCGCCATCGGCGCGCGCTCGCGCTCGCTGGAGGGCATCTACCGCGAGGTCTCGCCGCCCTCTCCCACCGCCAAAGCCCAGCCGGAGTTCGCCTGATGACCGCCGTCCCCCTGTTCGCGCCGCTGTTCGTCGAAGCGCGCAAGCTGAACCGTTCGCTGGCGGCGCTGCTGGCCGTGGCCGCGCCATCGTTGATCGCGATCTTCGTCTTCTTCAACATGCTGCGCGGGAAGGAGGCGCAGCCGTGGGACATGTGGATGGTCAGCGCCTCGGCCATCTGGGCCTTCTTCATGCTGCCGATGAGCGTGACCGCCCTGACGGCGCTGGTGGCGCATATGGAGCATGGGCCGAGGTCGTGGGACCATCTGCGCGCCCTGCCCCTGCCCCGCTGGCGGCTCTATGCGGCCAAGATGGTCTGCGTGCTGGCGGTGGTCGCGCTGATGAGTGCGGCGGTTCTGGCGATGACCTGGGGGGCGGTGACGCTGGCGGCGGCGATCAAGCCGCAGCTGGAGCCGACCGGTGCCTTCGACCTGGCGAAATACGCCGGGGTGATGGGCAGGATGTATCTGGCCGCCCTGCTGATGATCTCGATCCAGCTGTGGGTCGCCCTGCGCTTCGCCAGCTTCGTGCCGGCGCTGGCGGTGGGCATCGGCGGGACCTTCTTCTCGGTGGTGGCGACCTCAGCGAAACAGGGGGTCTTCTTCCCGTGGCAGATGCCGGTGAACATGCTGGCGACCGAGGCCTGGCGGGTCCAGGCCGCGCTGGGTCTGGGGTTCGGCCTCGGCATCGTGGTGCTGGTCGCCGCCCTGATCCACCTGAGCCGCCGAGAGGTGCTCTAGAGGCAGGCGGTCTGACGCGGGCTAGCGAACGTCTACCGACTGGGCGATGCGTTCGGCCAGCAGACGGTCCGCGCCCTCGAGGCTCATGGTCCAGACGTGGATTTCACGGGGGGCGGCCGCGCGCTGGAACAGATGCTCCATAGCGTGACGCTCATTGCCCTCGGTGGTGACGACCGAGGCCCGGCCCGCCGCCTCGACCATCTGGCCGGTGTAGATCGGGAACTGGGACGCCGGGCCGGCATAGACCATGGCGAATGACTGGTCGCCGCGTCGGATCGTATAGATTTTGAAGTCCGGACCGGGACGGCCGGTGACGATCTCGAACCCGTTCGGCAGATCGACGGTGAACGGCAGGGCCGCGCGGGCGGCGCTGTCCAGCACGGTCACGGAGGGGACAGACGGGGGCGGCGGCGGCTCGACCGGCGCGGGCGTCGTGACGACGGGCGCAGGCGTCGGACGGACCGGGGCCGGGGTGGGAGCCGGCGTCATCACGGGCGGCGGCGTCACGGGCGGTGCCACGGTGGGACGGGCCGGAGCCGGCGCGGGTGTCGTGGCGCCGGGCCCCGCGGGCGCGGGCGTGGCTGTCGCGGGCGGCGGCGTTGTGACCGGGGCAGGCGTCGGCGTCACGGGAGCCGGGGTCGGGGTGGGGCCCAGATAGGTCGCCGGGCGCGGTGGGCCGGCGTTGAGGTCGCGGGTGAGCTCGCTGCCCGGGGAAGCCGCCGGGGTCTGGGGCGCGGTCTGGGGCGCGAACAGCAGGGCGACGGCGGCGTATGCGGCGGTGATCATGGGCAGACTGTCGCCCCTCAGCCCGCGAACGGCAAGGCCCGCGGCACACAGGCGACGACCGCGGTGGCGACCTCGGTCGAAGGTCGCTGACCCGGCTGAACCGATTCAGGCCGCGGGAAGTTCGACCCAGAAGGCGGCACCTTCGCCCGGTGTCGAGATGACGCCGATGGAGCCGCCCTGCAGTTCGACGAGACGCTTGGCCAGGGCCAGGCCGATGCCATGCCCTTCGACGGTCGAGCGTTCGAGGCCGAGACGGTTGAACGGTTCAAACAACTGGGCCTGTTTCTCGGGCGACAGGCCGGGGCCGCGGTCGATGACCTCGATGCGAACGCCGTCGTAGACCTTCGAGGCGCGGAAGATGACCAGTCCGCCGGCACCGCCGTATTTGAGGGCATTGGAGGCCAGGTTGGAGATCACCTGGGTCAGCCGCTGGGAGTCGGCCAGGGCGATCAGGCCGTCGCCTTCGCTGATCACCTGCAGGCGGATGCCGGCGGCCTCGGGGCGCAGGGCGGCGGAGCGGCACACGTCCTCGAGCACCCCCGGCACGTCGGTGGGCCGCAGCTCGACCTTGACGGCACCGGATTCGGCGCGGGCCACATCGAGCAGATCGTGGGCGAGGGCTTCGACCTGACGGGCGGTCTTGACCAGCATTTCGGCCATCTCAGCCTGGGTCGGGGTGATGGCGCCGAGCTGGCCGGCCTTCCACAGCTCGCCGATGCCGATGACGCCGCCAACCGGGCTCTTGATCTCATGCGCCACATTGGCGAGCAGGCGCGACTTGGCCTCCGACGCCCGTTCGGCGCGCTGCTGCCCGGCCTTGGCGCGGTCCGACAGCCGGTCGCGTTCTTCGAGCAGGGAGGCGACCAGCAGGATCGGCATGCAGCCGAGCAGCACCATCAGCTGGGCCTGCAGCGCCTGATCGGCGAGGTCCGGACCCGCGGAGACGAACGGGCCCTGCCCCATCATGGCACCGCCGACGGCGGCCACGGAGACGATGACGAGGCCCGTGGCGACACCGAGCACCCGGAAGCGAGCGGCGAACAGGATCAGCATCGGAATGACGACGAAACCGATCTGCTGGGAGGACTGGAAGAAGACCCCGACGCAGACAGCCACCAGCAGGATGAGCAGTATCGCCGCCTCGGCCGCGCGGACCGGATTGCGCAGCATGACCAGATGGCGGCGCGTCAGGGACAGGCCGAAGGCGCCGATCACCGCAATGCCAAGCGCGTGCCCGAACCACCAGGTCTGGAAGCTGTAGAAGAAGTCCGCGCCGTTCATCAGATAGAGGCCGCCGGCGGTCAGCAGGGCCGCCGGAATGGGGGCAATGACCGCGGCGCTGAGCAGGAAGCGGCTGGCCCCGTCGACGGTGGCCAGGTTCAGCGTCGGCGCGAACCGCCGCGCCAGAAGGACGGCGCAGACGATCTCGATCATGTTCGCCACGCCGAACAGGGCGGTGAGTTGGTAGGAATTTCCCGCCAGAAGCTCGCCGGCGACGATCCCCGTCATCAGCAGGGCGGCGAAGCAGAGGTCGTAGAGCGGACCCCGGGCGTTGCGGAGCCAGACCACGACGGCCAGACCGCCAGCACCCCAGAGGGCGGCGACGAGACCGGCTGTGCGGGCGAAATTGATCGCCGTGACGACCAGAACCATGACCGCCATGGCGGTAAAGATCGGCGTCAGAGGCTCGCGGAAGAAGGCGGCGGCGCTGTTCATCGCCGGCGCGTCGGCGCGCAGCGTCGGCGCGGCCTCGGGGGCCGCGACCGGTTCGGAAGGATCGAGCGCGCGGCTCATTTGCATAGGGTTTCCGGGGAAGCGGACTTTTGTCGTCCAGTTTCCCTAGCGCGCCTGTTCCTAATATCCCCTGAAGGTCAGGCGCTTGTGGCGAGCGCCTGATTGAACTCACGAACCGCCGCGGCCGGCCCGTCGGGATGGCCCCAGACGGCAGCGCTGACGGCCACGAAGTCGGCTCCGGCCCGGGCCAGCGACCCGGCGTTGGCGGCGGTTATGCCGCCGATGGCCACGCAGGGCGTTTCGACCGTCTCCTGCCAGATGGTCAGGATCTCCGGCTCGGGCCGGTGAAGGGTCTGTTTGGTCTGCGTCGGGAAAAAGGCCCCGAAGGCGACGTAGTCGGCCCCGCCCTCGGCCGCATCCATGGCCAGTTCGCGGCTGTCGTGACAGGTGACGCCGATCATGGCGTCCGGCCCCATCAGGCGGCGGGCCTCGGCCAGAGGGGCGTCGGTCTGGCCGATATGGACGCCGTCGCAGCCCGACCGCGCCGCCAGATCGGGCCGGTCGTTGAGGATAACGGCCACGCCGTGGGCCCGGGCGATCGGAGAAAGGGCAGAGACGGCCGCCAGCACCGCCGGTTCGTCGGCGGTCTTGAGCCGGATCTGCAGGGCTGCGAGGTCCCCGGCGGCGAGGGCGGCTTCCAGACCGGCGGCGAACACGCCCAGGTCGGCGATCTCCGGCGGGGTGATCAGATAGAGCCGGCAGGGCGGGCGCGGCGGGACGACGGGTTCTCTGGCCATCCGCCGCAAGTGCGGCACCCGGGCGCAGGCGTCAATCCGCCCAATATTTGTGCGAACGACTTGCATTCGCCACGGCAGGATTGCTATAGAGAACCATTCTCAGTGACAGGTCGGGTTCGCCTTCGTGTACATCTGCAACTGCAATGGTCTTCGCAAACGTGATGTCGCCTCGGCCATCGAGTCGGGCGCAACCCGCCCGCGCGACGTCTTCGCCCGTCACCAGTGCCAGGCCCAGTGCGCCAAATGCGTCTGCGAGATGCGGCAGATGATCGAGGAAACGCACCAGGCCTTCGCCCTCGCCGCCGAGTAGCTGCGGGCGATTTTTACTCGCATTTTCAATGTCACGATAAGTGTTCGCAAGTGAGCACTGGGCCTGGTTCGTGTTATGAACGGCCTCTTCCCGCGGCGATTCCAGTGCTTTCGCCGCCCGAATATGAGGACAAGGCCATGAAGGGCGACCCCGCTATCATCCGGACGCTGAACGCGATTCTGACCAACGAACTGACGGCGGTGAACCAGTATTTCCTGCACGCCCGGATGTTCGAAAGCTGGGGCCTGAAGCACCTCGGCCAGATCATCTACGACGAATCGATCGGCGAGATGAAACACGCCGACATGCTGATCAAACGCATCCTGTTCCTCGACGGCCTGCCCAATCTGCAGGACCTGCACAAGCTGAAGATCGGCGAGAGCGCGATCGAATGCCTGGGCGCCGACCTGCAGCTGGAGCTGGGTTCGCGCGACGTGGTCGTCGCCGCCGTGACCCAGTTCGAGGCGGCCAAGGACTATGTCAGCCGCGACCTGGTCATGCGCATCCTGGCCGACACCGAAGAGCACATCGACTTCCTCGAGGCGCAGCACAAGCTGATCGAACAGCTGGGCGAGCAGAACTATCTGCAGTCGGCCATGACAGAGATCGCGCCGGACCGGAGCGCGACGGGGAACTGACCCCCTGCCCCGCCCATTCCGCTTCCGACACCAAGGAGGGAGCCCGGAATGAGCATCGACGACGCCCTGGACGACGCGCGGGACGCGGCCACGGAATTTCTGAACGCCGACGGGCGCGGCACCGGCCATGTGATGCTGGGCGTCGCGCTGACCCTCGGCTTCGCCCTGGCGGCAACGGCCTTCGCCAGCCGGACGGTCAGGCCCCGGCCGCAACGACTGGCCGACGACGACGCGCCCATCACCGAACTGCCGCGCGGTCCCTTGAGCCTGATCCTGCCGGCGGTGTTCTCGGTGACGACCCTGTCGGCCCTGCGGGTGTGGAACGCCCCGCCAGCGAGAGAGCGGACCACCGCGATGGGGCTGTGGGCCGGAGCGCAGGCGCTGAACGCAGTGTGGATCGCCATGCGGCCCGCCAGCCGGTGGCTGCAGATCACCGCCGCCATGTCGTCCGCAGGCCTGGCCGCGGCCTTCGCCCACGAGGCGCGCAAGATCGACACCCGCGCCGGCAAGCTGGCCTCGCCGACCGGCGGGGGCGTGCGGCTGGCCAACCGGGTACAGGACAAGGTCAGCAGCGGGCTGACAGTGCACTGAGCCCCGCCTTGCCGTGAGGCCCGGCTTCCTCTACGGACTGCGCCCGTTCGCGCGCCGCCGAGGGCTGCGCCCACTCCCTTCCGAGACACCGATGAAAATCAACGGCAACACCATCAAGCCCGGCATGGTCCTGCAAGTGAACGGCGGCCTGTGGGTCGTCACCAAGGCCAGCCACGTCAAGCCGGGCAAGGGCGGTGCCTTCGCCAACGTCGAGGCCAAGAACCTCGAGACCGGCAACAAGCTGGCCGAACGCTTCCGCTCAGAGGACAAGGTCGAGCGGGTCACGCTGGAGCAGAACGACTATTCCTACCTGTTCGACAACGGCGACACCCTCGTTTTCATGGACGACAGCAATTACGAGCAGATCGAGCTGCAGAAGACCTGGGTCGGCGAGGATCGCATCGCCTATCTGCAAGAGGGCATGAAGGTCGTCATCGAGAGCCATGAAGAGCGCCCGATCGGCCTGTCGCTGCCGGATCAGGTGACGCTGGAAGTGGTCGAGACCGAGCCCACCGTGAAGGGTCAGACCGCCTCGTCGTCCTACAAGCCGGCCATCGCCAACAACGGCGTCCGGATCATGATCCCGCCCTATATGGGCGTTGGCGAGCGGATCGTCGTCGACACCAGCACCGGCGAATACGTCCGCCGCGCGGAGTAGCGGCTGCGCGACTGGTTAGTGATTGGTGATTAGTGGGAGCCCCGGATCGGGCGTTTCGGCAATGACGGTGCCGATGGCGGCCGTATCAGCCACTGATCACTAACCACTAGTCACCCGCCACCAAGTACCACTCGGCCCCATCCGGGGCCGTTGAACTTCTCCGTCTGTCCGGGCTGACCGCCTTTTCAGGATTTTCGGACCAGGAGATTCCACCATGGCCCTCGCCTCCGCCCTTCTCACCGTCATGATCGATGCGGTCCGCAAGACCGCCCGGCCGATGCTGCGCGACTTCGGCGAGGTCGCCAACCTGCAGGTGTCGCGCAAGGGCCCGGGCGACTTCGTCACCGCCGCCGACATCAGGGCCGAGGACACCCTCTACGAACTGCTGATGAAGGCCCGCCCCGGCTACGGCTTCCTGGGTGAGGAGCGCGGCATGGTCGAGGGCACCGACAAGTCCCACACCTGGATCGTCGACCCGATCGACGGCACCACCAACTTCATGCACGCCATGCCGCATTTCGCCATTACGGTGGGGCTGCAGCGCACTGCGCCGGACGGGACCTCCGAGATCGTCGCCGGCGTGACCTACAATCCGGTGATGAACGAGCTGTTCTGGGCCGAAAAGGGCAAGGGCTGCTATCTGAACGACAGCCGCATTCGGGTGGCGGGCCGCAAGGACCTGTCGGAGAGCCTGATCGCCACCGGCCTGCCGTTCATCGGCAAGACGGGCCATGCGCAGGCCATCAAGGACATCCACGCCATCGGCCAGCGGGTCGCGGGCATCCGCCGTCTCGGCTCATCGGCGCTGGACTTCGCCTGGGTCGCGGCGGGGCGGTACGACGCCTATTATGAGCGCAATCTGCAGCCCTGGGACGTGGCGGCGGGCATATTGTTCGTCACCGAGGCGGGCGGCGTGGTCACCACCATCGATGAGGACGGCAACCCGATGACGGGTGGCCAGATCCTCGCATCGAACAGCGACCTGCACCCGCAATTGCGCAAGGTGCTGCGGGGATAGGATTGCCACCGTCGCGAGGCCGTCACCTCCGGCCTCTATCCGGGCCGGATGATCCGCTCCATCCTGCTGGCCATGGCGCTGCTGACCGCATTCCCGGCTCTCGCCGAGCCGCTGATCATCGCCCATCGCGGCGCCTCGGGCGAACGGCCCGAGCACACGCGCGCGGCCTATGAGCGGGCCATCGAACAGGGGGCGGACTTCATCGAGCCTGATCTGGTGATGAGCCGCGACGGGGTTCTGGTGGTGCGCCACGAGAACGAGATCGGCGGCACCACCGATGTGGCGGATCGGCCGGAATTCGCGGACCGGCGCACCACGAAGGTCATCGACGGCGTCGCGACCCCGGGCTGGTTCACCGAGGACTTCACCGTCGCGGAGTTGAAGACCCTGCGGGCGCGCGAGCGGCTGCCGGACCTGCGGCCGGGCAATACGGCGTGGGACGGGCGGGAGCCGGTGCTGACGTTCGAGGAAGTGCTGACGCTGGCGACCGAGGCGGGGGCGCGGGACGGACGCGTCATCGGGGTGGCGCCGGAGCTGAAGCATCCGTCGTATTTCGCCGGGATCGGCCTGCCGATGGAGGACGCCTTCGTGGCGACGCTGGCGGCGCACGGGCTGACGGAAGCGGACGCGCCGGTGCTGGTGCAATGTTTCGAGGTCGGGACGCTGGAGCGGCTGGCGGCGCGGGTGCGGACGCCGCTGTTGCAACTGATGGCGGCGCGGGGCGGGCCGGCGGACCGGCCGGAACTGTCCTATGCAGCCATGGCGACGCCGGAAGGGTTGGGCAGGGTGGCGGCCTATGCCCGGTGGGTCGGGGTGGAGACGGCCCTGATCGAGGCCGGGCCGGGGGCGCCGACGACGCTGATCGCCGACGCCCATGCGGCGGGGCTGAAGGTGGCCGGCTGGACCTTCCGGGCCGAGAACGCCTTCCTGCCGGAGATGGACCGGATCGGGGATGAGCCGGCGGGGCATGGGCGGCTGAAGGAGCGGCTGGCGCGGTTTGCGGCCTATGGGCTGGATGCGGCGTTTATGGATCAGCCGGGACTGGCGCGGTGATCCTGCCGGCGGTCGTCGGCCGGATGTATGCACAACCGTGAAACCGGTGACGCGGGCAAGTCTCTGAAGTTCCGCGTCCGACATCGTTAATGACCAGAGCGGGCATTATGTTCGAGTTGACAACCTCCAATTGTCGGCAGAGCGTGCCGCTGCTCCCGCATCAGCGGGGGCATGGCAGACTTGGAGAGTGGACGATGAAACTTCCCCGTATCCTGCTTCTGACCGCACTGGCGGCCTCGATCGTGGGGGCGACCGCAGGGTCCGCCTCGGCGCAGGTCAGTCACTACTGGGGGCCGCAGCCGTTCGGCTATATGTACACCTACTACCTCGGCGGACAGCTGGCCTCGACCAACTACATGGGCTGCGACGGCTGGGAATCCTGGGACGGCTACAACGGCTGGCCGGACCTGACCATGGGCGACTCGTACGACTACATCAGCTGGGAGTGCTGATCCCGGCGTGAGCGGGCGGGACGGTTCGCCGTCCCGCTCCTTTGCCGGCTAGCCGGCGATCTGGCCGAAGTCGGCGACCCTACCCATGACCGAGCGGACCTGGCCCAGCAGTTTCAGACGGTTGTCGCGTTCCTCGGGCATGTCGGAATTGACCATCACTGCGGTGAAGAAGGCGTCGACGGGGCCGCGCAGGGCGGCGAGCGCCCGCATGGCGGCGGCGAAATCCTCGGTGTCCAGCGCCGCGTCCACGGCGGTCGCGGCGGCGGCGGCGGCGAAAGCCAGGGTGGTCTCTTCCTTGGGCTGGCCCGGCAGGCCGGTGGTGACCATGCCGGTCGGCAGCGGCCCCTTCTTTTCCTCGGCCTTGAGGATGTTGGACGCCCGCTTGTAGCCGGCCAGCAGATTGGCCCCGTCGTCGGTGGCGAGGAAGGTGCCGAGCGCCTCGACCCGACGGACGATACGGACGAGGTCGTCGTCGCCGAGCGCGAAGACGGCGTCGACGAGATCGTGGCGCTTGCCCTGATCGCGGAGCAGAACCTTCAGGCGGTCGGCGAAGAAGGCGCGTAACTGCTCAGAAATCGAGAGCCAATCTGCATCAAGAAGATCGGACGTAACCCGACCGTCGCGCCAAGCCTGCTGGAGCCTATCAAGGGGTGCAACGATCACGCGCTGGAGCGGAAACGGCACCCCATTCTCCAGCACCAGCCGGATCACCCCCAACGCCGCCCGCCGCAGCGCGAACGGGTCCTTCGACCCCGTCGGCTTTTCGTCGATGGCGAAGAAGCCGACCAGGGTGTCCAGCTTGTCGGCCAGGGCGACGGCGACGGTCAGCGGGGCGGTCGGCACGGTGTCGGCCGGGCCCTGCGGCTTGTAGTGATCGCGGACGGCGTCGGCGATGGCATCAGAGCCC
>JBBQOK010000070.1:0-13209 GCA_038330765.1 Caulobacterales bacterium | reverse complement strand
GAACTGACGGCGCGGCCCTGTATCGCCGTGGTCGGGGCGCGGATCGCCTCGGCCGGCGGACAGAGGATCGCGCGGGGCCTGTCGCAGCAGTTGGGCGAAGCCGGTCATGTGGTCGTGTCGGGTCTGGCGCGCGGCATCGACAGCGCCGCCCATGCCGGGGCTCTGGCGACCGGCACGGTGGCCGTGCTGGGCGGCGGGGTGGACGACATCTATCCGCCCGACAACGCCGATCTCTACCGCCAGATCGCCGAACAGGGCTGTATTGTCTCGGAAAGCCCCATCGGCGCGCGGGCGCAGGCCAGGGACTTTCCGCGCCGCAACCGCATCATCTCGGGCCTGTCGCGCGGCGTCATCGTGGTCGAGGCGGAGTTGCGCTCAGGGTCGTTGATCACCGCCCGACTGGCGGGTGAACAGGGCCGCGATGTCTTCGCCGTGCCGGGCTCGCCGCTGGACCCGCGCTCGCGTGGACCCAACGAACTGCTGCGACAGGGGGCGATCCTGTGCGAGGGCGTGGAGGATGTGGAACGGGCCTTCTCGACCCTGCGGACGCTGCGCGAACCGGCGGCGGACAATCCGTTCGACGGCGTGCCCGACGCCGTGGACGAGGCCTTCATCGAACAGGTCGCCGCCTTGCTGTCGCCGACGCCGACACCCCGGGACGAACTGGCCCGGGCCCTGTCGTCGCCCATTGGAATGGTCGCGGCGGCCCTGCTGGAACTCAGTCTCGCGGGCCGGGCGACCCTGCTGCCGGGAGGGCTGGTTTCAGAGTGATCCCGTCGCGCAATTCCGGCGGCGATTGACAGAGACGCCCGCGACAACCACGTTCCGCCCCCTTTCCGAGCCCTCTGAAGGCCCCCTCCCCGCATGAACCTCGTCGTTGTCGAGAGCCCCGCAAAGGCCAAGACCATCAACAAATATCTGGGCCCGGACTTCACCGTCCTGGCGTCCTATGGGCACGTCCGTGACCTGCCGTCGAAGGACGGATCGGTCCTGCCCGACGAGGACTTCGCCATGTCGTGGGAGGTCGACGCCAAGGCGTCCAAGCGGCTGTCAGAGATCGCCGAGGTCGCCAAACGGTCCGACCGCGTCATCCTGGCCACCGACCCCGACCGCGAGGGCGAGGCGATCAGCTGGCACGTGCTGGAGATCCTGACCAAGAAGAAGGTGCTGAAGGACACGCACGTCGAACGGGTGACCTTCAACGCCATTACCAAGTCTGCCGTGCTGGAGGCGATGGCCAGACCGCGCCAGATCGACATGGAGCTGGTCGAGGCCTATCTGGCCCGCCGCGCGCTGGACTATCTGGTCGGCTTCACCCTGTCGCCGGTGCTGTGGCGCAAGCTGCCGGGCGCACGCTCGGCCGGACGGGTGCAGTCGGTCGCCCTGCGCATTGTCGTCGACCGCGAGCTGGAGATCGAAGCCTTCCGGGCCCAGGAATACTGGTCGGTCGAGGCCGATCTGGCCGCCGACAGCCCGCCGTTCACGACCCGTCTGGTCAAGCATGCCGGAAAGCGGGTTCAGCGGCTCGACATCACCTCCGAAGCCATGGCGACGGCGGCGCGGGACGCCATCGACGCCGGGACCTTCACCATCACCTCGGTCGAGAAGAAGCCGGTCAAGCGCGCGCCGAGCCCGCCCTTCATGACCTCGACCCTGCAGCAAGAGGCCTCGCGCAAGCTCGGCTTTACAGCGCAGCGGACGATGCAGGCGGCGCAGAAGCTGTACGAGGGCGTCGACGATCAGGGCGGCCTGATCACCTATATGCGAACCGACGGTCTGTTCGTCAGCCCAGAGGGCATCGCCCAGGCCCGCGAAGTCATCGGCGAGCGGTTCGGCCCGGCCTATGTTCCGGAGCAGCCGCGCTACTACAAGTCCAAGGCCAAGAACGCCCAGGAGGCGCACGAAGCCATCCGTCCGACCAACATGGCCCGGGTCCCCGAGAACCTGCGGCTCGAACCCGACCTGCAGCGGCTGTATGAACTGATCTGGAAGCGGACCATCGCCAGCCAGATGGAGTCCGCGCGGCTGGACCGCACGACCGTCGAAATCGAGGAGCCGACGGGCCAGACCGGTCTGCGCGCCACCGGTCAGGTGGTGGCCTTCGACGGCTTCATTGCCGTCTATGAAGAGGGCCGCGACGACAAGCCGAAAGACGGCGGCGACGACGAGGACGACACGACCCGCCTGCCCACGCTGAAGGAAGGTGCCCGGGCCAAGGTCGAGGCGATCCGCACCGACCAGCATTTCACGGAGCCGCCCCCGCGTTTCTCGGAAGCGACCCTGGTCAAGAAGCTGGAGGAGCTGGGCATCGGCCGGCCGTCGACCTACGCCTCGATCCTGACCACGCTGCGCGACCGCGGCTATGTGCGGATGGACAAGAACCGGTTCATCCCGGAGGACACCGGGCGGCTGGTGACGGCCTTCCTCGAACAGTTCTTCGGCCAATGGGTGCAATACGACTTCACCGCCGATCTGGAGACGCGGCTGGACGAGGTGTCGGCCGGGAACCTCGACTGGAAGGTCGTGCTGAGGGACTTCTGGGGCCAGTTGAAGCCGGCGACGGACTCCGTCACGGCCCTTCAGGGCGTGATCGACAAACTGGACGAGGCCATCGGGCCCTTCCTGTTCCCGCCCAAGGCCGACGGGTCGGACGCGCGCCTTTGCCCTGTGTGCGGCACGGGACGACTGCACCTGAAGGCCAGCTTCAAGATGAAGTCGACCTTCATCGGCTGCTCGAACTATCCGGAGTGCAAATACACCCGCGGTTTCGGCAGCGGCGCGGCCAACGAGGAAGCCGGCACCGATCGCGAACTGGGCGTCGACCCTGAGACCGGTCAGCCAGTGCATCTGAAGATCGGGCGGTTCGGACCCTATGTGGAGACCACGCCGCCCGGGGCCGAGAAGCCGAAACGGTCGTCCCTGCCCAAGGGCTGGTCGCCGGTGTCGCTGACGCTGGAGCAGGCGTTGCGCCTGCTGGCCCTGCCGCGCGAGGTCGGGATACACCCTGAGGACGGCAAGCCTATCACGGCGGGCCTGGGCCGCTATGGGCCCTTCGTCCAGCACGCCGGGACCTACGCCAATGTCGCCGACATCGACGAGGTGTTCGAAGTCGGCCTGAACCGCGCGGTGGTGCTGCTGGCCGAGAAGCGGGCGGGCAAGTTCGCCGGTCGCGGCGCGGCGGCGGCACCGTTGAAGGACCTGGGTGCCCACCCCGAGACGGGCGAGCCGATCCACGTCATGGCGGGGCGGTTTGGCCCCTATGTGAAGTCGGGCAAGATCAACGCCACCCTGCCCAAGGGCACGACACCCGAGGACCTGACGCTGGAGGACGCCCTGCCGTTGCTGGCGGCGCGGGCCGCGGCAGCGCCCAAGGGCAAGAAGGCTCCGGCCAGGAAGGCGGCCGTGAAGAAGCCGGCGGCGAAGAAGGCCGCTCCGAAAAAGGCCGCGGCGGCAAAGAAGCTCGCCAAGACCTGATCAGGGTTTCAACAACCGGTCGCGCGCCGCGTTGAGGCCCGAGGCGAGGCCTTCCGTGCCGCCCTGGTCGGGATGGGCGCGGGCCATGAGCCGCTTCCAGGCGGTGTTGATCTGCTGCGGCGTGGCGTCGGCGGAGACTCCGAGCAACGAGCGGGCCTCGGCGGCGGTCATGGCTTCGGTCCGGGGCGCGGAGGTGCGCAGGCGCGAGGCGACGGTCAGCCATAGCCCGGCCCCGGCCAGGGCGGCGGCCGGCAGCCAGGCCCCCCGCGCGGCCAGCAGGACGCCCAAGACCATCAGCACGGCGCTGAACAGGGTGGCGGTGACCCGCCAATGCCCCTTGCCCCGTCCCTCGGCCTGGCGGCCCAGCCGGACCAGCGCCCAGACGGCGACCGCCGCGAGGACCAGCCAGACGAGGCTCAAGACGTCACGCCGCGGCGTCCAGCGGCGCGATCAACGAGCCGCCGTCGAGGCCGAGCGCGGCCATAAGACTGCGCAACTCCTGACGCGCGGCGACATGGGCCAGAGACACCGACACCGGACGCACCTCATTGGACAGGTCCGCGACGGTCAGGCCGAAGGGGAATAGCTCGCGGTAGATGACCCGGTCGCGCAGACCCGGACCCATGCGGAAGCCGACACGCCGGGCCAGCTTCTGCATCCGCTCCTCGAGGCGTTGGCGGTTGCGGGCGGCGGCCACGGCGAGGCGGTTGGTGACAACGATCCAGTCGATGGCGGCAGCGCGCCCCTCGGTGATGGCCCGGTGCTTGCGCGCCTCCCAGACGCTCTCGGAGTAGATCGAGGGTTTGAGCAGATCGAGGGTGACCGGATCGACCTCGCCCAGCAGGTCGAAATCGACGAAGCTGTCGTTCATCGGGGTCACGATCTGATCGGCGAGCCCGTGGGCGGTGCGCGACAGGACGGTGTCGCCGCCGGGCGTATCGATCAGGATGAAATCGGCCACGGCGCGGGCTTCGGCCAAGGCGGCGTCGAAACGGGCGAGTTGTTCGCTTTCGTCAGCGCGGGCCAGGGCCTTGCCGTCGCCCATGTCGGGTTCGATGGGCATGGGCAGAACCTGGCCGTTGGCGGCCGTCCAGGCGGCGCGGTTGGCGAAGAATTTGGCCATCGACCGCTGGCGCAGATCCAGGTCGATGACGGCCACTGTCCTGCCAGCGTGCAGCAGGCCGCAGACGATGTGAATGGCGAGGGTGGACTTGCCCGCCCCGCCCTTTTCGTTGCCGACGACGATGACCGTAGGGTCAGCCATGGGGTCTCATGCCTCTGACGGCCGCCGACTCGACGCGCGGCCTTGAAGCCCCAGAATCACCGGGCTGGAGCGCGGCGTCAACGGAGCATGGGCCACTGGACTGTGGATGCGGTCCGATCCCGGCTCAGGCGGAGCGGTGGCACCACGGATCATCGATGCCTGCGGCGGCGCAGACGGCGGCGGCTCCGGCGGCCGGGGCGCGGACCTTGAGTCGGGTCAGGCGGCGGCCACCGACCTCGACGCCCTCGAACACCGGAGACAAGCCATCGAGCGCCCACGAGGCGGACCCGCCCTTCAGACGGGTCCAGGCGGCGCGGGCCAAGGCCTCGCTGGAGTAGGCACCGATCTGGACCAGGGTGCCGGTGCGGGGGGCGGCGGCGGCGCGCGGACGCTGGGCGGGTCGAAGTCCGGCCTCGGCGGCGGCGCTGTCGATGCCGGCGGAGACTCTCTGGACCACGGCCTCGGCCACGGCGGGCGCGGCGGCGGCGATCAGACGGGGCGCCTGTTCCCGGGCCACGGCGTGCAGGTCGCTCTCGCGGGCGTCCCACAGGGCGTGCGGGTCCATGACCTCGACCCGGAGGGCTGGGCGCAGTCCGCTGGCCTCAGCCGTGCGAATCAGGGGGGGGCGGGGTTGGGCGGGCTGGGCCGGCCCGCCGTCCAGCGGGATCGCCGCGACGGCCCGGGCCATGTTTTCGAAACGATGCGGATCGGCGTCGACCATGCCGCAGGCACCGAGGCCGGCGGTCAGGGTGATGGCCAGCACTGGACGGATAAGGAGGCTCGGCGTCATAACCCACACCATAGTCGGCAGCTTTTGCCGTGCGGTTCACAACTACGCTTAAGGCGAAAGGTTAATCCGTTCACCATGCCCGACACCCCACACCTGCCCATCGCCCGCACCATCGCGGAGCTGCGCGAGACAGTAAGCGGCTGGAAGCGGCAGGGGTTCACCGTCGGCTTCGTTCCGACCATGGGAGCGTTGCATGAAGGGCATTTGACCCTGGTGCGTGAGGCTGGCCATCGCGCCGATCGGGTCGTGGCCAGCGTGTTCGTCAACCCGACCCAGTTCGCCGCCCACGAAGACCTTGGCTCCTATCCCCGGCAGGAGGCGCGCGACGCCGAACTGCTGGCCGGTGCCGGCTGCGCCCTGATGTATGCGCCCGCGGTCGAGGAGATGTATCCGCCCGACGCGACCACAACCGTCTCGGTCGGCGCACCCGCCGAGGGCCTGGAGGGCGAGTTCAGGCCACAGATGTTCGGCGGCGTGGCCTTGGTGGTCGCCAAGCTGCTCAACCAGGTGCAGGCGGACGTGGCCGTCTTCGGCGAGAAGGATTATCAACAGTTGATTGTCGTTCGCCGAATGGCGCGCGATCTGGATATTCCGACCGGGATCATCGGTTCTCCGACGATCCGGGACGGCCACGGCCTCGCCCTGTCCTCGCGCAACGCCTATCTGACGGAAGACCAGCTGGAGATCGCCCGACGGCTGAACGGAATCCTCGCCGAAGCCGGTGCCCGGGCCGGGACCGGACTGCCGGTGGCAGAGGCGGAAGCGGGCGCTCGCGAGGCCCTGCTGACGGCCGGATATGCGCATGTCGACTATGTCGCGATCCGCCGCGCCGACGATCTGGGGGTGTTCAAGGGCGGCCTGGTCGACGAACCGGCCCGGGTCCTCGCCGCCGCCTGGCTTGGAAAGACCCGGTTGATTGACAATATGGCGGTCTGAACCGAAGCGGGCCCGCCGCCGTTTCCTCCTGGACAAACAGGAGGTCCCGAGATGAGCTATGCCCGCTTCGCCGCCATGATCGCTGTTTCCACGATCGTCATGTTCGGCCTGATGTATCTGAACACCTTCGCCATTGAACATGCGAGATTCAGCGAGACCCGGCTCTGGATGGCACTTTTGATGGGGGCCGTGATGGCCGTGATCATGCTGCTGTTCATGCTGAAGATGTATTCGGACAAGCGGATCAACGCCGCCATTCTGGCTGGCGCGGCGGTGGTCTTCGTGGGGTCGCTGTGGCTGGTGCGGAGCCAGGAGACGATAGGCGACGTGGCCTATATGAAAGCGATGATCCCCCACCACTCGATCGCCATCATGACCAGCGAACGGGCCCATATCCGCGATCCGCGCGTCCGCAGGCTGGCCGACGGCATCATTGAGGCGCAGATCCGCGAGATCGACCAGATGGACGCCCTGATCGCCGATCTCGAAGCGCACCCCACCCCGAAGGGCACCCCCGACCTGCCCCCGGCCTAGCCGATCGCCCCGACGCAGCCTTCGTGACCGCCGATCGGCAGAACCGCGTCGGTGAGCGACAGGGTCCAGCCGTGGTGAGTGTCGAGGCCGCGGCGGCGGATGCCCGACCCGTCGCCCGCATCCCCGCCGGCATCGACCAGCACCCGGCGTCCACTGGGCAGCGCCGCGGGGTCGATGCGGCCGACCGCCAGCGCCGTGGGCGTCTCGCCGCCGAAGCCGTCGAACACGCTGAGCACCGACCATTCGCGGCGCAAGCCGGTCCACCACGGATCGCCCGCGTTGACGGCGAGAACCGCAACGCCTTGGCCCTCGGCGGCCCAGGCGAGCGCGGCCTGCGGATCGCGCACGGCCTTCATGTCCGCCGCCGCGCCGAAGCGGAGACGGGCTCCGTCGAAGGCGCGGGTCGGGTCGACCGGCGACCAGACCTGAACCTGCATGCGGCCCTGTCGAGCCAGACCCCAGCCGACGATCTGACGCCACAAGGACTCGACGGCATCGCGGTTGTCGGGATCGGCCTGGGCGAGGACGCGGTCGAGGACGGTCTGTTCGCGGTCGGGGCGCAGTTTGACGTGGGGGCCGGACGGCGCGTCCTTGGCCTTGCCGACGCGGGCAGCGATGCCCAGCCGGCGCTCGAACAGGGCCAGAAGCTGGTCGTCCAGATCGTCAATCTCATGACGCAGGGCGGCCAGCGCCATCTGTTCGGCGGACATTTCGAGGGGCGCGGGCCAGATTTGCTGAAGGGCCGGCTGGATACTGGAATGGGGCACGGGGAGAGGGCTTTCGATTTCGGTACGGCGTTGATCGGGTTTTGCGGGCCGCCGCTCCGTCCCGGAGCGGTCGCCGGCGAGGCGGTCAGGACGCGATGCCCGAGGCCTCAGCCGGCGTATCGAAAGCCGTAGAAATACAGGTCGGCGGCGGCGTTAAAGCCGGCGAATGCAGTCGCAGCGATGGCTTGCGATCGGACCATGAGCGTCATTGGGCGCAAGGATCGTGCTGCGTCAAGCCGTTCAGGCGCTCAACAGGACAAAACGCGTCCGGTTGTCGGCGGAATCCTGAATATCGTTGCGCAAAATCAGCAGATCATAAACTTCGGCGGCTCGTGCGGGGGCGACGGCGGCGCGGGTCAGGTCGCGGGCCTCGGCGACAGCGCGGGCGGCCCCGGCGGTGTCGAACGCCTCGACGGCCTCGATGCCGAGCCCGTCGAGCGTCACTCTGCACTGGCCCAGCGCAGCGGAGTGGCTCTCGGCGGTCTTGATGTCACCCAGGCGCGCCCCGGCCGGAGCCATCAGGGCCAGACGGATCGGGCGCCAGACCTCGGACACGACGGTCTGGCCCGCGGCCTCGACCAACGACGCCGCCGGCTCGACCCGGCCGATGGTGGTGTTCTCGACGGGAATGAGAGCACAGCCCACCTCCCCTGATTTCAGGGCGTCAATGGCGGCCTTGAAGCTGTCATAGGCGACGGGCTCGTCCCACGGGCGCAGATCGATGCAGGCCTCATGGCTGAAGGCTCCCGGCGCGCCCTGATAGGCGCACCGGCCGCCGGAGTCAGTGTTGCGGGACCGACCTGCAGTTTCCATGTCACGCCGCCTCGGAACGGGCGCGGCGGCCTGACTTGAGTCGCTCGGCGACGAGGAAGGCCAGTTCCAGCGCCTGGTCGGCATTGAGGCGCGGGTCGCAATGGGTGTGGTAGCGGCTGGAGAGGTCGTCCTCGGTCAGCGCCTGCGCGCCGCCCAGGCATTCCGTGACGTCCTGACCGGTCATCTCCAGATGGACGCCGCCGGGGTGGACCCCCTCCGACTCGGCCACGTCGATGAAGCCGCGCACCTCGGACAGGATGCGCTCGAAGGGGCGGGTCTTGTAGCCGTTGCCGGCCTTGAGCGTGTTGCCGTGCATGGGGTCGATCGACCAGACGACGCGGCGCCCCTCGGCCTTCACCGCCTTCATCAGGCGCGGCAGGCGGTCGCCGACCTTGTCCGCGCCGAAGCGGCCGATCAGGGTCAGGCGGCCCGGGATGTTATCCGGGTTCAGCACGTCAATCAGGGCCAGCAGGTCGTCCGGCTCCATGGTCGGACCGCATTTGAGGCCGACGGGATTGCGGACACCGCGAACGAACTCGACGTGGGCCCCGTCCAGCTGACGGGTGCGCTCACCGATCCAGACCATGTGGGCCGAGGTGTCGAACCATTCGCCGCTGGCACCGTCGAGGCGGGTCAGGGCACTCTCGAGGTTGAGCAGCAGGGCCTCGTGGCTGGTGAAGACCTCGACGCGGCTGAGGTCGGGGTGGCTTTCCGGCGTGACACCGACGGCCTCCATGAAGGCCAGGGCCTCGGTGATCTTGTCGGCCAGTTCGCGGTATTTGGCCCCATAGGCCGTGTCCGTCGCGAAGCCCATGGTCCAGCGATGGATGTTGTAGAGGTCGGCATAGCCGCCACCGGCGAAGGCGCGCAGCAGGTTCAGGGTCGAGGCCGACTGGTTGTAGGCGCGGATCAGCCGCTGGGGGTCCGGCAAGCGCTCTTCGGGCGTGAAGGCCATGCCGTTGATGATGTCGCCGCGATAGCTGGGCAGGGTCTGGTCGCCAATGGTCTCCAGCGACGACGAGCGCGGCTTGGCGAACTGGCCGGCGATGCGGCCGACCTTCACCACCGGTTTGCCGCCCGCGAAGGTCAGGACCACCGCCATCTGCAGGATCAGACGGAAGGTGTCGCGGATGTTGTCGGTCGAGAACTCCTTGAAGCTCTCGGCGCAATCGCCGCCCTGAAGCAGGAAGGCCTTGCCCGCCTCGACATCAGCCAGCTTGGACGTCAGCCGGCGCGCCTCGCCCGCGAAGACCAGCGGCGGCATGGCCCGCAGCTCATCCTCGACGCGAGCCAGAGCGGACGCGTCCGGATAGTCCGTCGGCATCTGCGTGACGGGTTTCGATCTCCAGCTCTCGGGCGTCCAGCGCGTAGTCATATCAGCAAGATAGGCCGGTGACGGACTGTGGACAATGAACCAGGTGTCGCGCCGCAGACGAAAGTGTCGCGGTCATCCGGCGCTGGTGATCTGGGACTGCTTTTCCTTCAGCGTCACCAGTTCCTCGGCCATGGTCGGATGGACGGCGCAGGTGGCGTCCCACTGGGCCTTGGTCAGGCCCGCCTTCACCGCGATGGCGGCGAGCTGGATCATCTCCGGTGCCTCGGGTCCGACGATGTGGACCCCGACGACCTTCTGGTTCTGGGCATCCACGACCAGCTTCATCAGCATCCGCTCGTCCGAGCCGGTGAAGGCGTATTTCATGGGCCGAAAGCGCGTCACATAGACGTCGACGGCACCGGGGCATGAGTGTCGCGCCTCGCTCTCGGACAGCCCCACCGTCCCGACCGGCGGCTGGCTGAAGACCGCGGTGGCCACGGCCTCGTAATCGAAATGCTGGGGGTTGTTGCGATAGACGGTCTCGTGGAAGGCCACCGCTTCGCGGATCGCCACCGGGGTCAGGTTCATCCGGTCGGTGACGTCGCCGATAGCCCAGATATTTTCGGCCGTGGTTCTCGAATATTCGTCGACACGAATCGCGCCCTTGTCGTCGATCTCGACCCCCGCCGCCTCGAGCCCGAGGTCCTTGACGTGGGGCACCCGGCCGGTGGCGAACATGACCACATCCGTTTCCAGGCTCATGCCGTTCTCGAGGTGGTTGACGATGCCCGTCTCCGTCTTCTCCAGCGACGTGTGCTGGCTGCCGAGGATGACCTTGATGCCCCGCTTCTCGATCTCGCCGGCGAGGTGGGCGCGGACGTCGTCGTCGAAGCCGCGCAGGATGTTGGGGCCGCGATAGATCAGAGTCGTCTCGACGCCGAGGCCGGCGAAGATGCCCGCGAACTCCACCGCGATATAGCCGCCGCCGGCGATCAGGATTCGTTTCGGCAGTTCGGGCAGGTGGAAGGCCTCTTCCGAAGTGATGGCGTGTTCAATGCCCGGCAGATCCTCGGGCTTCCACGGACGACCGCCGGTGGCGATGAGGATTTTCTCGGCCGTGATGATCTGGTCCTTGCCCCCCTCGCCCTTTCCGGGGATCTCGACGGTGTGGGCGTCCTTCAGGATCGCGCGGCCATGGATCAGATCGACCCCGGCCTTGCCGAGGTTGGCGGCGTAGATGCCCGACAGGCGGGCGATCTCGACATCCTTGGCCTCAAGGAAGGTCGGCCAGTCGAAATTCGCATTGTCGAAAGACCAGCCGTAGCCCTCGGCGATCTCGATCGCGTGGCTGACCTCGGAGGCCATGACCATGAATTTCTTGGGCACGCAGCCCCGAACGACGCAGGTGCCGCCGACGCGGAACTCCTCGGCGATGGCGACGCGCTTGCCGCCCAGGGCCGTCAGCCGCGCGGCGCGGACGCCGCCCGAACCGGCACCGATGACGAAGAGGTCGTAGTCGTAGGTCTGCGGCATTTCTGGCTCCAGCCGGTCGGCGGGTGTCAGTTAGGTGCCGGGGGCCTGATAGGCAATCTCGGGGCCGCCCGGAAAGCCGGATTGCACATTGACGATGTCGCAGCGGCGGGCATACGTTCGGGCGAACAACCCTCAAGGATGTGACCTATGGTTGCCCTCGCCCTAGCTGCCCTTCTGGCGGTCGCTCCGATGCAGGATCCGCAAGCCGCGCCACCGCAGTCGCCGCCGGTCGACGAGACGCCCGTCGACCTGGGCGATGTCACGATCACCGGACGGTCGCTGGACAGCCTGATCCGCAATTTCGTCAACGAGGTCGCCGCGCCCAACCGCCATCGTGGCATCGCCCGCTGGGACGATCGCATTTGCATTGGCGTGGCCAACCTGAGGGCCGAGCCGGCCCAGTACATCATCGACCGGGTCTCGACCGTGGCCGAGGATGTGGGGATCGTGCCGGGTGAGCCTGGCTGCACGGCGAACGTCGTCATCATCGCCTCGGACGACCCCGACGGCATGGCCGCCGCCCTTGTCGACCAGCGGCGCAGGGCGCTTTTGATGGGCGGGTCGGGCATGGACCAGGGCCGGGACGCCCTCGGCCGGTTCGTCACCAGCGACGCGCCGGTACGCTGGTGGCAGGTCAGCATGCCCACGGACTCGCAGACCGGGCAGCGCGCGATCCGCATTCCAGGCGAATGCCGGGATCCGTGCATGAGCCCGCTGGACTATGCGCCGGTCGTCTCGACCTTCGCCGCCTCGCGTCTGAACACCCAGATCGTCGATTTCATCTTCCGCACTGTCGTCATCCTCGACATCGATCAGGTCAGCCGGGTCTCCGGACAGCAGTTGGCCGACTATGTGGCCATGGTGATCCTGGCCCAGATCAATCCGGAAGCCGACACCAGCGGCTATTCCTCCATCCTCAATGTGTTCGAAGCACCGGATTCGGCAAACGGTCTGACGGATTGGGACACGGCCTATCTGCGCGGGCTCTACAACGCCGAACGGGTGCGGAAGAACCTGCAGGCGGGACGCACCGAAATCGCCGACTCGATCCACCGCGCCCATGAGGACATTCAGACGGACAACGACACCACGCCTCCGGGCCAAGAGAACTAGACCTCAGGGCGTCAGCACCCGGATTCCCCCATCCGCGCCGATGATGGCCTCGTCCGCCAGGTCGAGGAACAGGCCGTGCTCGACCACGCCGGTGATAAGCTTCAGGTCGTCGGCGAGACGCCGCGGGTCGTGGATGGCACCGCATTTCGCGTCATAGATCAGGTTGCCGCCGTCCGTCCGCACCAGACCCCGCTCGGCGGTGCGGACGCGGGCCGGCAGGGCGATGTCATGGTCGGCCAGCACGTCAGCGATGCGGTTGGCGGTGGTCTTGTGGCCGAAGGCCACCACCTCGATCGGCAGGGCGAAGGTGCCGAGGACCGTCACCACCTTGGCGGCGTCGGCGATGACGAGACAGCGGGCCGAGGCCTCCCACACCAGCTTCTCGCGCAGCAGGGCCGCGCCGCCGCCCTTGATCAGGGCCAGGCCGGGGCCGATCTCGTCGGCCCCGTCGATGGTCAGGTCGATGCGGGGCGTGTCCTCCAGCGTCGACAGGGTCAGCCCCAGCTCACGTGCCAGTTCGGCCGTCGCCTCCGACGTCGGCACACAGCGCAGCCCGGTCAGATTGCGAGCGGCCAGCGCCTTGACGAACCAGGCCGCGGTCGAGCCGGTGCCGAGGCCGACGACCATGCCGGGGTCGACCCGGAGGGCGGCGGTTTCGCCGGCGAGGCGT
>JBBQOK010000069.1:0-13351 GCA_038330765.1 Caulobacterales bacterium | reverse complement strand
TCGAGGGCCCGGCCGCCCCATCCGGACCGATGGCCGGCAGATTTATGCTGACGTTGGGCGAAGACGACCTGCCGCTCCACGGATCGGACCCGTTCCACAAGGGCCACGATCACGACGGCTGGAACTTCCAGTAGCCGTCAGAGCATCGGCCGCCTGCACGACCACCATGGCTGGCTGTTCTGACGCCCTGCGGAGAGAGAGCCATTTTTTCGGACCGCCTCTCGATTGTTATAAAGTAACAGGCTACAGAGGCGGCGATGACCCCGCCCGCTCCCGATCACGCGATCCTGCTGTCCCTGCTGGGCGGTGGCTTCGTGACGGCCTTCCTGCATGCGGCCCTGCCGACGCACTGGCTGCCGTTCGTGCTCGTGGGCCGGGCCCAGCGGTGGAGCGTCGGCCGCGTCCTCGGCGCGGTCACGGCTGCGGGGCTGGCCCATATCGCCGTGACCGCCCTGGTCGGAGGCCTGATCGTCATCGCCGGGCTGGCACTGGACCAGTGGATCGCGGGCCTGCTGCCTCACCTGTCCGCCATCCTCCTGTTCCTGTTCGGCGCATTCTATCTGGGCCGGGCGTTGATCCGGCGGCCCCAGTTGGCCGGTGGCCCGCAGCTGGATCTGCCGGAGCCGGCGGTTTCGCACACCGCGGCCTTCCTCGGACTCGTCGCCATGATGGCCGTGTCGCCGGGTGAGGTGCTTCTGCCCTTCTATCTCAGTCAGGCGCGCGAAGGTCTCGCGGCCCTGGCCGCCCTGACCGCGGTCTTCGCCGTGGGAACGGTGCTGGGCATGGTGGTCTTCACCCTGCTGGCCCGGGCCGGCTGGTCGGTGCTGCGGCTGGAGCGCTGGGCGCGGTACGAGGGGGCGGTTCTGGGCCTCGCCCTGATCGCGATCGGCCTTCTCGTCGCGGTCTATCACCCCTAAGGCTCACGGCATGGCGCACGATCACGGCCACGCCCAAGACCACCATGGTCATGATCATCACGATCATGAGCATTCCCACGCCCATGGACCCGGCGGCCACCATCACGGGCCGGTCGACACCGGGGACTGGCGCTACGCCGTCGGTCTGATCGTCAACCTCGCCTTCGTCGGGGTCGAGTTCGGCGCGGGCGTATTCAGCGGCTCCACCGCCCTGATGGCGGATGCGGGACACAATCTGTCCGACGTGCTGGGCCTCGCCATGGCCGGCGGCGCGGCCTGGCTGGCGCGCCGCGCCGGCAGCGCCAGCAAGACCTATGGCTATGGCAAGGCGACGGTGCTCGCGGCGCTCGGCAATGCGCTCCTGCTGATCTTCGCCTGCGGAGCCATCGCCTTCGAGGCCGTGCGGCGGCTGGCGGAACCGGCACCGGTCATGTCGGGCCTGATCATGATCGTGGCCGCCATCGGCTTCGTCATCAATCTGGGCACGGCGCTGATGTTCATGCGCGACCAGCACAGCGACCTGAACGCCAGGGGTGCCTACCTCCACATGCTGGCCGACGCCGCCGTATCCATCGGCGTGGTGATCGCCGGCGGGGTCATCTGGATGACAGGCTGGTCGATCCTGGATCCGTTGGTCAGCATCGCCATCGTGGTGGTGATCCTGATCGGGACCTGGGGCCTGCTCAAGGACTCGGTCAATCTGGCGCTCGACGCCGCCCCGCGCGGCATGGATGTCGATGCCGTCCGCGCCGCCTTCCTTGCGCTGCCGGGCGTCAGTGCGGTGCACGACCTGCATGTCTGGGGCCTGTCCACCACCGAGACGGCACTGACGGCGCATCTGGTCCACGACCGCGCCGACGCCGACCGCCTGCTGATCGAGGCCCAGACCCTGGCGCGCGCGCGTTTCAGGATCGGCCACACCACCCTGCAGCTGGAAACCGGCCCCCTGCCGGATTGTCCGGACTGCTGATCTTCACAAGCGGCGTTCCAGCCGCCATCTAGCGGCCCATGACTGACACCTCATCCGGCAAGATCCCCGTCACCGTCCTCACCGGCTATCTCGGCGCCGGCAAGACCACCCTGCTGAACCGCATCCTCACCGAGGATCACGGCAAGCGCTACGCCGTCATCGTCAATGAGTTCGGCGAGATCGGCATCGACAACGACCTGGTGGTCGGCGCCGACGAGGACGTGTTCGAGATGAACAACGGCTGCGTCTGCTGCACTGTGCGCGGCGACCTGATCCGCGTCGTCGCCGGCTTGATGAAACGCCAGCGACCCGGAAAGCCCGCCTTCGACGCCATCATAGTCGAGACCACGGGCCTGGCCGATCCCGGCCCGGTGGCCCAGACCTTCTTCGTCGACGAGGACGTCAAGGCCAAGACCCAGCTGGACAGCGTCACCGCTCTGGTGGACGCGAAACACGTCATGGCCCGGCTGGATGACTCGAAGGAGGCGCGTGAGCAGGTGGCCTTCGCCGACCGCATCATCCTCAACAAGGTCGATCTCGCTTCGGAGGCCGAACTGGTCGAGGTCGAGCGTCGGTTGCGCAAGCTCAACCCGCTGGCCCCGATCACCCGCGCCGAACGCGCCAATGTCCCGCTCGATCAGGTGCTGGGCCTCGGCGGCTTCGACCTCGAACGAATCCTCGACATCAATCCGCAATTCGCCAATCCCGCCCACGGCGAGGAGGGGCACGTCCACGGCGACGACTGCGGCCACGACCATCACGACCACGATCATGAAGGCCATGACCACGCCCACCATGGCGCGCGAGGCCACGCCCACGAGGACGACATCAAGGGCATCTCCCTGTCGCTGGACCGGCCGATGGACGGCACCAAATTCACCGCCTGGCTGGACCGGCTGCTGGGCGAGCAGGGCCAGAACATCCTGCGCGCCAAGGGCATCATCGACGTCTCCGGCGAGGACCGTCGCCTGGTCTTCCAAGCGGTGCACATGATCCTCGAGGGCGAGCTTCAACGGGCCTGGGGTGCCAATGAGCGGCGCTGGTCCCGCGCCGTCTTCATCGGCCGCGATCTCGACGAGGCGGCACTGAAGGCCGGCTTCGAGGCCTGCGCCGCATGACCGGGTCGATCGACCCGACCCGGGAGACGATGGCGGTCTTCCGCGACCTGCCGCTCGACCAGCCGATCGCCATGCTGAACCTGCTGCGCTTTCACGAGCGGGCCCGCTACGCCGCAGACGTGGACCCCGGTGTCCGCCGCGACGTCAGCGGGGCCGAGGCCTACACCGCCTACGGCCGGGCCGCTGCGGTGCCGTTCGCGCGCGCCGGCGGCCGTCAGACATGGCTGGGGACGCCGCGCCTGACAGTAATCGGGCCGGCGACGGAGGCCTGGGACCTCGCCTTCATCGCAGACTATCCGTCGGGTGAGGCCTTCCTCGGCATGCTGCGTGATCCCGAGTACCGCGCGGCTGTCATCCACCGACAGGCGGCGGTCGCCGATTCGCGCCTGATCCGTTGCGACGGGAGGCGGCCGGGGGCGGCGTTCGGAGCGGACGCGTGAACCCGCCGCCCAAACCCCTTCCGGTCAGCGGGCGCGAGGCGGTGCTGCGCTACGGCACGCCGGATTTCGACATCGTGCAGACGGGCGACCATGTCCGCTGCGCCGTCTCCGGCAAGCCGATCCCACTGGACCGCCTGACCTACTGGAGCTTCGAGCTGCAGGAGGCCTACGCCAACGCCGAGTTGATGACGGCCCGTTGGGTTGAGACGCACGGGCGCGACTGACAGATCCGCGGGCGACGTTGACGCCAAGCCCGCGCGCTCTAAACGGAGCCCATGAAGACCAACTCCTTCGACGCCCAGGTCACCGCCGCCGTCTTTGACGCCACCGGGGCGATCTTCGCCCTCGGCGACGGCTCCGTGCGCTTCGAGGGCGGCGAGTTCAGCGCCGCCCATGACGGTGCCATCCTGTGCGCTGCCGTCCACCCGTCCGGCGACGGCGTGGTCACCGGCGGCGACGACGGCCGGGTCATCTGGCACCGGCGTGGCGACGCCGGCGTGCTGGCGACGGCCAGGGGGCAATGGATCGACACCATCGACGCCTCGGCCGAGAGCGGTCTGATCGCCTTCTCCGCCGGAAAGACCCTGTCGGTGATCGACGCCAAGGACGCCGGCTTCCGCCGCGACTTCGCCCATGAGCGCACCGTCTCGGGCGTCGCCTTCGAGCACAAGGGCCGGCGCATCGCCGCCTCGACCTACGGCGGCGCGACCCTGTGGTTCGCCCGTATCGCCGAGCAGAAGCCGACCTTCCTGAAGTGGGCCGGATCGCACACCGGGGTGACCTGGTCGCCTGACGGTGCCTTCGTCGTCACGGCCATGCAGGACAATCAGCTGCATGGCTGGCGGGTCAAGGATCAGAAGAATCTGCGCATGGGCGGCTATCCGTCCAAGGTCCGGGCCATGACCTTCCTCTCCAACGGCCAGCTTCTGGCGACATCCGGTGCCCAGGGCGCGGTGCTGTGGCCCTTCATCGGCTCCAACGGACCCATGGGCCGTGAGGCCACCGAGATCGGCTTCGACGAGGGCAGCACAGTCGCCCTGGTCGCGTCGCAGGTCCGGCATGGGGTTCTCGCCGCGGGTCTGACCGACGGTCGGGTCTGGCTCGCCGATCCGGCCGGCCGGGGGCTGGATTTCCTGAAGGCTGAAAAGGGGGCCGCCATCACGGCCCTCGCCATGAGCGCCGACGCCAAACGTATCGCCTGGGCTGACGAAGACGGCTTCGCGGGCGTGGCCGAGGTCTGATGCGCTCGCGCGACCCGGCTTGCGTCCATAGGCCGATGGGCGCCACCCTCCGCCCATGACGGACCCAAAAAAGGTCAGGCGCAGGCGACCGGTGCTGACCGTTCTGACGGCGCTCGTCCTGTTGCTGGTCGTCAGCGTCGGCATCCACCGGTTCGTCGCCCCGCCGACCACCTTCCTGATGGTCACCCGGTCGCTTGAGGGCGAGGGCCTGTCCTATAGCTGGCGATCCCTGAACGACATCTCGCCCCGGCTGGTCGAGGCCGTCATCGCCTCTGAGGATTCGACCTTCTGCGCCCACCATGGCTTCGACATGAAGGCCATCGAGAAGGCGCTGAAGGCCAACGCCCGGGACGAGAAGCGCGGCCGCACCCGCGTCCGCGGCGGCTCGACCATCAGCCAGCAGACCGCCAAGAACGTCTTCCTCTGGCCCGGCCGCGACTGGATCAGAAAGGGGCTGGAGGCCGGCTACACCGTCCTGATCGAGACCATGTGGGGCAAGCGGCGGGTGATGGAGGTCTATCTCAACGTCGCGGAATGGGCACCCGGCGTCTATGGCGCGGAAGCGGCCTCGCGCCACTGGTTCGGCAAGTCCGCTGCCGATCTGACCGCCCGCGAGGCGGCGCGGCTGGCGGCCATCCTGCCGTCGCCCCGGCGCTATGACGCCGCTTCGCCCGGCCCCTATGTCCGCCGACAGACCTCGCGCGTGCAGGCGGCGATGGGCACGGTTCGCAACGACGGCCTGGCGTCCTGCGTCCTGGGTTAACCGCCACGCTTGACCTTACGGCTCCGCTCGCCTCCCTTGTGGCCGGACAGGGCGGAGCAACCGCCCGACGCTGAAACGCCCCGGAGGACATCCATGAAACGCACCCTGATGACGGCCGCCGCCGCCTGCGCCCTCGGCCTCGCCGCCGGCTGCGCCAGCTATGGGATGGGCGGCTCCGACGCCGCACAATCTGCGCCTCTGGCCGATCAAGCGGCCGCCTCCGCGCTCCAGCCGGTCACAGCCGAGGGAGCCATCGCCTTCGTCGCCGGCGCGGAATCCCGGCTGGCCGATCTGAGCGAGGAGGCCGCCCGCATCCAGTGGACCCGCGCCACCAACATCACCTATGACACCATGTGGCTGGAGAGCCGGATCAACGCCGAATACACCGAGTTGCAGGTCGAGTTGGCCAACGGCGCGGCCCGATTCAACGATGTGCAGGTCCCCGCCGACGTCCGCCGCAAGCTGAACCTGCTGCGCCAGGGCATCGTCCTGCCCGCCCCCAACCGTCCCGGCGCGGCCACGGAGCTGGCGGACATCACCACCAGGCTGGACTCGACCTACGCAACCGGCAAATTCGAATATCAGGGCAAGCAGATCACCCTGGACGAGGCCAGCGCGATCCTGGCCGAGACCCGCGATCCGGCCGTGGCCAAGGCCCTGTATGAAGGCTGGCGGACCATCTCGCCGGTCATGGCCGCTGACTACGCCCGCATGGTCGAGATCGCCAACGAGGGCTCGCGCGAGCTTGGCTTCGCCGACACCGGGGCCATGTGGCGCTCCGGCTACGACATGGATCCCGACGCCTTCGCCGCAGAGACGGACCGGCTATGGGCGCAGGTGAAACCGTTCTACGAGAACCTGCACTGCTATGTGCGCAACCGTCTGAACGTGAAATATGGCGACGCCGTCCAGCCCGATCACGGCCCGATCCGTGCCGATCTGCTGGGCAATATGTGGTCGCAGCAATGGGGCAACATCTATGACGTCGTGGCCCCGACCTCGGGCGGCGAGTCGAGCTATGACCTGACCAACCTGCTGACCAGCGCCGACTATGACGCCGAGAAGATGGTGCGGACCGGCGAGGGCTTCTACGTCTCGATGGGCCTCGATCCCCTGCCGCAAACCTTCTGGGAACGGTCGCAGATCACCCGGCCGCGCGATCGCGAGGTGGTCTGCCACGCCTCGGCCTGGGACCTCGACAACGCCGAGGATATCCGCATCAAGATGTGCACCCAGGTGAACGGCGAAGACTTCTACACCGTCCACCACGAGCTGGGTCACAACTACTATCAGCGCGCCTACAAGGATCAGCCCTTCCTGTTCAAGAACGGGGCGAACGACGGCTTCCACGAGGCCATCGGCGACTTCATCGGCCTGTCGGCCCTGACCCCGACCTATCTGAACCAGATCGACCTGCTGGACGCCGTGCCGGGCGAGGGGGAGGACATTCCCTTCCTGCTCAAGATGGCGCTCGACAAGATCGCCTTCATGCCCTTCGGCCTGATGGTCGACCGCTGGCGCTGGGGCGTGTTCGATGGCGAGACCACGCCGGCCGAATACAACGACGCCTGGACGGCCAACATGCTGCGCTATCAGGGTCTGACGCCGCCCGGACCGCGCCCTGACGGTGCCTTCGACCCCGGCGCGAAATACCACATCCCCGGCAACACGCCCTACACCCGCTACTTCCTGGCCCACATCTACCAGTTCCAGTTCCACCGCGCGGCGTGCGAACAGGCCGGCTGGACCGGGCCGCTGCACCGCTGCTCCGTCTATGGCAACACCGAGGTTGGTGCGCGCTTCAACGCCATGATGGAAATGGGCCAGTCCCGTCCCTGGCCTGAGGCCATGCAGGCTTTCACCGGTCAGCGCGAGAATGACGCCTCGGCCGTCGCCGACTATTTCGCCCCGCTGAACGTCTGGCTGACGGCCCAGAACCGCGGCAAGGACTGCGGCTGGGAGGCCTGACCGGCCGCCCGGCCCCGGTCGGAAAATGTCTTGCATGTCCTGCCCCGTCCCGGCCGCTAATCGAGGCCGGACGGGGCCGCGGGCGATGACGCTGCCGCGGTTTGTCGCGCCTTTCGGGCCGGTTCGGAAAACGCCGGTTAACCTTTGGCGTTGGACCTTCTCTTAACCGGGTTGGTGCATTTTCGGCCGGGCGGCATGCGCCCGCGAGCGGACGACGGCTGGAATGGCGATGGGGCTCAAGACCTGGATTGACGGTGTTTGCCGCGGTGCGTGGTCGTTCACGCGCCGCGTCGCCGGCGACGCGCGCGGCAACGTGGCCATGCTGTTCGGCCTCAGCCTGCCCGTCCTTTTGCTGATGACCTTCGGGGGCGTCGACATCCACCGGATGTCCACCGTCCGGGTCAATCTCCAGGACGCCCTCGACGCCGCCGCCCTGGCCGCCGCCCGGTCGCCCTACACGTCGAACGCGGACCTCACGACGGTCGGGCTGGCCGCCCTGAAGGCGAACCTGCAGGCCTATCCGAACGTCACGCTCGAGGAGAACCTGACCACTTTCACGCTCAACAGCGACGATGTGGTCATCGCCGACGCCCGGGTGCAGGTGAAGACGCTCGTCGCCAACATCTTCCTGCCGCCCTACGGCCAGCTGCTGGACGACTACCTGCCGGTCGGCAGTCACTCCGAGGTCGACCGGTCGTCCCGGAATATCGAGGTCTCCCTGGCCCTGGACATGTCGGGCTCCATGAGCGGCCAGAAATTGCTGGACCTGAAGGCCGCGGCCAAGGACCTGGTCGATCTGATCGTCCAGCCGGTCCAGACGCCCTACTATTCGAAGGTTGCCCTGGTGCCGTGGTCCTATTCGGTCAATCCCGGCAGCTATCTGAATTCTGTGCGGGGCACGGTCACCGGCTCGACCAACGTCACCGGCGCAGTCATTAATCTGACCGGCGCGCAGAAGACCATCACCGCCGCCACCAAGGCCCGGCCGGTCGTTATCACCTCGAACGCGCACGGCTTCGCCAACAATGACGTGGTCTGGATTTCCGGGGTCTCCGGCATGACCCAGATCAACAACAAGCCCTACAAGGTCAGGAACAAGACGACCAATACGTTCGAACTCTACACGCTCGGCGGCAGCCGGGTGGACGGCCGAAATTACAGCAGCCATTCAGGCAGCAGCGGCCGGGTTCAGAAATGCCAGAACAACGACTGCTCCATAACAATCACCTCCGCCAGCCACGGGCTGAGCACCAACGACTATGTCTACATCACCGGCGTTTCCGGCATGACCCAGATCAATGACCAGACCCACCTGGTCGGGAACGTCACGGCCAGCACCTATACGATCGATCTCGTGGCGTCGTCGCTGACCCCATATAGTTCAGGTGGCCTGTCATGGTGCGCCCAGCCGGGCTGCACCTATTATGCCTTCGAAAACGAGAACGAGGATCTGGCGACGCACAGGATCAGTGCCTGCGTCACGGAACGAACGGGTGCCCAAGCCTATACGGACGCTGCCCCGAACAGTACTGCCCGGGTCGGCCGCCACTATCCGGATATCAGCGGCAGTTGCCTCAGCAGCACGATCAAGCCGCTGTCCAGCAGCATCGCCGGGATCAAGTCCGATATCGACGCCCTGTCGGTGAGTGGCTCGACCGCCGGCCAGATCGGCATCGCTTGGGGCTGGTATATGGTGTCGCCCAATTTTGGCTCGCTGTGGTCGTCGTCGGCCGGTGCCGCCTACAACACCGCCGAGACCCTGAAGGCCGTGATCATCATGACCGACGGCGAGTTCAACGCCCCCTACTGCCAGGGCGTCACGGCCCGCGGCTACAACGCCCCCAACTCGGCCAGCAACAACTGCGATCCTGACAATGGCGAGCCCTACGCCCAGAGCCGGGCGTTGTGCGACGCGATGAAGGCGCAAGGCATCGTGGTTTATACGGTCGGTTTCCAGATCGCTGCGGGCGGTGCCACTGACCTGCTGGCCTACTGTGCCTCCACCCCCAGCGGCTTCTACAACGCCGGCAGCGGCACCGAACTGTCCGAGGCCTTCAACGCTATCGGCCGGGACATCACCAAGCTGCGGATATCCAGATAAGCGGTCAGATCAGCCGGATTTCCTTCAGTCGCTCGGTCAGGAAGTCCTCGGCCATGATCGCCTTGCCGGCGTAGCGGTCGGGGTTCTCCGGCGAGACCATGGTGGGCAGGGTCTCGATGACGAAGTCCGGGTTGAAGTGCAGGAAGAACGGCGTGGAATAGCGGGCGAAGCTGGCCCGTTCCGGGGCCGGATTGATGACCCTGTGGCTGGTCGACGGCAGGACGTGGTTGGTCAGCCGTTGCAGCATGTCGCCGATGTTGACGACCAGCGCACCCGGCGGCGGGGCGATGTCCAGCCATTCGCCGTCGGCGTCTTTCAGCTGCAGGCCGGCCTCTTCGGCGCCCAGCAGCAGGGTGATGACATTGATGTCCTCGTGCGCGCCCGCCCGGACGCCCGCTGCGCCCGCCGCCACCGGCGGATAGTGCAGCATGCGCAGGATCGAATTGCCCAGCTGGACCTTGTCGTCGAAAAAGCTGTCGCCCAGTTCCAGATAGCGGGCGATGGCGCGCAGCACCCTGGCACCCAGTTCGTCCATGGCCGCGAACATCCCGTACAGGTGCTCACGGAAGCCCTCGACCTCGGTCGGCCAGACGTTGTCGCGCATGAATTTGCGGTAGGGGTGGCCTTCCGGCAGTTCGCGCCCGACGTGCCAGAATTCCTTCAGGTCGACGGTCGCCGCGCCCTTGGCCGCCTCGACCCCGAACGGGGTCAGGCCGCGCGCCCCGCCGGTGCCCGGCTGGTGGTATTGCCGCTTCACGTCTTCCGGCAGGGCGAAGAAGGTCTTGGCGTCGTCGATGGCCGCCTCGATCACCGTCTCGTCCAGCCCGTGGTCGGCGATGACGGCGAATCCGTAACGCTTGAACGACGCGCCCAGCCTGTCGGCGAAGGCCTGGAAGTCGGTGTCATGGAGCGTCATCGACACAGGTTCGATCGCGCGGCGGGCGGCTGTGGAGCTCTGGCTGTCAGCCATGGCGGGGACCTCAAAACTACTTCGGGCGTTTTCATACGCCCTGCGAGCCGATCTTGGCAAAGCATGGGCGGGCCCGCGACCGCCGCGGATGAATCCGTGCGCGCCGACCGTTCAGGAACGGTACAGGCTGGAACCTTGACTGTAAGGCCGCGTTTCGCCGTCAACGAACCTGGAAGGACCACTCCCATGCAAACGAAGCTTCTCGTCACCGGCATCAGCGTCATCGCCCTGCTGGGCGCCTGCACCACGACCGATCCCTACAGTTCGGCTCCGCGCCGCAACAACACCGGCACGGGCGTCATTGCCGGGGCCCTGGGCGGTGCCGTGCTGGGCTATCTGACCAACACCTCCAACTCCGAAGAAGGCCGCAAGAACGCCCTGATCGGGGCCGGCATCGGCGCCCTCGGCGGCGCGGCCGTCGGTGCCTACATGGACCGCCAGCAGCGTGAGCTCGAGGCCGAGCTTTCGGGCTCCGGCGTCGGCGTGGCGCGCCAGGGTGACAACCTCGTCCTGCGCATGCCGTCGGACGTGACCTTTGCGTCCAACCAGTCCTCGATCAACACCGGCTTCTACGCGACCCTGGACGACGTCGCCGCGGTGTTGAACCGCTATGACCAGTCGGTGGTCGACATCATCGGTCACGCCGACTCCGACGGTGCCGACGACTACAATCTGAACCTGTCGCGCCAGCGGGCCTCTTCGGTGGCCCAGTATCTGGTCAGCCGTAACGTTCTTGCCGACCGCCTCTACGTCGACGGTCGCGGCGAGAGCCAGCCCGTGGCCTCCAACGCCACGGCCGAAGGCAAGGCCCAGAACCGTCGCGTCGAGATCATGATCCGCCCGTTCCGCGGCTGATCCGGATACTGACGAATGAAATCGGGGCGGGACCATGCGGTCCCGCCCCTTTTTTGTTGTCGGACACCGTTCCGTGACTTGCGGACAGGCAGCGCAGGTGCTGGATGGGGAACGCTGTTCGACTGGGGGAAAACGCGTGCGTCCGGATCAGGAAATCACCGAAGGCTTGAAGCTGGGCGTCATCGCCGTCGTCTCGGCCGTGCTGACCGCGACCCTGATCATCGGTGCGGGGCAGGCCCTTCTGCCCAAGGCCGGCGTCGCCCAGGCCGAAGCGGCGCGGCACCCGGCACTGACCCAGGCGGCGCTGCGCTGATGCCTCAGGCGCGCCCGATCGAGGCGTAGCGGAAGCCGCGCGCCCGCATGTCGTCGGGCCGGTAGACGTTCCTCAGATCGACCATCACCGGCTGTTTCATCAGCAGCTTGATCCGGTCGAGGTCCAGCGCGCGGAACTGGTCCCATTCGGTCAGGATCACCACCACGTCGGCACCCTCGACGGCGTCATAGGGGCCGTCCTTGAGCACGACGTCCGGCAGCAGATGCGCGGCCTCGCGCATGCCCTCCGGGTCGAACGCCTGCACTCTGGCACCCATGGCGATCAGGGCAGGGGCCACGTCCAGCGACGGGGCGTCGCGCATGTCGTCGGTGTTGGGCTTGAAGGTCAGGCCCAACAGGGCGACCGTCTTGCCCTTCAGGTCCCCATCCAGCGCATTCAGCACCCGGCCCGCCATGGCCTTCTTGCGGGCGTCGTTGACCTCGACCGTGGTTTCGATCAGCCGCATCGGCGATCCCGCGTCGACGGCGGTCCGCACCAGGGCGATGGTGTCCTTGGGAAAGCATGAGCCGCCGTAACCGGGGCCCGCGTGCAGGAATTTCGAACCGATCCGCTTGTCGAGCCCGATGCCGCGCGCGACCTGCTGCACGTCCGCTCCGACCGCTTCGCACAGGTCCGCCATCTCGTTGATGAAGGTGATCTTCATCGCCAGGAAGGCGTTGGCCGCATATTTGATCAGTTCCGAGGTGCGCCGGCCCGTGAACAGGATCGGCGTCTCGTTCAGGTTCAGGGGCCGGTAGAGCTCGCGCATCACCGCCTGGGCGCGTTCGCCCTCGGCGCCGACCACGATCCGGTCAGGGCGTTTGAAGTCCTCGATGGCCGCGCCTTCGCGCAGAAATTCGGGGTTCGAGACCACGGCGAACTCGGCGTCGGGCCGGCGGGCGCGGATGATCGCCTCGATCTCGTCGCCGGTGCCCACGGGCACGGTCGACTTGGTGACGACGACGGTGAAGCCCTCGATCAGGCCGGCGATCTCTTCGGCGGCGGCGTAGACATAGGACAGGTCGGCATGGCCGTCGCCGCGGCGCGAGGGGGTGCCCACGGCGATGAAGACCGCGTCGGCGGTGCGGATCGCCTCGGCCCCGTCCAGGGCGAAGGACAGGCGGCCGTCGCGGACGTTGGCGGCGACCAGATCATCCAGACCCGGCTCGAAGATCGGGATTTCGCCCTGTTCCAGCCGTTTGATCTTGGTCGGATCCTTGTCGACGCAGGTCACCTCATGGCCGAAGTCGGCGAAACAGGCCCCTGATACCAGGCCGACATAGCCGGTTCCGATCATTGCGACGCGCATGCGGGCTCATCCCCTTCTACAGTGGCCGGGAGATAGCGGTCAGCCCGGCCTTTGACCACCCCGGGGCGAGGCTTTCACTCAAGCAAAACCGCCGGCCCCGTGAGGGACCGGCGGCTCTGTTCTTGCCTTGCTTGCCGTCTCCCGACCATCAGGCCGGGAGGCGGTCGACCTCAACGTTCTAGAAGTTGATGCCGATGGTGGCGCGGCGGTTGAGAGGCTCGCGAACGCCGTCGGCGGTGGCGCGAGCCAGGGCGGTTTCGCCCTTGCCGTCGAGCTGGATCACGCCGCCATTGACGCCCTGGGCGACCAGCGCGTCCGCAACAGTGCGGGCGCGGCGGTTGGACAGGCCGACGTTGTAGGCGGCCGAACCCGAGGTGTCGGCGTGG
>JBBQOK010000068.1:0-13380 GCA_038330765.1 Caulobacterales bacterium | reverse complement strand
CTTGGTGTCGGACCCATCTGACAAGGTCGCGCAAAAAGGATCCAATCACCGCTCGCTCGATCAGCCTATAGAATCCAGCCCGTCTCCTGCGAAACTAGGCCGTCCATCAGGAAGGTGAAGTCAGCCCGGCAGTCCCCATCGCTGTCCATTTCGAAGCGTGTCTGATTGCTTTGCTCATCATACGACAAACGAGCCTCGCCAGCCTGACCGGAGAAGGCATCGTCGATCCAGATCAGTCCTTGTCGCCCCTCGGACAACCCATCGGCGTCCAGTCCGCTGAGATCGATGAAGTCGTTCGCCGGATCGAAATCCAGAATGCGATCTTCGCTACCCGCGGCTGAATCAAGAACAGATGTGAAGACGAAGACATCGTGACCATCCCCACCAGACAACCGGTCAGCGCCTTGACCGCCGATCAGCCGATCATCGCCTGAACCGCCGCTGATGAGGTCACCGCCGCCGGCGCCGCTCAGCACATCGTCGCCATCGCCGCCCGACAGAGCGTCGTCAGCATCGCCGCAGGTGACAACGTCTGCTCCGCTGCCTGTTTCGACCACCACACCGCCGACGAATTGAACATTGACCTGGTCATCGCCACCTCCGCCCCGAACGAAAGCACCCGCCGTCCCGCCCGTCGCCTCAATCGAGGCACTCTCGTCGCCAACCACCTCGAACAGGCTGAACCCGTCCTGTGTGGCCGTAACCGAGACATTGTCCGTCAAATACCGAACCGATAACGCGGCCACGGAACTCAGTCCGACATCCCACGCAGCGCCACGGCTGCCATCTGTTCTGACAAACTCTGTGGTGTTGAAGACTCGGTTGCCATGGCTGTCGAAGCGGTTGCCGTTCAGTCCCAAGGCAATAGACGCGATGCCAGCCTGCGCCAGCGACATGACTTCGTCCGCGCTGCTTTGCCCGTCCCCGTTCAAGTCGCGCCAAACAAGGAGATTCGAATAGCCTTCGTCCGACGCGTCTATGACCCCGTCCTGGTTGCTATCCAGCCCGGCAAGACCCTCCAGATCGGTTTGCGCGCCCTCTGCAAGTGAAACCAGCGAGATTTCGCTCAGCCCGTCCACCAAGCCATTGCCATTTGCGTCGAACGCCAGAATTCCATCCTCAGCCCCTACCCATCCGATGTGGGAACCGTCGACGACGACATTGCTATCGGCGGCGGAAATCAACTCCACCCCATCGCCGTCCAAGTCCAATACAACAGGGAAAATTGTGTCGATGATCTCGCCGATGCTCCGGACGATGTCGCCGATCCGGTCGATGAAATCGCCGATCAGATCGCCCAGTCCCGACAGGACACCGCCGATGAAATCTCCAATGCCGCCGAAAAAGTCGCCGACGGCCCCGCCGAACTCGCTGAAGAAGCCGCCTAGATCGGAAATGATGTCTCCCACGCCGCCGATCACGTCACCGACGAAGCCCGAGATCAAGTCATACGCCTCACGAGCAATTTCAAACGGAATACCAACCAGCGTCATAAGCAAAATTGCTCCCGGTCCGTAAAATATCTGATACAGATCAAGTCCGTAGACGTTCGCAAGCAATGCGTCCCACACACTCTCGGCCATAGCGATATGGTTCAGAATGTTGCTCAGCATCGCGTCGGGAATCGAACCGACATCATGCAGGAAGTAGGCCCAGTCAAACTGGTCCTCCGGCATTCGACCGTAGTGCTGCGCAGCCTCAAGGACGAACGCTAGGTTGGACGGATCACGAGCGGGATGAGGGACTCCTCGGAAATCGGCATAGCGATCGGCCCAGACCCAAGCGTCATGTTCGCCGTTTCCTCCAAAGTTTCCGTATGTCGGAAGCGGTATAGGCATCTCTGCGTCCCCCCGGATGCTTGCTAGAATCTATAAGTTCGTGACGGTTCGGCGCGCCAGTCCTGCCCAGGCGCACGGTACACTCGGTGGACCTCGATGCTCTCGGGTCGGGGCCCGGCGGCCGGCTGGACCAATACGGCGTGTCCAGGCCGGGTGAGGTCGATCATCTCGGCCATCGCTACGACATCCAGGACCCTGAACGGCTCCGCGATCATGTTGAACCGTTGCAGACCCGCTTCCGGCCAAGCGTCAACCGGTGATGCCGCAGCTGACAGTTCGGCTGGGCTAGGGTACCGGGTCAGGACGGGAGACGGTCCGGCGGTGATCGTCGCCGTGAGTTGACGGTCTCGAGCCGAGTTATAGGGCATCACTACCCACAATCCCTCACCCCACGGGTGAAAGGCTTCACCCGCCAAACCGTTGACCACATCTTCAACGGTCCCAACGACGGCTTCGTCCGCATCGACGACGACTAGCCGCTGTGCGATCGGCACGAATCTGCAGTCGGTGCGACAGCCCGGGACCGGCTGAAGACCCGCAGAGACGAAGTAGGCAAAGGCGCCGTCTCCCAGGCTTTGCAGGCTGCTGATCATGCCAGACTCCGATCTCAGCAATGTCGGGGCGGCATCTCCGGGGCGATGGCGGACGATCTCGCTAACTGGGTTCTCGATCTTTTCAGAGCCAGGCCGATGGCGAACCGCGAGGATCTGGCCATTTCCAGCCGACGAGACCCATAAATAGTTCCAATCAGGATCGACAAGGACCGGGATCAACCGATCCCCGTCCCCGGCAGCGTAGATGCCGCAGGCGTCCTGTCGGCAAAGGGAGACGTAAACCGTCTCCAAATTCTGATCGGCGGACACGCCCCGGACCTGTATCGGGCCAATCATCGCTGAGATCGCACCGCGCGAGGACGATTGCGCCGACGGTTGGCCGCTCATTGGTGAGCATCCCAACACCGTGAAAGCAACGACGGCGGCCAGCCCCTCAGGCACATTCACTTTTCAACCCCAGATGATCCAGCATGTACCACCTCTAGTAGGCGGATAAGATTCCTGACCCGTCAAGCGCAATCCGACGCTTTCATAAAATCGCAGTCGGATGTGGCAACCTCACCCCGCGTATTTCGCCATGTCTTCCTCCGAGATGTCCTGGTTCGAATAGATGTTCTGAACTTCGTCCCCGGCGCGAGGTTCGCCCAGCGATCGGCGGAGGTCAAAGAACGACGACCTGTCAATCCCAAGCGGAGGTCAAACGGAGCCGCAGCCTATGCTACGCGGGAGCGAACGCGGCGCGTCTCGCTCCATGTCCGCAATGGGTCGGAAGCCGCCAATGGCTCCGAGCCGGATAGCGGACATCCCCGCCGATCTGCCGGAAGCGGGCATCGCTCAAGTCAGTTCGGGGTGGGAGGCGGACGTTAGGTCGACTTGGCTGGCCCGCTCGGAATGACCCCCGAGTAGGCACGGGTAACTGACGCGCTGTAGTAGGCGACGACAGTCACTACTAGCCCCGCGACCACCAAGGTAATCAGAGCTATCACAGCCACCCGCACGGCTTTTCTCCAGACCGCGCCATGTGACATTCGTGCCGGACCCGCCATCCTCACCATCCCTCTTGGCTGGAAGTGTGCTTGGAACTCCAATTGTCCGCAATGGGTCGAGAGCGGTCCATCCCCCATGCCCCGAAACCCGACATTGGCCTCTCGGCCCGAAATCCGACATCCCGGGCTTCCTGATGGGGACGACAGCCGTCCTGGCTCCCCGCGCGATCGGCCTGCCCACATAACGCCGCCACGCTTCCCGCAGTCGTGAAAACGCCAAGCTTGCTGTGCATGCCTCGTGCGCGTATGGGGCGCGCAACAAAAAAACACCCCGGGAGACGCTCAGGTGAGCATGACGCTGTTTGATTCTCCGTCCTTCGCGAACCACGAAGGCGTCCACGCGGTCTTTGATGAAAAGACCGGCCTGCGCGCCATTATCGCTGTTCACTCATCCGCGCGCGGCCCGGCCGTCGGCGGAACCCGGATGTGGAACTATGCGTCGAGCGCCGAGGCGCTGGAGGACGTTCTGCGTCTGTCGCGCGGCATGAGCTACAAGAATGCCGTCGCGGACCTCGAGATGGGCGGCGGCAAGTCGGTCATCATCGGCGACAGCCGCACCCAGAAGACGCCCGAGCTGTTCCGCGCCTTCGGCCGCGCCGTCGATACCCTGGGCGGCCTCTATTATGCGGCGGAAGACGTCGGCGTATCGGTCGCCGACATCGCCGAGGCCCGCAAGGTCACCCCCTATGTGCTGGGCATCAACGACGGTCCCGAAGCCTCGGGCGACCCCAGCCCCGTCACCGCCGAGGGCGTGTTCCGCTCGACCCTGACCGTGGCCCGCCGCCTGTGGAAGCAGGACGACCTGACCGGCCTGACCGTCGCCCTGCAGGGCATCGGCCACGTCGGCGGCTATCTGGCCGACAAGCTCCACGCCGCCGGTGCCAAACTGGTCATGACCGACGTCAACACCGCCCTGCTGTCCGAGGTCGCCGCCCGCACCAATGCCGAGATCGTGGCCCCCGACGCCATCTATGACGTTGTGGCCGACATCTATGCGCCGTGTGCCCTCGGCGCGACGCTGAACCCGCAGACGCTGGACCGTCTGACCGTCAAGGCCGTCGTCGGCGCCGCCAACAACCAGCTGGCCACGCCTGACATCGGCCAGATCCTGTTCGAGCGCGGCGTGCTCTACGCCCCCGACTACGTCGTCAACGGCGGCGGCATCATCAATGTGGCGTCGGAACTGAAGGCGCGCCAGACCGGCGGGTCCTACGACCCGGCCTGGGTCGAGGCCAAGCTGTCCCGTCTGATGGAGACGCTGGACGAAATCCTCGAACGCTCCGCTGTCGAGAAGCGCCCGACGCACCAGATCGCCGACGCCATCGCCGAGGCCCGCATCAACGCGGCCCGCGACGCCAGGGCGGAAACGCTGAAAGCCGCGTGACGCGAGGGCGACACGTCCGATTCTGACGTAGCCGCCCCTTATACTGCGCCCCATGTTGGCTGTGGTGCGAGGTGAGCCGGTCGAAAACGACGCGGGGTGCGCGACCGGACGATCCGGCCGCCGTGGGCGATCTGCACGCAGTGCACGCTGTGCACGCTTTGCACGGTGTTTTTCCCTGAACCCGGAGGGATTCGCGTGACGGACGCATCCGGCACATCATGGCCCATGCTGCCCCTTCTGATTCGGGCCGAGGCGCCATGACCACACTCCCCCGCAAGGCTTTCGATCCTTTGCTCATCGTCATGGCGGTAGGCTTCGTCGTGGCCGTCGGGGCCCTGGCCTATCCCGCCTTCCGCGCCGACCCGATGAGCGCCCCGGGGCTGGTGCTGATCTTCACCGTCGGCGCCGTCGCCCTGATCGGCCTGTTCGCCTTCTCGCGCAGTGAAAACCGCAAGCCCGTGGGCGACGCCACCGTCGACCTGCTGGACGCCATGTCCGAGCCCGCGGCTCTCGTCTGGGCCTCGGGTCAGGTGCTGGCCTTCAACGCCGCCTGGGCCGACAGCAACGGGGCCGTCACCACCTTGCCCAAGGGCCGGTCAGCCTCCGCCCTCTACATGGCCTTCGCCCAGGCCCGCGCAGGCGAGCAGGGCCGGGCCATCGTCGTCATCGGCGACCGCGAGCAGGAAGTGCTGATCGGAATGGCCGGGGAGGGCCGTTTCCTCGTCCGCGCCGCGCCCGACGCCGCCATGCCCGTTTTGACCGGTGCCGCGCCGGTCGCCGGCTCCAATGCCGCCGAGAGCCGGGCCATGGCTGCCGGTGCCCCCTTCGGTTCCGCCGTCATCGCCGCCGAGGACCTGTTCGCCGGCAAGGTCGAGGAGGCCAACGCCGCCCTGTCGGTCCTGACCGGTCCCGCCGCCGCCCGTGACGCCGCCTTCGGCCACCTGTTCGATCCCGCCGGCGTCGCTGAAGCGCGTGCCAAGCTGGCGGCCGGTTCGTCCGGTCCCATCGAACTGGTCGCGCGCGCGCTGCCGGACCGGATGCTGCACCTCTATGTCGCGCCCGAAGGCGACAGGCGGCGCATCTGGCTGTTTGACGTCTCGTCCCAGAAGTCGATGGAGCTGCAGCTCTCGCAGGCCCAGAAGATGCAGGCGGTGGGCCAGCTGGCCGGCGGCGTGGCCCACGACTTCAACAATCTGCTGACCGCCATCCAGCTGCAGCTCTCGGGCCTGCTGGAGCGCCATCCGGTCGGCGATCCCTCGTATGAGGGGCTCAACGAAATCCGCCAGACCGCCATCCGCGCCGCCGATCTGGTGCGCAAGCTGCTGGCCTTCTCGCGCAAGTCCACGGTCCGCCGCGAGCGCCTCGATCTCGGCGAACTGGTCGGCGAGTTCGCCGTCCTGCTGCGCCGCCTGTTGCGCGAGGACGTGCGTCTGGAAACCGACTACGGCCGCGACCTTCCCGTGGTTCTGGCCGACAAGAGCCAGCTTGAGACCGCGGTGATGAACCTGGCCGTCAACGCCCGCGACGCCATGCGCGGCGTGGTCGAGCCGGGCGCCGGCGTGGTCACCATCCGCACCGCCCGTCTCAGCGCCGACGAGGCCCGCGTCCTCGGCTGGGCCGCCGCGCCGACCGAGACCGTGGCCCTGATCGAGGTGTCCGACACCGGCCCCGGTGTGCCGCCTGACCTGCTCGGCAAGATCTTCGAGCCCTTCTTCACCACCAAGGCGGTGAACGAGGGCACCGGCATGGGTCTGGCCACCGTCTACGGCATCGTCGAACAGGCCGGGGGCCATATCAACGTCTCGAACCTCGAGGGCGGCGGCGCCGCCTTCCGCATCTTCCTCCCGGAGGCCGGCGAGGCCGAACTGGCCGAAACCCCTGTGATCGAGAAGGTCGCCAAGGCCCCGCGCGACCTGTCCGGTGCCGGCCGTATCCTGTTCGTCGAGGACGAGGCCGCGGTGCGCGGCATCGCCGCCCGCCTGCTGCGCCAGCGCGGCTATGAAGTCATCGAGGCCGCCGACGGCGAGGAGGCTCTGGAGCTGGCCGAGCAGCACGCCGGGACCATCGACATGATGATCTCCGACGTCATCATGCCCGGTCTGGACGGTCCCGCCCTGCTCAAGAAGGCCCGGCCCTATCTCGGCGACGCGCCCGTGCTGTTCATATCCGGCTATGCCGAGAGCGACTTCTCCGACCTGCTGCAGGACGAGGTCGGCGTCTCCTTCCTGCCCAAGCCACTCGACATCAAGACGCTGGCGGAGCGCGTGAAGCGGGAACTGCGCGCGGCCTGAATGGAGACTTGCCGATGATCGACCGCCGCCGCCTGCTCCTCACCGCCACGGCCGGAGCCGGCCTCGCCGTTGCCGGGCCGGTCCTGGCCCGCAGCGACGCCGACGACCGGCTCGACGCCCTGCTCTCCGGCTGGTTCGACGAGGATGTCCAGACCGCACCCGAAACCGCCACCAACCTCGGCCTCGACCGCGGGGAGCGGGCCCATCTGTCATCGAAACTGTCCGATCAGAGCTGGGAAGGCTGGATCGTGGACCGCGCGAGGGCGAACGTGCGCCTGCAGGCGTTGGCGGACTTCGATCAAACCGGCCTGACCCGTCCCGGCACCATCAATCTGGCCGTCGCCGCCTTCCGAGCCCAAACGGCGTCGGCGGGTGCCGTGTTCGACTACGGTTCGGCGATAGGTGGCGGGCGGATGGGTCCCTACCTCGTCAACCAGATGACGGGGTCCTACTTCACCGTCCCCGACTTTATGGACACCCAGCACCGGGTCGAGGACCGCGACGGCGCCGAGGCCTTCCTGTCCCGCCTTTCGGCCTTGGGCCCGAACCTCGACGCCGAGACCGACCGCATCGCCCGCGACGCCGGCAAGGGCGTGGTCCCGCCGGACTTCATGATCGACCTGACCCTCGGCCAGTTGAAGGCCGTGCGGGGTCAACCGGTCGCCGACATGGCCATGATCCGCACGCTGGAGCGTAAGGCTGCGGCCCTCGGCCTGACCGGCTACGGCGACCGCGCCGCCGCGCTCGTCGAGGCCGGGGTCAAGCCGGCGCTGGACCGTCAGATCGGTGCCTTCGAGAGCCTGCGTCCAGCTGCCGTGCATGAAGCCGGCGTCTGGCGGTTGCCCGAGGGCGAGGCCTTCTACGCCCACGCCCTGAAATACTGGACCACCACCGATATGACGCCCGACGAGGTCCATGCCGTCGGCCTGGATCAGGTCGCCTCCATCAGCGCCGAGATCGATACCATCCTCAAGGCCCGCGGAATGACCGCGGGCACGGTCGGCCAGCGCATCGACGCCCTCAACAAGGACCCGGCCCAGCTGTGGCCCAACACTGACGAGGGCAAGGCCGCGCTGATCGAGAGCCTCAACCGGCAGGTCGCCGCGCTGGACCCGCTGCTGCCGCGCCTGTTCGGCCGCCTGCCGCGCACCAGGGTCGAGGTGCGCCGCGTGCCGCCCGCGATCGAGGCCGGTGCCCCCGGCGGCTACTACCAAGGACCGCCGCTCGACGGCTCGCGACCGGGTGCCTACTACATCAACCTGCGGGACACGGCGAACTGGCCGAAATTCTCCCTGCCGACCCTGACCTACCACGAGGCTTCGCCCGGCCATCACCTGCAGGTGGCCCTCCAGCGCGAGACGGAAAGCCTTCCCGCCTGGCGCAGGGCCAACGGCTTCTCGGCCTACAGCGAGGGCTGGGCGCTCTACGCCGAAGCCGTCGCCGCAGACGACCTGAACGTCTACGCCGACGATCCGCTGGGCCGGGTCGGCTTCCTGATGTCCTACCTGTTCCGGGCCGTGCGGCTGGTCGTCGACACCGGCCTGCATCACAAGCGCTGGAGCCGCGAACACGCGGTCGACTACATGGTCGCCTCCGGTGCCAAGCCGATCGGCGCGGCGAACAGCGAGATCAACCGCTACTGCGCCATGCCGGGCCAGGCCTGCGCCTACAAGATCGGTCACACCGTCATCGCCCGCCTGCGGGCCGAGGCGGCGGCGAAGCGCGGCTTCAACCTGCGGACCTTCCACGATCAGATGTTGGTCAACGGCTCGGTGCCCCTGTCGGTGCTCGAAAACCTGATGCGGAGTTAGGCGGGTTTCCAGGACCGGCTCGGATCTGGCCCCTGCCCAACAGGCCGGACCGATGGGGGCGTCCGGCTATCGTGGCCCCAGCGGGTTCAGGCGACGGAGAGGGTCGCCCCTGACCGTTTCATCCCTGCGGACACGGAGAAGATCATGCGGATCGACAGACGGGCGGTGATGGCGGGTGGCGTCGCGGCCGCCATGGCACCGGCGTTTTCTTCCATCGCCTTTGCGCGCCCGCCGCGGTTCGACCAGGCGGCGGCCTATTCAGCGGAGCGGCAGGGCGTTTCGTTGCTGGTGATGCAGGGCGGCCGCGTTCTGTTCGAGGACTACCCCCGTTCCCGCGCCGGTGCGGCGCACGAACTGGCCAGCGGGACCAAGAGCTTCAGCGGCGTGCTCGCCGCGGCCATGGTCCAGGATGGTCTTCTGTCCCTCGATGAGGCCTGCGCCGCCACCCTGTCCGAATGGCGCGATGATCCGGTCAAGCGCTCGGCCACGATCCGGAGCCTGTTGGGCCTCTCGTCCGGCGTCGCCCCCGGACCGATGGGGCGGCCCCCGACCTATGCGGCGGCGGTGGAGCGGCCCTTCGCGGGCGCGACCGGCGTCTTCCGCTATGGCCCCGGGCCCTTCCAGGTCTTCGGCGAGATCGTCAGGCGCAAGCTGGCGGCGGCGGGTCGGTCAGACGATGTGCTGGCCTTCATGGACGAGCGGCTGCTGGGCCCCGCCGGCGTGATGCACGGACAGTGGCGGCGCCAGACGGGGCAGGCCAATCTGCCGTCCGGGGCGCATCTGGACGCCCTCAACTGGGGCCGTTTCGGTGCCTTTGTGATGGGTGGATGCCGCGTAGACGGCAGGGCGATCGTCGACGCAGCGGCGCTGGCCGACTGCTTCCGGCCGACCCCCGCAAACCCCGGCTATGGGCTGACCTGGTGGTTGCTGCGGCCCGGCCTGATCCCTCCCAGCCCCCGGTCACCAATCGATTCCACGGTCGCGGCCCTGGCCGGTCTGCCGCCGGTGAGTATGGCAGCCGGTGCCGGCGATCAGCGGCTCTACCTGATCCCGGATCGCGACATCGTGGTGGTCCGTCAGGCCGATGGCATCCTGCGGCGTCTGCGCGGCGGCCGCACGGACTGGTCGGACGCGGACTTCCTGCGGCTGATCCTCAGTTGACCGTCCGGCCGTCGGCTTCTCTCAGGCCGTTGTGGATCGCCGTCGCGGCCAACGCCGCCTCCGCCGTCGCGACCGCGATCTGGTTCAGGCCCCGCACCACGTCGCCGGCGGCGTACAGACCCTTCACGCTGGTTGCCTGATGCGCATCGACGAACAGCCGACCGTCCTCGCCGACGCGCGCGTTCAACGCCTCCGCCAGTGCCGCGTTCGGCGAAGTGCCCAGCGCGGAATAGACCAGATCGAAGGTCCGGAAGGCTCCGCCCCAGCTCAAGGCCGTGACCCGATCGCCTTCCAGCCGAACGTTGTCGATCGGCGCACGGACAAGCTCGATCCCCAGGCGCGCCATCTCATCCTCCTGGGTCAGGGCGTCGGCCGCGCCGATGTGGATCAGGGTCACCCGGTCGGAATAGGTGCGCAGGAAGGCCGCCTCGCGCACCCCCTTATCGTCGTTGCTGATGACGGCCACGACCTTGTCGATAGCCTCATAGCCGTCGCAGATCGGGCAGATGCGGACCAGCGACCGCTCGATGGCGCGCTCTACGCCCGGCAGATCGGGATGGTGGTCGACGACGCCGGTGGCCAGCAGAACGGCGCGAATCCGTACGTCGCGTCCGTTCAGCCGGACAACAAAACCGTCGCCGTCGTGCGTCAGGCTTTCGACCCGTCCGGCTTCGATCACTGCGCCGTACTCCTCGGCCTGTTCGGTCATCCGCCTCAGGATGGCGTCGCCGGTTATGCCTTCAGGGAAGCCGGGCATGTTGTGGCTGACCGGAATCCAGCACGCCCTCGGCGCGCCCCCGTCGGCCACCAGCACACTCCGCCGGAACCGCGCCAGGTAGGTAGCGGCCGTCAGCCCCGCCGGCCCGGCACCGACGATCAGGACTTCGGGACCACTGCTGCTCATCGGGTGCGCCAGGTCGTCGGCCATTGGTCCGGGGGCACGCCCCAGCATTCGGTCATTTCGGTTTCCGCGCTCAGCACGAAGGCGCGTCCGGTCCAGGTCCAGGTCTGGGCCTGACCGCAGTCGCCCGGCCCGCGGCCCTTGGCGAAGGCGACCAGCGCCCGGGCGTTGGCCGCATAGCTGCCGTTGATGGTGCCCGTCGCCGTCTCGCCGTTGGCCGATGCCAATTGCAGGGGCCGCGGGTTGCGTCCGTCGGGGCCCGTCAGATACCAGTCATGGCCGATGTTGTAGGCACCGACGAAGCAGGGCACGCCCCACAGCTCGGTCGAGGCGTCCAGCCGGGCCGACGTGGCCGCCTTCTGGATCCAGTCGCTGTGTCCGGTTTCTTCGCGGCAGGCCTGGACGGCCGGCAGGGCTTCCAGCGCGGCGGGGAGCTTCCGGGAGTCGCCGAAGCCGGTTTGCGAAACAGCCGGCGCCGGGGTCACGATCGGGGCGGTCGGCGCGGCGGGAATGGTCGAGGCCGGGCGCGGACCGCGGCGGACCAGCGCCGCCACCGTGTCCAGCCGGCCCTGCCGTTCGTCGATCCACAGCAGGGCCGCCGATGCGCCGGACAGCGATACGGCCGTCGGCTCATCACCGGGGTCCACGGTCATCGCCTTGCCGTTCGCCAGTGCCGAGATGAACGCCGGGACATCGCGCGCTGCGATCCGGAAGTCGTCCGAGCCCTGTTCGGGGCGGGCCGTGAACCGCCGACCGTCAAGAATGACCGTCAGGGCCCCCGGCGTTGCGCTGGTGTCGCCCCACACGCCCATGCTGACGGTGCTGACGCCATTCGGTCCGGGAGCCGCGGCCACGCGGACCCATCCCGTCTGGCCAGACGCCGGCCCGAAGGCCGCGCATTCGTTGGTGTTGTCGCATACGGCCAGCCAGTCACGGAATTTGCGGCTCTGGCTGGCAACAGCCGGCCCTCCGGCGGTCGTGCTGGTCGAGGCGGCTTCCGCCGTCGGAGCCGTTGCGCCCAGCGCCTTGTCCGCCGTTCCCGTCTCGCCGCTCCCGCAGGATGCCAGCAGGAGTGCCAGCAGTCCGGCTCCGATGGTGGTTCGCATCCAACCCCTCCATTCAGACCTTCCGAAGTTCCGTCGGCCTATGCGCCGTGGTGGCTTCGGTCTTGTCGCTCTTCACGATATACTCCGGATTGTCGGCGACGCCGTCACCTTGTGATCCTTGACCTTGGCGCGAACCGTGACTTGGCGGACGACTTGCCCGTAGTCATTCGGTGAGCCCAGCCAACCTTTTCGTCGGCCTTGAGCGTCTTCCCGGTCATCGCGCGTCTCTCTCGTCGGTGGGACATCTCTCAGCGAGCAGTCGCCGCATCAGTTCCGCGTCCAGCAGGATCGGCGGCTCGCAGAAGGCGATGATCCACTGTTCAGTCAGTTGTTGAAGGTCTTCATGCATATTGGCCCTCCCGGCGATACAACCTGACAACAGGTGCCGCGAAGGACGGTTCAGCTTGGCCGTGGGTGACATTTTCGGGGCATGGTGAACGGTGACGGCTTCTTTGCCAGCCGCGCGGGCTTTGCGGTCCGGCGCGCGGCGGCTATACCGCCCGCCTCACTCCCCTTTCCCAATCAGAGGCGCGAACCCGCATGACCAGGATCAAGGTCGCCAATCCCATCGTGGACATCGACGGCGACGAAATGACCCGCATCATCTGGCAGATGATCAAGGACAAGCTGGTCTTCCCCTTCCTGGACGTCGATCTCGACTACTACGACCTGTCGATGGAGAACCGCGACGCCACCGACGACAAGGTCACGGTGGATGCGGCCCATGCGATCCAGAAGCACGGCGTGGGCGTTAAATGCGCCACCATCACCCCCGACGAGGCGCGGGTGAAGGAGTTCGGCCTCAAGAAGATGTGGAAGTCGCCCAACGGCACGATCCGCAACATTCTCGGCGGCGTGGTCTTCCGCGAGCCGATCATCTGCTCGAACGTGCCGCGCCTGGTGCCCGGCTGGACCCAGCCGATCGTCGTCGGCCGTCATGCCTTCGGCGACCAGTACAAGGCCACCGACTTCCTGGTTCCCGGCCCCGGCAAGCTGATGATGACCTTCACCGGCGACGACGGGAAGGTGATCGAACACGAGGTGTTCCAGTTCCCCTCGTCCGGCGTGGCCATGGGGATGTACAATCTCGATGACTCGATCACGGAGTTCGCCCGCGCCAGCCTCGCCTTCGGTCTGCAGCGCAACTTCCCGGTCTATCTGTCGACCAAGAACACCATCCTCAAAGCCTATGACGGGCGCTTCAAGGACATCTTCCAGAAGGTGTTCGAAGAGGAATACGCCGACAGGTTCAAGGCCGCCGGCCTGACCTATGAGCACCGGCTGATCG
>JBBQOK010000067.1:0-13649 GCA_038330765.1 Caulobacterales bacterium | reverse complement strand
GCGACCAGCAGCCAGAACGAGACGTTGTTCATGCGCGGGAAGGCCATGTCCGGCGCGCCGATCATGATCGGCACGAACCAGTTGCCGAAGCCGCCGATCATCGCCGGCATGACCATGAAGAAGATCATGATCAGGGCGTGGCCGGTAACCACGACGTTGTAGCCGTGCTTGGACTGTTCAACGAGGCCGAACAGGCTGACCAGCGAGCCGTCCTTGAAGATCTGGATGCCCGGCTCGGCCAGTTCCCAGCGGATCAGGCCGGACAGGGCCCCGCCCACCAGGCCCGCCATGATGGCGAACAGCAGGTAGAGGGTGCCGATGTCCTTGTGATTGGTCGACAGGAACCAGCGGGTGAAGAAGCCCGGCTTGTGGTCATGATGCCCATCGTGATCGTGGGCGAGGTTCGCGGCTGCGGTGGCCATGGTCTTGGGGCTTTCGCGATCGTTACTGGGCGGCCGGAGCGGCGACGGGCGCGGCTGCGGTTCCGGTCGGCTGGGCGGTCGGGGTGGTGGCTGTCTGGGCCGTCGGGATGGCGAGGACACTCTCGGACGCAATCGGAGCGCCGGTGGTGCCCGCGGCGACCTGGGCCGCGCTGCCGCCCGGAGCCTGCTCCGGCGTCTTCGGCGTCATCGAGCCGCCCTTGCCGGCGACCCAGGTGGCGAACTCGGCGCGCGAGACGACGTTGATCTGGATCGGCATGAAGGCGTGGTCGACGCCGCACAACTCGGAGCACTGGCCGTAGTAGATGCCCGGACGGTCAGCGCGGAACCAGGTCTCGTTGACCCGGCCCGGGACGGCGTCGGTCTTCAGGCCGAAGGCCGGCATGGCCAGGGCGTGGATGACGTCGGCGGCGGTGACCAGCAGGCGAACGTTGGCACCGACCGGCACGACCATCGGCTCGTCGGCGGCCAGGCGGTAGAGGTCGTGCGGCATGCCGCGAGCGGCGATCTCCTCTTCCGGGATCATGTTGGAGACGTACTCCGCTATGCCCTGGTCGGGATATTCGTAGGCCCAGTTCCACTGGTTGCCGGTGACCTTAACCGTCAGGTCCGGATCGGGCATGTCGTGGTAGGCGAACAGCAGACGGAACGAGAACAGCGAGATGAAGACGAGGATCAGGACCGGCACGACCGTCCAGATCACCTCGATCAGGGTGTTGTGGCTCCACTTGGCCGGAACCGGATTGGACTTCTTGTTGTAGCGGATGGCGATCCAGATGATCAGGCCCAGCACCAGCAGGCAGATCGCCACGATGATCGGCATCAGGATGGCGTCATGGAAGATGTGCGCCTGTTCCTTCAGCGGCGAGGCGGCCGGTTGCAGGCCGAGACCGCCCGGGGTCGGCTGACCGATCCGGTCCGGACCCGTCGGGCTGCAGCCGGCGGCGAGAAGAGCCAGGGCCAGCGCGGTCACGCCGCTGCCGATCAAACCCCGGGCCCGAGTGCCCATCCCCATGCGAGACATCCTCATAAACCGTTCTGTCGCAATCACTTGCGAGTTAATCGCAAGCAGGCGCCGGAGCGGAGGCCCACGGCGGTTCTTGGCGGGGTGCATATCGCCCTCCCCCGCGCTTGCCAAGCGATTGGACGCCGCACCCCGCCCCGGCACCCGGATTAAATCGCTGTCATGTTACGACAGCTACCTTGCACTACCAGATACCTTGCGATACCTCTTGAGCATCGAAGGAGACGCCAAGGTGCCTGAAACCATTGAAATCCAGCTGAAGAAGGGGGCGCTCACATTGTGCGTGCTGGCCCTCCTCAACCGGCGCGAACGCTATGCCTATGAGATCGCCGCGACGCTGTCGGATGCGATCGACATGGGCGAGGGGACCATCTACCCGCTGATGCGGCGGATGCAGTCTGACGGCCAGGTGGAGACCTATCTGGTCGAATCGCCCTCCGGCCCTTCGCGCAAATATTATCGTCTGACCGACGTCGGCCGCCGCGCCCTCGAGGCGCAGACGGGCGAATGGCGGGCCTTCGTGGCCGCCGTCGAGGACGTCATGACCGCCGACGCCGAACCGGCCAGGCCGACCGCCGTCGCCAAATCCGTTGAAAGGGGAGATGAACAATGACCCGAGCCGAATTCATGGGCCGGTTGAGGCGAGGCCTCGTCGGCATGCCGACCGCCGCCGCCGCCGAGATCGCCGGCGACTACGAGATGCATTTCGAGGACGGCGCGGCCGCCGGCCGGACCGAGGCGGAAGTCGCCACGGCCCTCGGCGATCCGGACCGGCTCGCCCGCGAGCTGCGCGCTGAAGCCGGTGCCCGCCGCTGGGACCAGGAGAAGAACCCGTCCGCCGCGGCTGCGGCGGTGTTCGCGGTGCTGGGTCTGGGTGCCATCGACCTTCTGATCCTGCTGCCTATCTTCATGAGCGTGGTCGGAATCCTGTTCGGCTTCTTCATGGCCGCCATCGGCCTGTTCATAGGCGGGGGCGTGGTGATGATCGCCGGACCCGTCGCGGGCTTCCCCGGCGGAGCCATGACGGCCATCCTCGGCGGGCTGGGCATGATGGCCGGCGCGACCGCGCTCGGTGCCCTGACCGCCATCGCCACCATCCTGCTGGTCAACGCGACCGTCTGGTTCGCGCGCCTGCACTATCGCCTGCTGAAGCCAGCGCTGGGGGACCAATCCCCCGCCGACGGCAAGTTCTGAGGGAGGAACTGACATGATCCGCACGCTTCTCATCATCACGGGTGCCAGTCTGGCGCTATGCGTCGCCACACTTTCAGGCGCAGCCGCGATCGGCGGCAACGACCTGGCTCGCCACGGCTGGGAGTGGACCTTCCGCGATGCCGAAAGATCCGAGACGATCACATTCCAGCGCGGCGACGTTGGTCCGTCGGTGACCCGCAACCTGACCTGGACCGGCGGCGACAAGCTGACGATCGAGATCCCCGGCGACGTGACCTACATCCAGGGCGACACGCCCTCGGTCGTGGTGACCGGCAGGAAGGCGATGGTCGACGAGGTCAATCTGACTGATGGCCGGCTGTCCTGGTCCGAAGACGATAATGGCTCGGAACACGTGGTCTTCGGCTGGAGCAACCATGACCGGCTCAGGGTGGTGATCACCGCCCCCTCGGTGAAGTCATTCGACCTGGAAAGCTCGGCCGACCTGTCGATCCGGGCCTATGACCAGCCGACGTTCGCCCTGACCGTCTCGGGTTCGGGCGATGTCGATGCGGCCGGTCAGACACAGACGGCGACGATCAACATCTCGGGATCCGGAGATTCGGACCTGTCGGCGCTCCAGACCACCGACGCCAGCGTCGACACGTCCGGCTCCGGCGATATAAGCGTCGGGCCAACCGGTGAGGCGCGAATCAACATCTCAGGCTCCGGCGACGTGGACGTGACGACACGACCGACCACGGTGAACCAGACCATCTCGGGTTCGGGTGATGTCAACATCGGGAGGGTGCGGACTGAGGGCGGGAACAGCGAGGGTCCTCGAGTCACGACCCGGACCACGACGACGCGGGAGATCGCTGACCTCCCCGGCGTCTCCGTAAAAACCACCAGGACGGTTCCCGCTCCCTAAATCAACGGGCATCGAATCCCGAGGCTTGCCTTCCCGTGATCCGGCGAAGGGGAGGCAAGCCGGAGGTGACGCCGCCTCCATCCATCCCTATCTGTCACGCATGACCGTCCTCGTATCGCCTCCCGCCATCCTCGACAGCGCCGACATCGGTGCCGACGAAGCCCTCTCCATCCTGCAAGGCGCGCTCGAAGGCGCCGACGACGGCGAACTGTTCCTCGAACGGTCCGAATTGGAATCACTGGTCTTCGACGACGGTCGCCTGAAGTCCGCGGCCTATGACGCCAGCGAGGGCTTCGGCCTGCGGGTCGTGGCGGGTGAAACCGCTGGCTACGCCCACGCCAACGAAATCAGCGGACCCGCCATCCGCCGTGCCGCCGACAGCGCCGCCCTCGCCAAATCCGGCCACGCCGGCGTCACCGCCGAGGCCCCGCGCGCCACCAACCAGACGCTCTATGAACCGGTCGATCCGCTGGCCTCGCCCGCCTTCTCCGACAAGATCGCCCTGTTGTCCGAGATTGACGCCTGGGCTCGCGCCCGCGATCCGCGCGTGGTGCAGGTCTCGGCCTCACTGGTCGGCGAACGGCGCCATATCGAGATACTGCGCGGCGACGGACGGCGCGTGTCCGACCTGCGTCCGCTCGTCCGGATGAACGTCTCCATCACCGTCGAAAAGGACGGACGCCGCGAGAGCGCCTCGGCCGGGGCCGGCGGGCGTGCCGGGTTTGAGACCTGGATCGCGCCCGACCGCTGGCAGGGTCAGGTCGACGAAGCCCTGCGTCAGGCCCTCGTCAATCTGGAGGCTGTCGACTGCCCCGCGGGTGAGATGGACGTGGTGCTGGGCGCCGGCTGGCCCGGCGTTCTGCTGCACGAAGCCATTGGCCACGGCTTCGAGGGCGATTTCCACCGCAAGGGCTCGTCGGTCTTCTCGGGCATGATGGGCAAACGGGTGGCCGCGCCCGGTGTCACCGTCGTCGACGACGGCTCCATCGCCGGACGACGCGGCTCGCTGACCATCGACGACGAAGGCACCCCGACCTCGCGCACGGTGCTGATCGAGGACGGCATCATGGTCGGGCTGATGCACGACCGGCTGTCGGCGCGTCAACTGGTGGCGCGCGCCACCGGCAACGGGCGGCGCCAGTCGTTTGCCCACATGCCGATGCCGCGCATGACCAACACCTTCATGGAAGGCGGCAAGGACAAACAGGCCGACATGATCGCCTCGACCAAGCGCGGCCTCTACGCGGCCAATTTCGGCGGCGGCCAGGTCGACATCACCAACGGCAAATTCGTCTTCCAGTGCACCGAGGCCTACCTCATTGAGGACGGCAGGATCACCGCCCCGGTGCGCGGCGCGACCCTGATCGGTGACGGGGCCACGGCGTTACAACGGGTGCAGATGATCAGCGACGACTTCGCCTTCGACCCCGGCGTCGGCGTCTGCGGCAAGGGCGGCCAGGGCGTCCCGGTCGGCATCGGCCAGCCCAGCCTGAAGATCACCGGTCTGACCGTGGGCGGGACGGCGGTCTGACGCTACGTCCGGAAATGACGCAGGCGGGGGTTATTGTGGGGGCGTGATCAGGCCCGCCGCACCTTCCGACAGCCGACATACCGTTCCCGGTCCGCCCGGACGATATGCACTCTGTGCACGCTGTGCACGCTTCGCACGGTATTTTTCAGGGGACCGGGACCGGCGCGGCGACGACCGGCACCGACCGCCACTCCGGGCCGACCACGTCCAGACCGCGCGACTCCAGCGAATCCAGCACCCCGCCCTCCTCGGCCAACAGCCGGATCGGCGCCACGCCCATGGTGACGCCGGGCGAGATCAGGGCGGTCTCGATCGCCGCCGCCCATTGCTGATGCAGCTGCGGCGCGATTTCCGGATCGCCCCAGGGCCAGCACTGGTTCAGGGCCTTGTCGATCGGAGAGGCGACCACGTCGGCGATCCGCAGGGCGCGCCAGTCCTCGGCCCGGTCGCGCGCGGCGTCCGGCCCCGCCTCCGCCGCCGAAATGGCGGCCTCGACGCAGGGCACATGGGCCGATTGCGGCGCCTCGATCAGGCTGTTGATCAGTTCGTCGCCACGCACGGTGCCGACAGGGCGGGTTTGAACGCGAGCGCGGCGAGCGGCGCGGCGAATCACATCCAGGGCGTCGTCGCCGCCCCGGCGACCGCTGTAGCCAGCCTTCTCCTGCATCAGGTCGAAGCCAAGGATCAGCAGGCTCTTTTCGCGCCAGTCCTGATTGCGCTCTTCGGCCATGACGGTGTCGAGCCGGGCCTGCCACTCGGGCGACAGATAGTCGGCACTGGTCTGGCCGCGGGGCATCCGGGCGATGGTGCGGATGCGCCAGATAACGCGGAACAGGTCGGTGATCGAGGCGCGACCCTCCTGCGGCGTCAGGATCTGCTGGGACCGGGCCGCCGCGGCTTCGAGATCGTCGGGCCGCCATTGCAGATCGCGCGGAATGCCGGTGATGGCACCAACGAGGATCAGGGTGCTGTCGCCCTGGGTCACCGTCCACATCGGAGCACCCGAGCGTCGCGCCAGCACCACCACCTCCTCGATCCGGGTGGCGTCGGGATTGTCGGCCGTCTGCGCCTGCCCCACCGCTGGAACGCCGGCCATCAGGGCAAGTGAGACGAAGAATACGGACAATGATTTCATGGATACCTGCCGCATGAAGTATAGAGTGGAACTAATCCGCCCGATTAAGAACATCAGCATGACAAGACTGTAATGCTGTCTCCGATTTAACCCACCTGTCGATCTTGTAACTGGAGCGAGCCGCGTCAGGAAGCCACACCCTCGTCACACGACGAGGGGAATCCTGCAATGACCAAGACCATCCTGATGGCCACGACCGCCATCCTGATCACCGCCGGCGGCGCTGCGGCGCAATCCCCGCCCGCGCCCGAACAGACCGCCCCGGCGGAGGCAGGCCAACAGGGCGTGCTGGTCTTTACCCCCGACTTCTTCGCCGATCAGCGTCCGAACACGGCGCTCGACATGGTGGCGCGGGTCCCCGGCTTCTCGATCAATGACGGTTCGGGCAGCCGGGGGTTCGAGGGGGCGGTCGGCAACATCCTGACCAATAGCGCCCGCCCCGCCTCCAAGAACGACACCGGCTCCAACGTCCTGTCGCGCACCCTGGCCAGCCAGGTCGAGCGCATCGAACTGATCCGCGGAGGTGCCCCGGGCATCGACATGCAGGGCTATTCCGTCGTCGTGAACGTGATCCTCAAGGCTGAGAACACGCACCAGTCGGTCCTGACCGCCAACGCCTTCCTGTTCGACGGCGGCCGCGACTCGGGCGCGGGCAGCTACCAGTTCACCGCCCGCAACGGCGAACGGGCCTGGGGCGTCACGCTCAGCGACGGCGTTTCGGTCAGCGACGCGAACGGCGTCGGTCCCGTGGTCCGCACCGACGCCAATGGGACCGTCATCCGCCGCGAGGACTATTACAACGACTCCTGGGGCGGGGGGCAATCGGTTCGCGGCAACTACGCCGCGCCGATGTTCGGCGGCAAGATCGACCTGACAGCGCGCTACGGCCTGAACGACTACCATAACCTCAACCTGCAGACCGCCCCCGACGTGCGCCGCGAAAGCCTGTTCGACAATGACGGCACCGGCGGCGAAGTGGGTGCGGTCTACACCCGCCCCTTGAGCGAGCGGCTGAAGCTTGAGACCCGGCTGATCCATCAGTGGAACGACTTTGAGCAGGTGTCGACCTCGCGCACCCGACTGGCCGGCGTGGACAGCCCGGAGCAGCGCTTCGCCGGCCAAGGCGACTCTTCGGAGAGCATCCTGCGGGGTCTGGTGCGGTTTGAAAAATCCTCATCCCTGACGTTCGAGACGGGCGGCGAGATCGCCTACAATATGCTCGAGGTGGAGCAGAACTTCAGCGTCGGCGGAACGCCGGTGCCCCTGCCCTCCGCCTCGGTGAAGGTCGAGGAAACGCGCGGCGAGGCCTTCGGCACGGCGACCTGGCGGGTCAACCCCGAACTGAGCGTCGAGGGCGGCCTGCGGCTGGAGAGCTCGACCATCAGCCAGTCGGGCGACGCCGAGCAGGAGAAGAGCTTCTTCTTCGCCAAGCCCCGCGTCCTGGCCACCTGGACGCCGAGGCCCAACAACCAGCTGAGCCTGCGCTTCGAGCGCGAGGTCGGGCAGCTGGACTTCGGCGACTTCGCGGCCTCGGCCGACCTGGAGGACGAGAACGTCTTCGGCGGCAACGTCGACCTGGAGCCGGAGCAACGCTGGGTCAGCGAACTGATCTATGAGCGCCGCTTCTGGGGCGACGGCATCGTCAGCGTCGGCTTGCGCCACGACGAGATCACCGACGCCCTGGACGTGATCCCCCTCGACATGGGACTGTCCGCCGTCGGCAACATCGGCGACGGCACGCTGGACCAGTTGGCCCTGACCGTCGCGGTGCCCACCGACAAGCTGGGGCTGTCGGGCGGTATGTTCCGGTTCCGGAACACCTGGAACCACACCGAGGTCACCGACCCGACGACGGGCGAAATCCGGCCGATCTCCAATGTCCGCGCCAGCCAGGCGGTGATCTCGTTCGAGCAGGACATCACCCGCTGGAAGCTGCAGTGGGGCGCGACCTACATCCCGCTGCTGGGCCAGAAGGGCTTCGACCCCGACCAGACCTCGGGCTGGCGCGGCCACGACTATTTCGAGGGGTGGACGGAATACAAGCCGACCGACACCCTCTCGATCCGCCTCCAGATCAACATCTGGAACGACTTCGACGTCGAGCGCACCGTCTATGCCGACCGGACGCCCGCCCGTCCGATCGCCTTCGTGGAGCACCGCTACATCGACCCCCGAACCTTCTACCAGATCCGGGTGCGCAAGACCTTCTGAGGCCGTCAGTCGGCGTGGTGGACCACCACGCCGTCGACCACCGTCAGCACGGCATGGCCCTTGGGAATATCGGCGGCGGGTGCAGTCATCAGGTCGACGGAGAAGGCGGTGAAGTCCGCCCGCTTGCCGACCTCTATGGTGCCCAGCTCGTCTTCGCGGAAACTGGCGAACGCCGGCCAGAGGGTGAACATCTTCAGCGCGGTCTGGCGGTCGACCGCCTCCTGCGGCCGCCAGTCGGGGCCCTGGAACCCTTCAAGGTCACGGCGGGCGATGGCGGCGTAGAATTCGATCAGCGGGTCGCCGCGCTCGACGGGCGAATCCGAGCCGCCGACGACGACGACGCCGAGGTCCACCAGAGTGTGCCAGGCATAGGCACCGTCCAGCCGCTCGTCGCCGAGGCGCGCCGGGGCGAAATGCAGATCGCCGATAGCGTGGCTGGGCTGCATCGAGGCGATGATGCCGACGGCGGGGAAGATGTCGAACCAGCGCGGGTGGATGATCTGGGCGTGTTCGATACGCCAGCGGACATCGGCCCCGTTCGCCCGTTCCCCGGGCGGCACGGCGTCCATGGCGACGCGATACCAGTCGGCCACCTCGGCGTTGGCGCGGTCGCCGATAGCGTGGGTGGCGACCTGGATGCCCGCCTTCAGCGCCGCCTCATAGAGCGGCAGGATGTGGGTGCCGTCGATCTGCATCAGGCCGGAGGTGTCGGGCCGGTCGGCATAGGGTTCGAACAGGGCTGCGCCACGCGAGCCGAGCGCGCCGTCGGCATAGTATTTGATCGCCCGGGTGATGATGCGGCCGTCGGCGACGTTGCGCCGGCCGCCGGCGATCAACTCGGCCGCGCCGTCGGGCGTGATGCTGTTGTAGACGCGGATCGGCGCCTCGCCCGCCTCGGCCATGGCCTCCATCAAGGGCACGTCGCGCCACGGGGCGCTCATGAAATGCAGGCCGGTCCAGCCATATTCGGCCTCGACCCGGAAGCCGGCGCGATAGGCCTCGCGCAGAGCGGCGGGGTCGGCCTGGGGCATCAGGCCGGCGACCAGCGCTTCGGCCGCGTCGACGAACATTCCGGTGGGCTGTCCGGCGTCGTCCTTGAGGATCTCACCGCCGGATGGGGCGGAAGTTTCGGCCGTGACCCCTGCGGCGGCAAGGGCGGGGCTGGAGGCGACCACGGCGTGACCGTCGGCACGGCCGAGAAGAACAACCCGGCCCGGGGCGGCGGCGTCGAGATCCTGCCGCGTCAGGAAGCGCGCCTCGGGCCAGCGAGTCTCGATCCAGCCGCGGCCGGCGATCGGGCCTTCGGGATGAGCGGCCGCCCAGGCGGACAACCGGGCCATGGCGTCGGCGACGGAGGCCGAGCCCTCGAGGTTCAGCGTCAGCTCGCGCCAGCCGATGCCGTCGAGGTGGGCGTGGCCGTCGGTGAAGCCCGGGAACAGGGCCGCACCCTTCAGGTCGACGGGGGTCAGTCCCTCGGCGTCAGGGGCACCGGCCGCCGCGCCGACATAGACGATGCGACCGTCACGGACCTGAACGACCTCGGCCATCGGCGCGGCCTCGACGCCGGTGTAGATCGGGCCGCCCCGGATCAGCAGACTCTGGGCCTCGGCAGCGGTCGCGGTGCCGGCAAGCAGGAGGGCGAGAAGGAACGGGCGGATCATCAGCAACTCCTGTCGGCGTGGGTCGAGGGGTGGAGCCGGGAGCGGCCGGGGTCAAGGCTGGAAAAATACAGTGCAAAGCGTGCACAGCGTGCACTGAGTGCGGATGGCTGTAGCTTTTATCCCGATGAAACCGTTTCCGAGCTCCGGAAATTGCCGTCCGAAGCGTCCGGTTCACGCTGGAACCGGATCGCGCGAACACTATGGCATGGGGCTACGTCAGAATCGGTCGTGCTGGTGCCGGCGGTCGGCCGGGGACGGGCTCGAGGTGGTGAACCTCTGACCCGTCCCTTGTCAGCTCAGGCCGCGGCCTTCTGCTTGCCTTCGAAGTTTCCGTAGAAGGTCTCACCCCTGGCGGCCATGTCGCGCAGCAGTTGCGGGACCTTGAAGCGGTCGCCGTAGCGGGCGGCATAGTCATCGGCCTGGGCCACGAAGGCCTTCAACCCCGTCTGGTCGATCATGGTGATCGGGCCGCCGGTCCAGGGCGCGAAGCCCCAGGCCAGGATGGCGCCGACATCGGCCTCGCGCGGGTCGTCGATGACGCCCTCTTCCCAGCAGCGCGCGACCTCGACCGCCTGCCGATAGAGCAGGCGCTGCTTCTGGTCCTCGACCAGTTCCGGCGTGGACTCGTTGATCGTCACCGGAGCCAGTTCGCTGAGGCCTGACCACAGTTTTTTGGGCTTGGTCTCATAGTCGTAGAAGCCCTTGCCGTTCTTGCGGCCGTAGCGGCCGAGGTCCTCGACCATGGTCTTGACGATCTTCCAGCCGGGCAGCGGCTCATAGGCGTCGCCGAGATCGGCCTGGGTCTGTTTGGCGATCTTGACCGACAGGTCCAGGGCCACGTCGTCATGCATCTCCAGCGGGCCACGCGGCATGCCGGTCATGCGACCGATGTTGTCGATCATGGCGGGGGCGTAGCCCTCCTCCAGCATGGCCAGGCCCTCGGCGACATAGGTGCCGAAGCAGCGCGAGGTGTAGAAGCCGCGGCCGTCGTTGACGACGATCGGGGTCTTCTTGATCTTGATGATGTAGTCCAGCGCCTTCGCAATGGCCGCCTCGCCGGTCTTCTCCCCAAGGATGATCTCGACCAGCATCATCTTGTCGACGGGCGAGAAGAAGTGGATGCCGATGAAGTCCTCGGGACGGACCGAGGCCTCGGCCAGGCCGGTGATCGGCAGGGTCGAGGTGTTGGAGCCGAACACGGCACCGGGTGCCAGCTGGGCCTCGGCGCGCCTGGTGACATCGGCCTTGATCTCGCGGTTCTCGAACACCGCCTCGATGACGAGGTCGGAGCCCTTGATCAGGTCATAGTCGGTGGTGGCTGTGACGGAGCCGAGCAGGGCGTCGTATTTGTCCTGGGTCAGCTGGCCGCGCGACAGGCGCTTCTTGAGCAGTTCCTCGACGTGGGCCTTGCCCTTGTCAGCGTCCTCCTGGGTGCGGTCGATCAGGATGGTCTCGATTCCGGCCAGCGCCTGCACATAGGCGATGCCCGCGCCCATCATACCGGCACCAATGACGGTGACCTTCTTCGGATCAGACCTGGGCTGGCCCGCGGGGCGGACGGCCCCCTTGTCGAGTTCCTGTTTGGACAGGAACAGCGAGCGGATCATGGCCTGGGCCTGCGGCGTCATCAGGGTCTTGATGAAATAGCGGGTCTCGATGCGCAGGGCCGCGTCCATGGGGACCTGGACGCCCTCATAGACGGCCTTCATCAGGTTCAGCACGGCCGGATAGTTGCCGTAGGACTGTTTGCGAAGCATGGCGTTGCCGACGAGGAAATTCTGGATGCCGGCCGGGTGGTAGGGGCCGCCGCCGGGAAGCTTGAAGGCCTTGTCGTCCCACGGCTGGACGGCCTTGCCGCCGCCCTTGATCCAGGCCTTGGCGGCGTCGATCTCGGTTCCTTTGGCCACAACCTCATGCACCACGCCGGCGCCCTTGGCGTCGTTCGGGCGCCACGACGAACCGGCGCTCATGGCGGTCATCGCCGCCTGCACACCGATCAGGCGCGTCAGCCGCTGGGTGCCGCCACCGCCGGGAAACAGCCCGACCTTGATCTCGGGCAGGCCGAGCTGGATCTTGTTGTCGTCGCCGACGACCCGGTAGTGGCAGGCGAGGGTGAGTTCGAGCCCGCCGCCGAGGGCCAGGCCGTTGATGGCGGCGGCGACCGGCTTGCCGCAGGTCTCCAGCGCGCGCAGGGCCCCGTTCAGTTTCCAGCCGGCGTCATAGGCGTCCTGCAACGAACCCCCGGCCAGCATGCCGCCGGCCATGTCGCCGAGGTCGGCGCCGGCGCAGAAGCCGCTCGCCTTGCCCGAAGTCAGGACCGCGCCCTTGATGGCGTCGTCGGTCTTCACCCGTTCGACCCATTCGGGGATTTCCTGCATCACGCCCGAGGTCAGGGTGTTCATCGACCGCCCGGGGACGTCGAAGGTGATCAGGGCGATGCCGTCGGCGTCGACGTCAATCTTGAAGTTTTCCATCGGGCTTCCTCGGATTTCAGTTCAGACGCAGCGACATCTCGGAAGTCGCCTGCCAGTTCAGGGTTTCGTACATCGGCCGCGCCTGGGCGGTCGGGTGGAGTATCAGGTAGTTGACGCCGCGCGCCCGCGCCTCGTCCTCGACCCGCTGCATCAGCCGCCGGGCGAGCCCCCGGCCGCGATGCCCGGGTTCGACGAACAGGTTCAGCACATAGCCGCGGCGGTCGCAGTCCGGATGTTCCGGGTGGGGCGGCCAGTCGATGAACATCAGGCCCACGCTCGCCGCGGGACGGTCGTCCGCCTCGACGATCCAGCCCGTATATTCGCCGCTGCGCAGGCGCGAGGTCGCCCATATCCGAAAGGCCGGATCCATCCGGTCCAGCACCGCCGCGTCCCGGCCGGCGGCGTCGAACATCCGGCGCCGATGGTCGCAGACCGTATCGAGGTCCGCGAAGCTGATGGGACGCAGCGTCATGGCCCTCAGACGCGTTCGATGACGGTGGCGGTGCCCATGCCGCCGCCGATGCACAGGGTGATCAGGGCGGTCGACTTGTCGGACCGCTCCAGCTCGTCCAGCGCGATGCCGGTGATCATGGCGCCGGTGGCGCCAAGCGGGTGGCCCATGGAGATGCCGCCGCCGTTCACGTTCATCTTGTCGTGCGGGATGTCGAGCGCCTGCATGTAGCGCAGCACCACGGCGGCGAAGGCCTCGTTCAGCTCCCAGACGTCGATGTCGGCGACGGTCATGCCCAGTTTGCCGAGCAGCTTCTTCGTCACGAACTCGGGGCCGGTCAGCATGATCGAGGGCTCGGAGCCGATCGAGGCCGCGCCGACGATGCGGGCGCGCGGCTTGAGGCCCAGCGCCTTGCCGGCTTCCAGCGTGCCGATCAGGACGCCGGCGGAGCCGTCGACGATGCCCGAGGAGTTGCCGGGGGTGTGGACGTGATTGACGCGCTCGACCTCGGGGTAGCGCTGGTTGATCACGCTGTCGAAGGCCATCTCTCCCATCATGGCGAAGGAGGCGTTCAGGGCACCAAGCGTCTGCATGTCGGTGTTGGGGCGGATGGTCTCGTCGCGATCCAGCTGCACCAGA
>JBBQOK010000066.1:0-13892 GCA_038330765.1 Caulobacterales bacterium | reverse complement strand
CCTGGTAGGTGTAGTCGGCGTGGCCGGGGCGGAAGGCGCGGGCGATCTCGCCATAGTCCTTCGAGCGGGCGTCCTCATTGTCGATCTGGATGGCGATCGGCGTGCCGGTGGTCACCGGTCCGTTGCCGTCGTTGAACACCCCCGACAGGATGCGGGCGGTGTCGCTTTCCTGGCGCTGGGTGACGAAGCGGCTGCCGCCCGGCTTGCGCCGGTCCAGCCAGGGCTGGAGGTCGGCCTCCGTCAGCGCGATCAGCGGCGGGCAGCCGTCGATGACGCAGCCGATGGCGGGGCCATGGCTCTCGCCCCAGGTGGTCACGCGGAACAGGTGGCCGAAAGTGTTGTGCGACATGGAGCGACCTAAGCCGCCATGCGGTCCGGCGTCCAGACGCGCGTGAACCGGACCAGCAAATCCTCCGCCGCCGAGGGGATGTCGTCCGAGGGCTTCAGGTTGACGAACAGATGGCCCCGACGCCGGGAGCCGCGCGCGGGCAAACCCAGGTCCCTGAGCCTGAGCCGCAGCGGCGTCTGCCCGGCTACGATCCAGGCGGAGCGGGCACCGGCGTGGGTGCCGATCTCCAGCCGTCCGCCGTCCCCGAGCAGGCGGGTGGGGATCGGATGGTCCATGAACAGGTCATCGCCCAGCACGCTGAGGCCGTCGGCGCGGCGGATCAGCACCGGCAGATAAGCGTCGGAGCCGTCGGGGCCGGCGCCCTTCAATCGAAGATGCTCGCCGCTGCGCAGCCCCTTGGGCAGGCGGATGTCCAGCGTCCGGCCGGCGAACCGCACCGCGACGCGTCCGCCGTTCAGGGCGTCCATCGGTCCGATGGTGACAATGGGCGGGCAGGCGGCGGTGGCGGCGGGCGCGGCGAGGGCCAGCGGGCGGGTTTTAAGGCTCTGGATCAGCTGCCAGGCGGCGATGACGCGGCGGAAGCGGGCTTCGTCCCCGTCCGGTGAACCCGGGCGCGCCGCCTTCACCGCCGCGCGGAAGGCGGCGGTCAGGGCCTCGCCCTCCACCGGGCCGGTCAGGCCAAGCAGGGCGTGGGCCTCGGTGAGGGAGGCGACTTCGGATTGCGATCGGACGCGCATCCGCCACTAAAGCCGCAACCATGGTCAAGACCGGGTTAACCGTGACGCCTCTCCCCAGCGGGGCCGTGACGGTCTATCTGGAGATCATGAACGCACCCGTGATCCCGCCCAGCCCGACCCGCGAAGAGTATGCGGACCAGTATGCCGCCGCTTTGGCCGCCAACGGCGACGAGACCGTGTTTGAGCGCGCGGAGCCGATCGGCCTGTTCGTAGAATGGCTGGAAGACGCCAAACGGTATGAGCCCAATGACGCCAACGCCATGACCCTGGCGACCGTGGACGCTGCGGGCGCGCCGGACGCGCGGATGGTGCTGCTCAAGGACGTCGATGAGCGCGGCTTCACCTTCTACTCCAATCGCGAGAGCGCCAAGGGCGAGGCGCTGGCGGTGCATCCGTCGGCGGCCCTGCTGTTCCACTGGAAGACGCTGCGGCGGCAGGTGCGGGTGCGCGGGGCCGTCCAGCCGGTGACGGAGGCGGAGGCGGACGCCTATTTCGCCAGTCGCGCCCGCGAAAGCCGGATCGGTGCCTGGGCATCCGACCAGTCCCGGCCGCTGGACAGCCGCGAGACGCTGGAAGCCGCGGTGGTGCGGCAGACCGCCCGCTTCGGCGACGGCGACGTGCCGCGCCCCGGGCACTGGACCGGCTGGCGTGTGGTCCCCGATCACGTCGAGTTCTGGCGCGACCGGCCGTTCCGCCTGCACGACCGGCTGTGTTTTGACCGGGTCGGCGACGGGTGGACGAAGACCCGGCTGTGGCCCTGATCGTCGGCGTTCAGGCCCCGTAGCGGGCGAGGAAGGTCTCGACCGCATCGGCGGCCACCTCGGCGTTCGAGCGGCGCGCGTGCACTTCATCGCCCGTGACCAGGGGCACGAAGAAGATCGGGTGTTCGATCATGCCCATCAGGTGCCCGGCGGCCCAGGACGGCCGGTCCAGCGGACGCAGCGCGCCCGACGCGGCCAGTCGCACCAGTATCTCGATCAGCGTTGCTCCGAACTCGACCCGGCCCTTCTCGAAGAACCGGATCGCCACCGCCTGAAAGCGCGGCCGCTCGGCCATGACCAGCCGGAAGACGGCGCGCACGAACGGATCGCTCATGAAGCCCGCATAGGCCTCGGCGAAACTGATCAGGGTCAGACCGGCTTCGCCGTGAATCGCCCGAACGCCTGCCATCTCGCGGGCGAAGTCCTCGGCGGCGTCATCGATGACGGCGGCGAACAGACCGTCCTTACCGCCGAACAGGGCGTATAGAGTGGCCGTCGACACGCCGGACTCGCGGGCGATCGGCTCCATCTTGGTCGCGGTGTAGCCGTCATGGACAAACCGCTGCCGGGCCAGCCTCAGGATGGTCTGCTGCTTGGGGTCGCTGGACCATGATGGAGAGTCGGCCGGGCCGTGCATAGGCGCTCATCATTTGCTGAAGGGCAGAGCAGACGCCCGAGCGCGGACGCGGTCAAGTGGGCGAGCGATGTTCTCCGATCAGCGTGTGAACAGGGCCGCAAGCAACGGATGGGCCAGCACCGGTGCTGCCAGCCGGACCACGGCCTGCGGGTCCTCCAGCCGGACGGCCGCGGTGGCGTCGGCGACGATGAAGTCGGCGTTGCCGCGTGACGGCTCGGTCAGCCGCTCATGACCCGGGCGCACGGTCAGCAGATACTGGTGGATGACGGAGTCGGCGGTGCGGCCCCGCTCGGCCTGGTCGCGCAGCAGACGACGGATGAAGCGGATGTCCGACGGGGTGTCGACGAAGACGCGGATGTCGAACAGATCCACCATCGCGGGGGTGCACAGCAGATGCGTGCCCTCGACGATGACCACGTCCGCCGCCCGCACCGGCTCGCCGCCGGGCTCGCGCCCGTGATGGATAAAGGAATAGATCGGGGCGGTGATGTCGCGCCCCGCCTTGAGGGCGGTCAGGTCCCGGACCATCAGATCGTGGTCGCGGGCGGCCACGTCGTCGAAGTCGAACGTCGCGGCGTCGAACCCGGGCAGGCTGGCCGCGTCGCGATAGTAGGAGTCCTCGCGCACCAGCACCGCTGCATCGCGGGGCAGGGCGGCGACCAGGGTTTCGGCGAGGGTGCTCTTGCCGGAACCCGAACCTCCGGTGATGGCGATCAGAATGGGCATCAGGCCTTCTAGGGCCAGCGGACCGGATACGCCAAGTGTGGCGCGGGACGGCAGGGTGACCTAGCGTCACGTTGCCTAACGCCGACCACCCCGATACTCCTTTCTTCAAGCGCCTCGGTCAGCAGGCGCAAGCAAGGGAAAACGCATGCTTGGATTGATGCAGGACTGGCCGCTGACGGTCGATAAGATCCTCGATCACGCGAAGAACTGGCATGGCCATCGCGAGGTCGTGACCCGTTCCGTCGAGGGGCCGATCGTCCGGACCACCTATGCCGAGATCCACGCCCGGGCCAAGCGCGTCTCCAGCGTGCTCAAGGGCTGGGACGTCAAGGTCGGCGACCGGATCGCCACCCTGGCCTGGAACACCAGCCGCCACATGGAGGCCTGGTACGGCATCATGGGCATCGGCGCGGTGTGCCACACCCTGAACCCGCGGCTGTTCCCGGAGCAACTGATCTACATCATCAACCACGCCGAAGATAAGATCATCTTCGTCGACCTGACCTTCATCCCCCTGCTCGAAGCTATCCTGCCGCATTGCCCCTCGGTCCAGCGCGTCGTCGTCATGACCGATGAACTGCATATGCCGGCGACAAAGCTGCCGGGCGCGGAATGCTATGAAGCGCTGCTGGGGGCGGCGTCGGAAGACGTGGCCTGGGGCGGGTTCGATGAACTGACCGCCTGCGGCCTCTGCTACACCTCCGGGACGACCGGCAACCCCAAGGGCGTGCTGTACTCGCACCGTTCCAACTTCATCCATACGCTGCTGGGGATGCAGGCCACGGTGCTGGGTCCGTCGCCGAGCGAGGTGATCCTGCCGGTGGTGCCGATGTTCCACGCCAATGCTTGGGGCATCGCCTTCGCGGGGCCTGCCTCCGGTGCGACCCTTGTCATGCCGGGTGCCCGCATGGACGGCGAGGCCATCTATGAGTTGATCGAGAGCGAGGGCGTGACCTTTTCGGCCGCCGTGCCGACCGTCTGGCAGGGCCTGCTGGCCCACCTGCGCGACAACAATCTCAAGATTCCCACGGTCAAGAAGGTCCTGATCGGCGGATCCGCCGTGCCCGAAAGCCTGATCCGCGCCTTCCATGAGGAGTTCGGCATCGAGGTGTTGCAGGGCTGGGGCATGACCGAGACCTCGCCGATCGGCACCCTGTCCAACCTGCCGCCCGAACTGAGGGCCCTGCCGTACGATGAGCAGATGAAATGGCGGGTCAAACAGGGCACGCCGCCGCTGGGCGTCGAACTGAAGCTGAAGAATTACGCCGGTCAGGACATGCCACATGACGGGCACACCTATGGCCGCTTGATGATCAAGGGTCCGACCATCTCCGGTGCCTATTTCAAGGGCGAGGGCGGTGACATCCTTGATCACGAGGGCTTCTTCGACACCGGCGACGTCTCGACCATTGACGAGCAGGGCTTCATGCAGATCACCGACCGCGCCAAGGACGTGATCAAGTCGGGCGGCGAGTGGATCAGCTCGATCGAGATCGAGAATATCGCGGTCGGCCATCCAAAGGTCGAACTGGCCGCTGTCATCGGCGCGGCCCATCCCAAATGGGACGAACGCCCGGTTCTGATCATCAAGCTCAAGCCCGGCCAGAGCGAGAACAAGCAGGAGCACCTCGATTTCCTGCAGGGCAAGATCGCCAAATGGTGGATGCCGGACGACGTCGTCTTCGTTGACGACATCCCGCTCGGGGCGACCGGCAAGATAGACAAGAAGCTCGTGCGCGAGCGGATGAAGGACTACCGCCTTCCGACGGCGGGCTGAACCGATGGCCGGACGGGGTCGCAAGCAAGGCGGAGGCGGCCAGCGGTTGAGCCTGCTGGTGCTGGCGGCACCCTTGCTGGTCTTCGTCGCCGCGATGGGGACGCGTTTCGGCGGCTGGAGCTTTGAGACCGGTCACGATCTGCTGGCGATGCGGGTCGGTGTGGCGCTCGCAGCGGTGGGGGTGATCGCGGCCGTGGTGCTGCTGGTCAGCGCCTTCCGCCGCCGCGCGCCGTTCTGGCTGGCCGCGTTCGGTCTGTTGGTCTCGGTCGCGACGGTGGGGCTGTATGCCGTGCAGACGTCGCGCGCCGCCGCCGCGCCGCCGACCGACGTCAGCACGGACCTGACCGAGATCCCGGGCTTCGGAACGCTCGATTCCCAAAGGGGCGAGCGGGGACCCCTGCGCACCGTGGGCGTCGAGGCCTGTCCCGGTGCCTTGCCCGCCATGACCCAGGTTCCGCCAGAGTTCGCCGTTTATGCCCTGCAACAGGCGGGCTTCAGCCAACAGGGCCGCGTCAACGTCGGGCGCGCTGCGGGGACCCACACCGGGTTCTGGTTCGGATCGGTCCATGACGCCGTAATCCGGATTCGTCCGGGCCGCACCGATGTCCGGGTCGCCGCGCGCCACGGCCGCAACGACGGCGAGGCCTGCCGGCTGGCGACGCGGATCAGCGCGACCTTGCGCTCGGGCGGCTAGGCTTCAGGCCAGGGACCACAGGGCGTCGAGGGCCGGTGCCGGCATGGCCCGCACCCGCCCGGCGCGCTCCAGGGCGATCAGATGCGCCCAGACCGACAGGCTCGCCGCCGGCCACAGGCGCGGGTCGACGGCGGTATAGAGCAGCGGCGTCATGGCGGGGATCGTCCGGGCTCCCGCCTCCAGCTGAGCCAGAATCTGGGCCTCGCGTGCAAGCCGGTGGGCCCGGTAGGCCAGCAGGAACGGCCCCGGCTCGGTGATCGGCGCGCCGTGGGTCGGCCAGATCGTGGTGAAGCCCCGGGCGATGACCGCATCGACGCTGGCCATGTAGTCGGCCATGTCGCCGTCCGGCGGCGCCACCACAGTGGTCGACCAGCCCATGACATGGTCGCCGCTGAACAGGGCGTTCTCCTCGCGCAGGATGAAGGCCATGTGGTTCGAGGCGTGACCGGGCGTGGCCATGGCCTCGATCATCCAGCCGTCGCCGTTCGCTGTCTCGCCGCCCATCAGGATGGTGTCCGGCTGGAAGGTGTCGTCGTCTTCCTCGTCGAGGCTGCCGGAGATCTGAACTCCGCGCGGGGGTGGCCGGGCGGCCAGCACCGGCGCGCCGACGGCCTGGGCGAAGGGGCGGGCGAGGGGGGAATGGTCCCGGTGGGTGTGGGTGACCAGAACATGGCTGACCGTCTGCCCGGCCACCGCCGCCAGCAGGGCGGCCAGATGGGCCTCGTCGGGCGGTCCCGGATCGATCACCGCCACCCGGGCACCCGCGTCCGCTCGTCCGACGATGTAGGTTCCCGTGCCGGTGTAGGTGAAAGGCCCGGGGTTGGCCGCGACTACCCGCCGAATCAGGGGCGAGACGGCCTCGACCCGGCCATGGACCACGTCGGGATCGCGCACGAACGGGATCATGGATGTGCGCGCCCGGCGCGGCGCGGGCCTTGCGTCAGGGTCCTGTAAACCCTCCGCGGAGTGCCTGACATGGCCGTTTCCATCGCCCTGGCTGTCTCAAATCGGCTCCAGCCCATCGCGGCGGCCTTCCTGTGTATCATGGCGGTGCAACTGGCTGTCGCGTCCTGCACCCCGGAACCGGCACCCTATGCCGTCCGCGTCGGTATATCCCGCTGACGCTTTAGAGCGGAACCCGGCTGAGGTCGTAGCCGGCCGCCGCCGTCGCCTGCCGCAGGGCGTCGGGGTCTGCGCCGTTCAGCCGCTCGGCCATGGCCCAGGCCGCCGCCGAGCGCATACCGGAGCGGCAGAAAAACACGGCCTTGCCGTCGGCCCCCAACGCATCGAGCACCTCGCGCGTGGCGGCCACAGTCGCTGCGTCCGGCAGGCCGCGCACGGGCGCATGAAGCACCTGCATTCCGGCCTGGATCGCGGCGTCGGCCACCACCGCGGCCGTCGGCTGGCCGGGCTCCTCATCGTCGGGACGGTGATTCACCAACCAGGTGAATCCGGCGGCTGCGAGGTCGGGGATCTGGGTCGGATCGATCTGGCCTGCGGCCCAGACCTGCCCCGACAATCCATGCAATGTCGCAATCATGTTCGATATTACTCCTGACAAATCAGTTTGTTATTCGCGCGTGTGGCGGGATTGCGACAGAGTGGCCATGATTGGGTTACGGGGCCGTAATTGTGCTGCGTTATGGCAGAGCCAAGTCTAGGGTGTCCGTAATCTGCGCGCATTGGGGTGCGTGGAATTTGGTTGCCGTTGCTGTTCGCGTCCTTTTGGACGCGCACCACGGTCTCAGGAGGAACCAGCTTTGAAGACCCAAACCATCAAGCAGCGTTTGCTGCACTCGACCATGATCGGCGGCACCGCGCTTATGGCGCTGGTGGCGGCTCCGGCCCTCACCCTGATGACGCCCTCGGTCGCCATCGCGCAAAACCTCACCCAGGGTGCCGTTTCCGGCACCGTGGCGAACCAGAGCGGCGCTCCGGTCGCGGGTGCCAGCGTCTCGCTTCGTTCGGTGAGCCAAGGCTTCACGCGCTCCTTCACCACTGACGCCTCGGGCGGCTTCCGCGCCGTGGCCCTGCCGCAGGGCACCTATGAAGTCGTCGTCAACGCGGCGGGCTACAACTCGCTGACCGACACCGTGAACGTCGGCTCGGGCGGCACCGCCTCGCTGACCCTGACCATGGGGGCCTCGGCCGACAACGCCACGCAGATCGACGAAGTCGTCATCGTCGGCGTGCGCCGCGCCGTTTCGGACTTCGACTCCACCACGACCGGCCTGACGGTCAACGTCGAGGAACTGTCGCGCAACATCCCGATCGCGCGTGACGGCAACGCCGTGGCCCTGCTGGCTCCGGGCGTGACCGCTTCGGATAGTGCCTTCGGCGGCATCCCGACCATCGGCGGGTCCTCGGCCGGTGAGAACACCTATTTCATCAACGGCCTGAACATCACGAAATTCCGGGACTTCACCGGTTCGTCGGTCGTTCCGTTCGAATTCTACCAGACGCTTGAAACCAAGACCGGCGGCTATTCGTCGGAATTCGGTCGTGGCACCGGCGGCGTGCTGAACGGCACGACCAAGTCGGGCGGCAATGAGTGGGAATTCGGCATCACGGGCTACTGGTCGCCGGACAGCCTGCGCGAAGACTCGCCGAACACCTACCTGGCCCAGAACAATTTCGACGAGAGCTCGACCTCGGACATCATCTTCGACTTCGGTGGCCCGATTATCCAGGACCGTCTGTTCATCTTCGGCCTGTACAATATCCGTGATCGCGAATCCCGGAACATCGGCACGACCACGGTCGATCCCGCCTTCGGCGCTGGCTCGAACGGCACCGTCGTGACCTCGGACGATCCCTTCTACGGTGCCAAGATCGACTTCCTGGTCACCGACGATCACCGCCTCGAGTTCACCTACTTCTCGGATGAGCAAGAGCAGCAGACCCGCAACATCTTCGTCAACGCCAGCGGCGACGAGATCGGCGACTTCACGCCCTCGACCTTCAAGTTCGGCGGCTCAAACTGGATCGCCCGCTACACCGGCGTGTGGACCGACTGGCTGACGACCTCGCTGGCCTATGGCAAGAACGAGTACAACGAATACAGCTTCTCTCCGGGCGACGCCGGCGCGCTGATCACCGATCAGCTTCCGGGCTTCCCGCGCCGCGGCATCTGGGGTGTGGGCCAGCCGTCGACCAACGAAGACGAGCGCACCATCCTGCGCGCCGACGTCGACGTCTACGCCGACTTCTTCGGTTCGCACCACTTCCGCTTCGGCATCGACCAGGAGACGCTGGAGGCGAGCCAGACCCTAGATTACTCGGGTGCCGGCTACAGCTATTGCCGTCCCGGCGGCATCACGCCGCTCATCGCCTGCACCGGCGAAGTCACGGGCGGTCTCTGGTATCGCTACCAGACGCTGTTCACCGCCGCGACGGCAGGCGCTCGCGTCGACCTGATCGGCGCGCCGCGTCGCGTCCGGATCCGCGCCTACGACAACGACGGTGCCTGGTCCTCGACCCAGAACGCCTACTACCTGCAAGACTCGTGGGAAGTCACGGACCAGCTGACCCTGAACATCGGCATCCGCAACGAAGGCTTCGAGAACGAGAACGTTGACGGCGTCGCCTTCGTTGACCTGCAGAACCAGTGGGCTCCGCGTCTCGGCGCGACCTATGACGTCTTCGGCGACGGTGAAGCCAAGCTGTTCGGCTTCTACGGCCGCTACTTCCTGCCGGTCGCGGTCAACACCAACCAGCGACTGGCCGGGCGCGAGTTCTTCACGCAGGACACCTGGAACCTGAACGTCAACAACGGCGATCTGGTCAACGATGCCAACCAGGACGGCATCAACGACGTCACCGACGAGCCGATCCTCGGCACCTTCGTCAGCGGCACCAACCTGGCCGACGGCACCACCCGTCCGATCTCGACCCAGGTCGATAAGGAACTGGACCCGATGTATGTGGACGAGTTCATTCTCGGCTACGAGCAGCGCGTGTTCGGCGACTGGACCATGGGCATCAAGGGCACCTACCGCGAAATCGGTACGGCCATTGACGACGTGGCCATCGACGCCGCTGTTCTGGACTACTGCGAAGCGGCGGGCGGCGGCCTCTCGGCGGCGATCTGCTACAACGTCTGGTACGGCTTCCACCAGTACGTCCTCACCAACCCCGGCGAGGACATGGTCATCACCCTGTCCGGTGCCGATCTGTCCGCGGCCACGGGTGGCGTGATCACGGCCGACCGTGAGGTCACCCTCACGGCCGCCCAGCTGGGCTACCCGGACCCGGAGCGCACCTATAAGGCGGTCGAGTTCTCGCTCGAGAAGCCGTTCGACGGTGTCTGGGGCGGTCGCTTCAGCTACGTCTGGTCGGAAAACAAGGGCAACTACGAAGGCGCTCTGAAGTCCGACAACGGCCAGACCGACCCCGGTCTGTCGCAGGACTTCGACCAGCCGGGCCTGACCGATAACTCGTACGGCTTCCTGCCCAACCACCGCGCGCACACCTTCAAGGCGTTCGGTAACTGGCAGGCGACCCCGGCCCTGAACATCGGCGCCAACCTGATCATCCAGTCGCCGCGTCAATTCGGTTGCCAGGGCGTTCACCCGACGGACTTCTTCGCCTCGCTCTACGGCCCGGCGTCGTGGTTCTGCGGCGGCGTCGCCACCCCGCGTGGCGAGTCCTTCGAGAGTGAGTGGCTGAAGACCCTGGACCTGACCTTCGCCTATGATCTGGGTGAAGTGTTTGAAATCCCGGGCGATAGCCTCGTGCTTCGTGCGGACGTCTTCAACGTGTTCGACTTCGCATCGCAGCAGGACTTTAACGAGTTCGGCGATCTGGCGGCGGGTTCGCCGGATCCGAACTACGGCAGGGTCACGGCGTATCAGGCTCCGCGCCAGGTGCGTTTCAGCATCGCCTACCGCTTCTAGTCCAGCGGTCGGAAGAGAGAAAACTGGGGCGGCGGACCTTCGGGTCCGCCGCCTTTTTCTTTATCCGGCTGCCGGCGAGACAATCGTCGCCATGGAAAAACCATTGCCGGGCCTGAAGCGTTGCGGCATCCGAACCTTCCCGTCTCCGGAGCCGTAATGATCGCCCGCCTTGCCCCCGCTCTCGTCCTCGCCGCCGCCCTGATGATCCAGACCGCGCCGGCCGCCGCCCAGGACGGCCCCATCGTGACCGCCCCCCGGGTGGACGCACCGGTGGTCACCGCCGCCCCGGCCGCCGTCGAGACCGTCGACGCCCTGCGAATCCGTGAAGCTGTGGCCTACGCCAACCCTCTGCCGCGCGGCGCGCCGGAAGAGGACTATCCGCTGGTCGCCTGGTGCGAGGCGCTGGTGAACGGCCATGTCGCCCTCGGCCTGACCCTGACCAGCGCCGACGCTCTGGATCAGGACATCATCCGGCTGGGCCGGCTCGAGGCCGCCGACTTCGGCTCGGCCCTGCAGGTCGCCGAACCCCGCCAGACCGCGCGCAGCCGTGCTGCGGCCCAGGCCGCCGCCGCCGAGGCCACGTCCAAATGGGCGCCGCTGGCCGGTCAGGACGAGGCGGTGCGCAGCCAGGCCTTCGGCCTGTTCTTCGGCCTGCCGGGCCGCTGCGAACACGCCGCGCGGCGCTTGCGCGAGAACATCACCACGCCACCCGTGACACCGGCAGAGGCGGGGCTGGAATAGGCCGAGAATTCGGAGACGAATCTTCGGGGAATTCGAAGACCAGGGACGGGGAATTCCGGGACGGCGGAGACAGACGGCCGGGATGTGGTTCAGGCCGCGTTGCTACGCGCCGTCGCCCCCGGGTCGTAGTTGAGGATCGGCCCCAGCCCGCGCTCTGCGGTGGCCACGTCCCAGCCCTTGCGTCGGGCATAGTCGGCGACCTGATCGGGATCGATCTTGCCGACACCGAAATAGTGGCTTTCGGCATGGCCGAAATAGAGCCCTGACACCGACGCCGGCGGCGTCATGGCGAAGCTTTCGGTCAGCGCCATGCCGGCGTTGTCCTCGGCATTCAGCAGCCGGAACAGCGTCGCCTTCTCCGTGTGATCGGGCTGGGCCGGATAGCCGGGCGCGGGGCGAATGCCTTGATATCGTTCAGCGATCAGGTCCTTGACGGTCGTCGTCTCGCCCGCCGCATGGCCCCACAGTTCGGTGCGGACCCGCTTGTGCAGCGCTTCGGCAAAGGCCTCGGCCAGACGGTCGGCCAGGGCCGTGGCCATGATGGCGGAATAGTCGTCGCCCGCGTCCTTGAACCGTTTGGCGATCTCGAGCTCGCCATGGCCTGACGTCACGGCGAAGGCACCGATATAGTCCTGACCGTCTTCGGCGACGAAGTCCGACAGCGCCAGGTTGGGCTTGCCGTTCGACTTTTTGATCTGCTGGCGCAGGGTGTGGAAGCGGGCGATTTCGTCGGTGCGGGTCTCATCGGCATAGACAGCGATGTCGTCGCCGACGGCGTTGGCCGGCCAGAAGCCGACCACGCCGCGCGCCGTGAACCATTTCTCGTCCACGATCCGCTTCAGCATGGCCTGGGCGTCCGCGAACAGGTCGCGCGCGGCCGAACCGACGATCTCGTCCTCGAGGATCAGCGGATACCGCCCGATCAACTCCCAGCTGGCGAAGAAGGGTGTCCAGTCGATGTGGTCGGCCAGATCGGCCAGGTCCCAGCTGTCGAAGGCACGGACGCCGATGAAGGATGGCGCGCAGGGCAGGGGTGTCGCGGGATCGGGCTGGAACCGGTTCTGGCGGGCGGCGGGCAGGGCGGCGCGCGCCTTGACCTCCTGGCCACGGGCATACTGTTCGCGGATCCGGATGTATTCGTCGCGGGTGACGGCCTCATTCTTCGCCCGCTCGGTCTTCGACAACAGACCCGCGACCACGCCAACGGCGCGGCTGGCGTCCACGACATAGGTGGTCGAACCCGCGCGATAGCCGGGCTCGATCTTGACCGCCATATGCGTCCGGCTGGTGGTGGCCCCGCCGATCAGCAGGGGGATGTCAAAGCCACGCCGCTCCATCTCGCGCGCCACGAACACCATCTCGTCCAGCGACGGCGTGATCAGGCCCGACAGGCCGACGATATCGACCTTGTGCTCGATCGCGGCGTCCAGAATCCGGTCGGCCGGGACCATGACTCCCAGGTCGATGACCTCATAGTTGTTACACTGAAGCACGACGCCGACGATGTTCTTGCCGATGTCGTGGACGTCGCCCTTGACCGTTGCCATCAGGATGCGACCGGCCTGCTCGCGCGGCTTTCCCGCCTTTTCGGCCTCCATGAAGGGTTCGAGATGGGCCACGGCCTGTTTCATCACCCGCGCCGACTTGACCACCTGCGGCAGGAACATCTTGCCCGAGCCAAACAGGTCGCCGACCACATTCATCCCGTCCATCAGCGGACCCTCGATGACGTGCAGCGGCCGGTCGAACGACAGCCGGGCCTCCTCGGTGTCGGCGTCGATATATTCGGTGATGCCGTTGACCAGGGCGTGTTCGATCCGCTTGCCGACCGGGGCGTCGCGCCATTTCAGATCGACGACCCGGGCCACCCCCTTGTCGCCCTTGTAGTTGGGCGCGATGTCCACCAGCCGTTCGGTGTTCGACACATTGGTCCGCTGCGGCCGGTTCAGGATCACGTCCTCGACGGCTTCCCTCAGCGTCGACTCGATGTCGGTATAGACGGGCAGGTCGCCGGCGTTGACGATGCCCATGTCCATGCCCGCCTGGATGGCGTGATACAGAAAGACCGAGTGGATCGCCCGGCGCACCGGCTCGTTGCCGCGGAAGCTGAACGACACATTCGATACGCCGCCGGAGACGCGGGCGTAGGGCAGGGTGCGTTTGATCTCGGCGGTCGCCTCGATGAAATCGACGGCATAGTTGTCGTGTTCCTCGATCCCCGTCGCTACGGCGAAGATGTTGGGGTCGAAGATGATGTCCTCTGGCGGGAAGCCGACCTCGTCCACGAGGATGCGATAGGCGCGGGTGCAGATCTCGATCTTGCGCGCAGCGGTGTCGGCCTGACCCACCTCGTCAAACGCCATGACCACCACGGCCGCGCCGTAGCGCAGGCAGCTGACAGCTTGCTGACGGAACTCGGCCTCGCCCGCCTTCATCGAGATCGAGTTCACGATCGGCTTACCCTGAACGCATTTCAGGCCCGCCTCGATCACCTCCCATTTGGAGCTGTCGATCATCACCGGCACGCGGGCGATGTCGGGCTCGGCCGCGATCAGGTTCAGGAAGGTGACCATGG
>JBBQOK010000065.1:0-14019 GCA_038330765.1 Caulobacterales bacterium | reverse complement strand
CGGCGGTGAGTTCACTGACGGCACCTTCGCGGACCAGTTTGCCCTTGTTCAGGATGGCCACGCGATCGCAGACGCGCTGAACCTCCAGCAGCTGGTGACTGGCCAGCACCACGGTCATGCCGTCGTCATTGGCCAGGCTGCGGATCAGCGCCCGCATCTCCTGGATGCCGGGGGGGTCCATGCCGCTGGTCGGCTCATCCAGAATGATCAGTTCGGGTTTGCTCAGCAGGGCGGCGGCGACGCCCAGCCGCTGCATCATGCCGACCGAGAAGCCGCGCACCCGCCGGTCCGCCGCCTCGGTCAGCCCGACACGCTCCAGCCAGTATGGAATGTCCGCCGTGCCCGCGATGCCGTGCTCCAGCGCCAGCCAGCGCAGCACCTGCCGTGCCGTCAGATAGGGGGGATAGCGCGGCGTCTCGATCATCGAGCCCGTGAGGCGCATGTGGGCGATGTCGCCGACCGGCCCGCTCATGATGGTCGCCGTGCCGTCCGTCGGCCGGATCAGGCCCAGCAGGATGCGGAACAGGGTCGACTTGCCGGCCCCGTTGGGTCCGAGGACGCCGTAGACGCCGCCCTTGGGGATGCTCAGGTCCAGACCGTCCAGGGCGCGAACCGCGCCATAGGTTTTGGTCAGGCCGTGTGTTTTGATGACTGCGCTCATTCGGGCAGCTTGGCTGTCCAGACAACCATAGGCAACCCGTCGCCGACGTGTCGCAGATTAAGGTTAGGCAATGTCCCATTCTGGTGCGGAGTTTCCGATGCCCCTGCGTTTCATCCTCTCAGCGATGATCGTCCTCGTCATGGCCTCGACGTCGGCCGCCGCTCAGGACCGACCCGTGATCCTGATCGGCATCGACGGTTTCCGTGCCGACTATCTGCAGCGAGGCATCACGCCGACCCTGTCGCGGCTGGCGGCCGAAGGCGCGACGGCGGACGGAGGGATGCAGCCATCCTTTCCGACCGTGACCTTCCCTAATTTCTACACCCTCGCGACCGGCAAACATCCCGACCACCATGGCCTGATCTACAACACCATGCGCGACGCCTCGCTGCCGGGCCGGACCTTCAGCCTGGGCAACCGGGCGGAAGTGATGGACCGCGTCTGGTATGACGACGCCGAGCCGATCTGGGTCACGGCCGAGCGCGCGGGCATTCGCTCCGCGACCCTGTTCTGGCCGGGGTCAGAGGCGGCGATCGGCGGTGTACGCCCACGCTACTGGCTGCCGTTTGAGCAGTCGGTGCCGTCCAGCGCGCGGGTCAATATGCTGCTGGGCTGGCTGACCCTGCCGGTTGAGGAGCGCCCCCGGCTGGCGACCCTCTATTTCGACATTCTGGACACGGCGGGGCATCGTTTCGGCCCGGAGTCCGCCGAGGTGAACGAGGCGCTGGCGCAGGTGGACGCCGCCATCACTGCATTGCTCGTCGGCCTCGAAGCGCGCGGGATCCAGCCCAATCTCGTAATCGTCGCGGACCACGGCATGGCACCCATCTCCGGCGAGCGAGTGGTGATGCTCGACGACCGGGTTTCCGGAGACGCCTTCCAGTCCGTCGCCCAGGGGCCCGTCGCCATGCTCGATCCCGTTCCCGGCCGCGAGGCGGAGGTCGAGGCGGCCTTGCTGGGGGCTTCGCCGCACATGGAATGCTGGCGCAAGGCCGACATTCCGGAACGCCTCGCCTTTGGCCATCACCGTCGCATTCCCGCGATTGTCTGCATGGCCGAGACCGGTTGGTTCATCGGCGTGAAGGACCGCACCGATCCCGCGCGGGTCAGGGGCGGTGCCCATGGCTACGACAACGCCGCGCCGGAAATGCGGGCGCTGTTCATCGCGCATGGACCGGACATCGCGGCCGGCGTCATTCTGCCTGATATGGACAGCGTCGACATCCAGCCGCTGCTGGGGAGGTTGCTCGGCATAGACGTGCCGCCCGGCGACGGTCGGGCAGCCGACACGGAGGCGGCGCTGGCGAATTAGGTTTCTGCGGAAATCCTCCCTGTCGCGCATGGATGGGGAGGTGGCACGCCGCGGCAGCGCGCGGTGGTTTGGGAGGTGACGCCGCCTGACCTCTACATGGCCGCGTCCGTTTGACGCCGGAGGCGCCTTGATGCCGTCCAAAAGGCCGGGCGAAATGGCGGTGCCCTTCTGAGCCAGACCGACCGGATGCCGATGAACAGCCGCCTGACCGCCCTGACCCTCGCCGTCGCCTTCATGCTGACCGCCTGCGGACAGGCCAATGACACCAAGGCCCAGGACGGGGTCTTCGCCGATAACCGTGCCGTCCCCGGCGACGCCATGTCGATGAAGGCCAGCTTCGCGCCGGTCGTGCGCGAGACCGCGCCCGCTGTGGTCAACATCGCGGCCCGGGGCGTGCAGCAGACCCGTGACCCCTTCTGGGGCATCCCCGGCCAGCGCCAGACCGGCTCGGTCGGCTCGGGCGTCATCGTGCGCGACAACGGCGTGGTGGTGACCAACAACCACGTCATCCAGGGCATGCAGGAAATCCGCGTCACCCTGAACGACCGGCGCGAGTTCAGCGCCCGCGTCGTCTTGGCCGACGAACGCTCCGACATCGCCGTGCTTCAGCTGGAAGGCGTCAACGAGCGCCTGCCGACGCTCAACATCGACGACCGCGAAGAACAGCAGATCGGTGATCTGGTGCTGGCCATCGGCAATCCGTTCGGGGTCGGCCAGACGGTGACCAACGGCATCATTTCGGCACTGAATCGGACCGAGACGGGCATCTCGGACTCCGGCTCCTTCATTCAGACCGACGCGGCCATCAATCCGGGCAACTCCGGCGGGGCCCTGGTCGACATGGACGGCGACCTGATCGGCATCAACACCGCCATCTTCTCGCGCTCGGGCTCGTCGTCGGGCGTCGGCTTCGCGGTTCCCGCCGCGCTGGTAAAGCGGGTCGTGGACTCGGCCGTCGGGGGGGCCACCGCCGTCGTCCGTCCGTGGCTGGGCGTGAAGGGCGACACGGTCAGCGCTGACATCGCCCGCAGCCTGGGCCTCGACCGCCCTCAGGGTCTGGTGGTCACCGAAGTCTATGCCGGCGGGCCTGGGGCCCGCGCCGGCCTGCGCGAAGGCGATGTCATCACCGCCATCGACGGGGCCGAGATCAACGATCAGGGCGGACTGAATTTCCGGGTCGGCACGAAAGACCCGAACGCGGCCGTGGCCGTGTCGGTGCTCCGCGATGGCCGGGCCGAGACCGTCAACGCCCGCGTCCAGCGCCTGCCTGGCGACGTCGATCTGGACCGCGCGACGGTGATCCAGTCGGGGGGCTTTTCGGGCGCCCAGGTGCTGGCGCTCAACCCAGCGCTGGCAGACAGCCTCGGGGGCGATCCCTTCGCCAGCGGCGTCATCGTCGGCGGCGTCCAGCGCGGCAGTCAGGCCCAGCGCGTCGGCTTCCAGGCTGGAGACATCGTGCTGACCCTCAACGGGAGTCCGGTGACCTCGGCGCAGCAACTGTCAAACGTCGGACGCGGGGTCGAGGTGACGATCAACCGTCGCGGCCAGCCGGTGCGGGGCGTCATCCGCTGATGTTCAGCCCTTGATCGGCGCCGCGATCGACCAGCAGTGGCCGAAGGGGTCCATCACCCGACCATAGCGGTCGCCCCAGAACTGGTCCGCCATCGGCATCACCGGCACGGCACCGGCGGTCAGCGCCCGGGCCCACCATTCGTCGGCGTCGTCGACCTGAAGGTGCAGGGTGAAGCCCTTGGGCGTGACGTCGGCCTCGTTGCCGTATTCCGGGAACTCGTCGGACAGCATCACCAGCCCGCCATTGATCCGCAACCGGCTGTGCATCAGCCGCTCGCCGTCGTCGGCGAGGGTGCGGAACAGCTCCTCGGCCCCGAAGGCGGCGCGGTAGAATTCAACCGCCGCTTGGCCGCCGCGCGACGGGATGGTCAGATAGGGGATCACACCGCCGGGCGGGAGCAAGGTCGGATCGGACATGCGGTCTCCTTGTTCGTGCGAATACTAACGCGTGAAAACGGCGCCGGTAACGCCTATCTGTGAGCCTGCATGACCGACCTGTTCGAAGCCTCCGGCATCCATCCTCCTGACGCCCCGCTGGCCGACCGCCTGCGCCCCCGCACCCTCGATGAGGTGGTGGGCCAGGATCATCTGCTGGGCGAGGGCGGGCCGATCCGGCGCATGGTCGAGGCGGGGCGGCTGGGCTCTATGATCCTGTGGGGGCCGCCGGGCACCGGCAAGACCACTATCGCCCGCCTGTTGGCCCAGGCCGCGGGCTATCAGTTCCAGCAGATCAGCGCCGTCTTTTCCGGAGTCGCCGACCTCAAGAAGGCGTTCGAGGCGGCCCGGATGCGCCGCGCGGCCGGCCAGTCGACCCTGCTGTTCGTCGACGAAATCCACCGCTTCAACCGCGCCCAGCAGGACGGCTTCCTGCCGTTCGTGGAGGAGGGGATCGTCACCCTGGTCGGTGCCACGACCGAGAACCCGTCGTTCGAACTGAACGGGGCGCTGCTGTCGCGTTCGCAGGTCTATGTGCTGAAACGGCTCGACGACGCGGCCCTCGATCAACTGTTGATTCGGGCCGAGACGCAGGAGGCAAAGACCCTGCCGCTGACCCCCGAGGCGCGTCAGGCCTTGCTGGCCCTGGCCGACGGGGACGGCCGCTACCTGCTGACCATGTCCGAGGTGCTGTTCGACCTGACCGCGACCGAACCTCTGGACGTTCAGGCTCTTGCCGGCATCCTGCAAAAGCGCGCACCTGCTTACGACAAGAGTAGAGAAGAGCACTATAACCTCATATCTGCGCTGCATAAATCGGTTCGAGGATCAGACCCAGACGCCGCCCTCTACTGGCTGGCGCGGATGCTGAACGGCGGCGAGGATCCCCTGTATCTGGCCCGCCGCATCGTCCGCATGGCGGTGGAGGACATCGGCGAGGCCGACCCCCTGTCCCTGCTGGTCGCCAATGCGGCCAAGGATACCTACGACTTCCTCGGCTCTCCCGAGGGCGAACTGGCCCTGGCCCAGGCCGTGGTCCATCTGGCCACCGCGCCCAAGTCGGTCGGTGTCTATGAGGCCTTCAAGGCGGCGAAGCGAGCGGCTGCGGAAACCGGCTCCCTCATGCCCCCGGCCCACATCCGCAACGCCCCGACGAAGCTGATGAAGTCGCTCGGCTACGGCAAGGGCTACCAGTACGACCCGGACACGCCTGAAGGCTTTTCGGGCGCGACCTTTTTCCCTGACGAGATGGAACGCCGCGTCTTCTACGCCCCCAAGGGTGAGGGACATGAGGCCAAGGTGAAGGAACGGCTCGACCGCTGGGCGGCGATGCGGGCGGCAAAGGTGCAGGAGGGCGAATGAACCTCAACCAAGTCACCGTCGAGGTCACGGATATCCCTCGCGCCCGGGCCTTCTACCAGCGGCTCGGGCTGGAGCTGATCGTCTCCAGTGACCACTACGCCCGCTTCCTGTGCCCCGGCGGCGCGACCTTTTCGATCCACCGCGCCGAGGCCGTGTCGCCGGCGGGCACGGCCGTCTATTTCGAGTGCGACGATCTCGACTCCCGCGTCGCTGCCTTGAAGGCCGGGGGCATGGTCTTCGAAAGCGATCCGGTCGATCAGCGCTGGCTGTGGCGAGAGGCCTGGCTCCGCGACCCCGACGGCAACCGCTTGTGCCTGTATTTCGCCGGTGAGAACCGCGTGGACCCGCCATGGCGGGTGTCGGCAGCTTAGCGTTGCCGTAAGGGCAGGTTTGGGTCTAGCTTCCGCCTATCGATCAACCTTGGGAGGGGATGATGACCGATGCGATGAAGGCCACGACGCCGTGGCACCTGTGGGTAGTGGGCGTGATCGCCGTGCTGTGGAACGCCTACGGCGGCTATGACTACACGATGAGCATGACCCAGGGCGCGACCTATATGGCCACGGCGGGGATGACGCCGGATCAGATCACCTATTATGACGGCATGCCGGCCTGGATGACGGCGGTGTGGGCCCTGGGCGTCTGGGGCGGGGTCCTCGGCTCGCTCCTGCTGCTGCTGCGCAACAAGCTGGCGTTTCCGGTGTTTGCCGTCTCGTTCGCGGCCTTCCTGACCAGCCTGCTGTACGTCTATGGCCTCAGTGATGGCGGCAAGGTGATGGGCTTCATGATGCAGGACGGGGTCAAGGTGGCCTCGTCGATGATCATCATCATGAACGTCGTCATCGCCGCCGGGTGCGCCTTCTTCACCTGGTACGCCTGGACCATGAGCAAGAAGGGCGTTCTGCGCTGACGATCGACTGACGGGCTGACGGGGGAGAGCCGTTCGCGTATGCACGCGCGGTGACCGACCGCTCCCCCGTATCCCTGTCCGAAGCCGAGATCGCCGCCGTCCGTTCGTGGATCCTCCACGAGGACGCGCATGTCCTCGTTCTCAACAAGCCCGCCGGCCTGTCCAGTCAGGGCGGGCGGATCAAGGCGCATACGCTGGACGACCTGCTGTGGGCCTTCATGCGCTCCAACGGCAAGCGGCCGGAACTCGTCCACCGGCTCGACCGCGACACCTCCGGCGTCATCCTGGCGGCCAAGACCAAGCCGGCCGCTGGCTTCCTCGGCAAGGCGCTGCAGATGCGCCGCTTCCGAAAGACCTATCAGGCGCTGGTCGCTGCCGCGCCTGAGCCCCGCTCTGGCATGATTGATGCGCCTCTGGTGCGTCAGGAGATCGGCCGCGAGAGCTATATGCGGGTCTGCGCCTTCGACGCCCCGGGCGCCCAGGGCTCCCAGAGCCGCTACCGCACCCTGTCCGCCTCCGAAGACGGCGCCCTGGTCGAGCTGGAGCCGCTGACAGGGCGGATGCACCAGCTGCGGGTGCACATGGCCCATATCGGCCGGCCGCTGGTCGGCGATCCCCGCTACGGCGGTGCCCTGACCTTCGCCGGTCGCGCCGCGCCGCGCCTGATGCTTCACGCTGCGAAGCTGACCTTCCCCCATCCCGAGGGCGGCGAGCTGACCGTCGAGGCCCCGCTGCCGCCGGATTTCGAGACGCTGAGGCAAGCGGCGGGACTCTAGGAACATTCCTCGCCGCCCGGCGCTATTTCACCAGACTGTCTGGAGCTCCGCCATGAAACGCCTGACCCTGTCCCTGATCATCGCCGCCGGCCTGACCGCGTCGGCCTGCGCCAGCCTGTCCCCCTACGGCCCGCAGGCCTCACCGAACGGGCAGGGCTATGCCGAGCAACGGATCGAGTCGAACCGGTTCCGCGTGACCTATAGCGGCGTCGGCGCGCCCGGTCCGGTGGCCGACTACGCCCTGCTTCGCGCGGCCGAGCTGACCACTGCTGAAGGCTACGACTGGTTCGAGGTCACCCAGCGATGGACCGACGGCCGCCCCGACAGCGCCGGCGGCCTGCGCCCCAGCGCCAGCGTCGGCTATGGCTCGAGCCGCTACGGCGGGCGCTACGGCAACTATCGCAGCTCCGGCGTCGGCGTGGGCGTCGGCCTGAACTTCAGTGGCCCGTCCGCGACCTCGACCTCGCTGGAGGTGGTGATGGGCAATGGTCAGCGGCCTGACCGCCCCACGGCCTATGACGCCCGCGGCGTTCAGGACGCGCTGCGTCGCTGATCACCGCCCTCCGCGCGTCAGGGCCCGGTATTCGACCAGCCGCTCCTTGTCGCGGCGCACCTGGTCGGCGACGGCGTTGTCGACGTCCAGTGAGGCGTAGCGGACCCAGTTCTCGATCCCCAGCTTGTCCTGCACCGCCGAGGTCGGCGTCTGCCAGCGGAAATAGGACAGCAGGCCGACGATCGCTGACAGCACCACGGCCAGACCCTGCAAGCTGCGCAGAGCGACTTCGTGCCCGATCAGTTCCGGCTGCAGCGCGAAGATCGCCACCCCGACCACGAACACCATCGGCGTCAGCAGCCGCGCCAGCCAGCGCATCCAGTAGCGCTCGCGGCGCACGCGCCACAGCTCCATCTGGACGTATTTCTCCATGTATTCCATGCGCGCGCCCAGCCACATGGTCAGCCTGGTCAGATACATCGCCCGCTGGCCCCAAGCCTTGCCGTCCTGCTGGTAACGGGTCTCCGCCTGGTCGGCCATGGCGCGACCGGAAGTGAACAGGTTTTGCAGCTCGCGCGTCCGCTGCACGATCTCGCGCGACAGCTGGTAGGAATCGTTTTCCAGCCGGAAGCGGTACTGGATGAACAGGATCTGCTGGATGCCCCAGTAGAGGCCCAGAACCGCGATCATGGCGCCCGCCGCGACCGCCGCGCCGGCGGCGTCCGTTCCGGTCCATTGGCTGAACCAGGTCGGCCCCAGCAGGGCCAGGGCGGCAAAGGCGGCCATGGCCAGGGCCTGGTTGGCCCGTTTGACGATCACATGGATGCGCAGGGCGTCGAACACCCGGCGGCCATAGGTATAGATATTGGCTCGAAGATCGGAGTCGACGGGGAATCGCTCCTCGATCTGACGCGCGTACAGCACGTGGAAACGGTCCGGCTTGCCTTCGGATTCCCAGAACGGAAAGATGTCCAGCGGCTGGTTGAAATACTCGTCGATGTGGGCCGAGACGCGCTCGGTCGCCGCCGGATCTTCCGAGAAATACTCGCTGTCCTGGATCGGGTGCAGGATGCCGTCGGGGTTGCGCAGCGGCCCGGTATGGCGCGACGGCGTGGCCGAGGGCACGGTGCGGTTTTCCAGATCGGCGGCCCCGCGCGGCGGCGGATTGGCCTCACCGTGCAGCCGCGAGTCGGCACCGTGACCGCCGTGGCCACCATCGAGCGGCGCGCCGGGAGCGCTGTGCGGGTCGGGGTTTTGATCGTCTTGCGACATACGCTTCGGCGGTCCTTCGTTCGTTGACCCGGTACTATGGCAGATCGCGCCGCCGAGCCGACGGCCTTCCCTTGAGACGCGAGCCGCGCCGTCGCCTTCAGGTATCGCCGTTAACCGGACCGCCCGGCAAGTGAAGTTTCGGTCAGGCGATACGGCGGCCTGACGACGTCTTCGTTTTGTCGTCCGGTCCAGTATAAGCCCCACCATGACACGTTTTTTGATCGTCGCAGCCGGGGGTGCCCTCGGCGCTGTCGCCCGCTACGGGATCGGACGCCTGCTGCCGACCGCCCACTGGCCGTGGGCCACGCTGGCCGTGAACGTCTTCGGTGGCCTGCTCATGGGGCTGCTGGCCGGCTGGCTGGCCTTCCGGAGCGGGGCCAACAGCGAGTCCATCCGCCTGTTCGCCGCCGTCGGCCTGCTGGGCGGCTTCACCACCTTTTCGGCCTTCTCGCTCGAAACGGCCCTGATGATTGAGCGCCGCCAATTCGCCATGGCGTCAGGCTATGTCGCCCTCTCGGTGATCCTGTCGATCGCCGCCCTGTTTATCGGCCTGATGGTCGCCCGCCGCGCCTTCGGAGCCGCCCTTTGACCCCCCCTGAAACAGACGAACCCATCCAGGAATCGGAGCCCGCGCCCAAGCGCGAGGTCCTGACGATCTATGTTGCCGAGGCCGAGGACGGCATACGGCTGGATCGGTGGTTCCGGCGGCGCTGGCCGCACCTGTCCAACATCCAGGTGCAGAAGATGGCCCGCAGCGGCCAGATCCGCGTCGACGGCGCCCGCATAAAGCCCGAGGGCCGGCTGACCGCCGGCGCCGCCGTGCGCGTTCCGCCCATTCCCGACGACACCTCGCGCCAAGCGGGTGACGCCCACACCCTGTCGGCGCAGGACATCCGCTTCGCCAAATCGCTGGTCCTCTATGAGGACGACATGGTCATCGCCATCAACAAGCCCCACGGCCTGGCCGTGCAGGGCGGCACCAAGACCAGCCGCCACGTCGACCGGCTGCTGTCGGCCTGGGGGGAGGGGATGGACCGCCCGCGTCTGGTCCACCGGCTGGACCGCGACACCTCGGGCGTGCTGCTGCTCGGCAAGGGTCCCGAGGCGGCCAAACGGCTGGCCGGGGCCTTCGCCCGGCGTCAGGCCAGGAAGACCTACTGGGCCATTGTCATCGGCAATCCCAAACCCGCCGCCGGCCAGATAGACATGCCGCTGAAGAAGACCGGCATCAACGACTTCGAGATGATGCGCCCCGCCGACCGCAAGGACCCGCGCGCCGAAGCGGCCGAGACCGCCTTTGCCACCATCAGCCGCGCCGCGCACCGGGCCTCGTGGATGGCGCTGCGCCCCTTCACCGGCCGGACCCACCAGCTGCGCGCCCATATGTCCGGCATCGGCCATCCGATCCTCGGCGATCACAAATACGGGGACGAGAAGTCGAAGGAGCTGTCGACCGGGCTGAAACTCCAGCTCCACGCCCGCCGCATCGAGCTGGAGCATCCGTCCGGCGGCATGCTGGTGGTCGAGGCGCCGCTGAGCCCCGAAATGCGCGCAGGCTTCGCCCACTTCGGTTTCGAGGAGGCCGAAGGCAACGAGAGCGATCCGTTCGAAGGCGTGAAACGCCAGCGATGAGCGTTCTGATTTCTGCTCATCCCCGCGAAAGCGGGGACCCAGTGTTTTGGGTGATGCGACGCGGAAAGCGGCGTCCGAACGATTGTCCTGAAACTCCGGCGTCACACTGGACAGGACTGGGTCCCCGCTTTCGCGGGGATGAGCGGAACTTTGTGTATTGAGACCCCTCGCCATCTTCGACATCGACGGCACCCTCGTCGACAGCCGCGCCTCGATCCATCGCGCCGCCTGCGAGGCTGCGCGCGACATCGGCCTGCCCGAGCCGGACTATGACCGTGTCCGCCAGATCGTCGGACTGACGCTGGAGCACGCCATGGCGGTGCTTGAGCCGGGGCTGAACCCCGAGGATCTGGCCCGTTTCATCGCCGGCTTCCGCGCCAGCTTCGGCCGCATGTTCGACGCCGGCCACGAGGAGCCGCTCTATCCCGAGGCCATGACCGCCCTGCGCCGCCTGCACCGCGACGGCTGGCGGCTGGCGTTGGCGACGGGTCAGAACCGCCGCGGCGTGGCCCGCAACCTCGCCCGCGAGGGCTGGGCCGACCTGTTCATCTCGTCCCACTGCGCTGAGGACGGCCCGGGCAAGCCTGACCCCGCGATGCTCCACGCCGCCATGGCCGCCTGTGATTCCGAACCCGCCATGACGGTGATGATCGGCGACACCGCCCACGACGCCGCCATGGCCGTCAACGCCGGGGTGCATCCGCTGGGCGTGGCCTGGGGCTTCCACACAGTTGAAGAGCAGGTCGCCGCCGGCGCGCGGCATGTGTCGGCCAGTTTCGGCGAATTGACGGTGGTGCTGGACGGCTTCGCCGCCCGCGTCCGCGCGGCCTGAGACCTAAACCAGCAGCCACATGCCGGCGATCAGCGCCAAGGCACCCGTCGCGATGGCGAGGGCGATGATTTTCAGGTTCATCTGCTTCATGTCGCGACCGGCATGGGTGTTCAGCCGCCGGGCCACCACGCAGGCGCGGCGCTCGGCCATGGCGATCAGGAACACGCCCAGCAATACGAACAGGGTGGCGATCGCCTTGGGCGCCCAGGTCGGCTCCATGGCTTTGAACAGGGCATTGAAGGCCAGGCCGATGCCGATGGCGGCCATGGCCGTCCGCGCCCAGCCGGCGAAGGTCCGCTCATTGGCCATGGCCGTGCGGTCCTCGGCCAGATCGGTGCGGTCTTCGGCCAGGCCGGTCCGATCCTGTGTGTCGTCGCTCATGGCGACCCTAACCAGCCGTGAAGGCGTTCCGTTCCGGACGGTCCGGGGCTGCACCGCGCGCGCGGCGGCGCTATACGAGCAGCCATGAGCCATATTCCGCCCCTCGATCCCAACGTCGCCGCCCGCAAGGGCTTCCGCGAGTCCGAGGAACGGCTGAAGCGGTTCTGGAAGGTCGTCGATGTGGCGCGGGCGGAGGGCGGCTGGGCGGTCACCCTCGACGGACGGACGCCGAAGACACCCGCCCACGCCCCGCTGACCCTGCCGACCGAGGCCGCCGCCCGGCTGGTGGCCGAAGAGTGGGCCGCCCAGGGCGAGTTCATCGACCCCGGCACCATGCCCGCCACCCGGCTGGCCTCCACCGCCATCGACCGCGTCAGCCAGGTGCGCGAAGCCGTGGCCGAGGAGATCGCCGCCTATGCCGGTTCGGACGCCCTCTGCTACCTGGCGGAACATCCGACCTCGCTCGTGACGCGACAGGCGGCGGCGTGGGGGCCGTGGCGCGACTGGGCGGCGGCGGACCTCGGCGTGGTGCTGGCGGCGGCAGAAGGCATCGTCCACTGCGCGCAGGACCCCGCCGCCATCGCCCGCGTCAGGGCCCACGCCCTGGCGCTGGACGATTTCGCCCTGACCGGCCTGGCCACAGCCGTGCCCCTGCTGGGCAGCGCGGTGCTGGGACTGGCGCTCCAGCGCGGCGTCCTGACCGGCGAGGCCGCCTTTGACCTCAGCCGTCTGGAAGAGGCCTTCCAGGAGGAACACTGGGGCGTCGATGCCGACAACGCCGCCCGCACCGCCGCCCGCCGGGCGGAGGCGGTGCTTCTGGACCGGTGGTTCCGGGCGCTCGACTGACTTTCCAATCTGGAAAATAATTACTTGCCATGATGGAAAGTCATGCTACGCTTTCCGTATTGGAAAGTGAGGCTGCTCCATGACACAAGACCCCAACCCCCACGAGGCCCTGGCTTCGATCAAGGCCGCCCGCGCCGAAATCGGGCGCGACCTCGACTATCCGATCGGCTGGGATTTCGCCTACGGCGCCGTCCTCGCCGCCCTCGTCGCCAGCCAAGGCCTGCCCGCGCCGTGGAGCACCACGGTCTTCATCTTCTGTATGCTCGGGGTCGTCCTGATGGTTCAGTGGTGGAAGAAACGCTTCGGCTGGTGGGTCAACGGCTACAGCCCGCGCCGCGCCGGACGGGTCGCCTGGTTTCTGGTCGCCTTCATGATGGTCATGATGGGTCTGGCCCTGTGGACCCGCCTGTACGACGGCCCCGTCTGGATGCCATGGGCGGCCGGCGTCGTGACCTGGCTCGTCGCCGGCCTTAGCGGCCGGTGGTGGATGCAGGCTTACCGGAAGGATCTGGCGGAGCTGCCGCAATGAGCGCGGCGCCCGTGTTCGACGCCCTGATCCATGCGCCCGGGCGGCTCCAGATCTGCGCCATCCTGTCCAGCGTCGACGCCGAGTTCGCCATGCTCCGCGACGCCATCAAGGTGTCGGACTCGGTGATGTCCAAACATCTGAAACAGCTGGAAGAGGCGGGCTATGTCAAGCTGACCAAGGCTGCCGAGAACGGCCGCCAGCGCACCTGGATCACCCTCACCTCGGCGGGCCGCAAGGCGTTTACCGCTCATGTCGCCGAACTGCAGCGGCTGGCGGCGATGACGGCCCCCATGCCGCTGGGGCAGGGGTTCTCGGGCTGAAACCTGTCCTTCTCCCCTTGCGGGAGAAGGTGGCTCGCGGAGCGAGACGGATGAGGGGTGAGACAGCCATGCGTCCCGTGGACCGCGTCTGTCTTGTCAGTGAGTCTGAGGATACAGCCCCCTCATCCGGCCCTCCGGGCCACCTTCTCCCTCGAGGGGAGAAGGACGCGGTCACCCCTTGGCGCTGTCGGTGGCAGGGGCGGCGCTTGCCACCGCGAGTGCGCCTCCTTAAGCCTCGGCATCAAGGAGCCACGCCCATGAACACCATCCTCGACCAGCTCGAAGCCCGCCGTGAGGCCGCCAAGCTCGGCGGCGGCGAGACCCGCATCGCCAGCCAGCACGCCAAGGGCAAGCTGACCGCGCGCGAACGCGTCGAGGTGCTGCTGGACGAGGGCTCGTTCGAGGAAACCGACATGTTCGTGGAGCATCGCTCGCACGACTTCGGCATGCGCGACCAGCGTATCCCCGGCGACGGCGTGGTCACCGGTCGAGGCACCATCGGCGGCCGTCTGGTCTATGTCTTCTCCAAGGATTTCACCGTCTTCGGCGGTTCGCTGTCGGGGGCCCATGCGGCCAAGATCGTCAAGATCCAGACCATGGCCCTGACCAACGGCGCGCCGATCATCGGCCTGTTCGACGCCGGCGGCGCGCGCATCCAGGAGGGGGTAGAGAGCCTGGCGGGCTAT
>JBBQOK010000064.1:0-14234 GCA_038330765.1 Caulobacterales bacterium | reverse complement strand
CGGGCGGCCGAGGCGGCGGCGTCGGCGACGCGCGAGGCCCGGGCCGGGCTGGCGGCGCGGTCGGAAGCGGCGGCCGAGCGGCTGGCCGAGACCGAGGCCAATCTGCGCGAGACGGCGCAGATGTCACCCGAAGAACTGGGCCAGAAGCTGACCGACGACGCCATCGCCCGCCCGCCCGACGCCGCCGGGGCCGAGAGCCTGCTGTACGGGCTGGAGCGCGAGCGCGAGGCCCTCGGCGCCGTCAATCTGCTGGCCGAGGACGAGGCGGTCGAATACGGCGACCGCCTGAACACCATGAAGGTCGAACGCTCCGACCTCACGACCGCCATCTCCAGGCTGCGCGACGGCATCGACGAACTCAACGCCGAGGGCCGCGAGCGGCTGGTGGCGGCGTTCGACGTCATCAACGACAATTTCAAAAGCCTGTTCGAGGCCCTGTTCGGCGGCGGCCAGGCCGAGCTGAAGCTGGTCGAGAGCGACGATCCGCTCGAGGCGGGCCTTGAGATCTACGCCTGCCCGCCCGGCAAGCGGCTGTCGGTGATGAGCCTGATGAGCGGCGGCGAACAGGCGCTGACGGCGGCGGCCCTGATCTTCGCCGTCTTCCTCGCCAATCCGGCCCCGGTCTGCGTGCTCGACGAGGTCGACGCCCCGCTGGACGACGCCAATGTGGACCGCTTCTGCCGCATGCTCGACGAGATGCGGAAGCGGACCGACACCCGCTTCATCGTCATCACCCACAACCCGGTGACCATGAGCCGGATGGACCGCCTCTACGGCGTGACCATGCCGGAGCGCGGCGTGAGCCAGCTTGTCAGCGTGGACCTGACCCAGGCGGAGACGCTGGTCGCATAGGCCGGGTGGCGGGGGTGAAGAGTGCTGATCAGCATTGGCTCACCCCTTTGCGCACCAGCATTCGTCACCTGAGCACTTCCGTCCTGAGGAACCACCCGAAGATCGCCGGCCCTTCGATGACATAGCGGCGGACCATCCGCCGCGGCTGGCTAAGCAGGCGGTGCAGCCACTCCAGCGACAGCCGCTGGAAGATGCGCGGCGCGCGCTGCTGGCGGCCGGTCAGGAAATCGACCGAGGCCCCGACACAGAGGGTGACCCCCGTCTTCCGCCCCGCCGCGCGCAGGGCGTGGGCGAACAGTTCCTGTTTCGGGAAGGAGACGCAGGCCAGCAGCACATCCCAGTCGGCGCGGGCGGCGGCGTCCACCGCCGAAACCCAGGCACCGGAGCCCGGGGTCAGCATCGGTGCCTCGATGAAGTTGAAGCACCTGGCCGGATAGCGGGCGGACAGGTCGTCGAACGCGGCGCGGTCGGGGCCGAACACGCCGATGGTCAGGTCATGGTCCGAGGCCAGCAGGTCGGCGGTCATGTCCGAGCCGGGATAGACCGTCAGCGCCTTGCCCCTGAGCCGGGCCAGATGGGCCAGGATGCGGCTGTCGCAGATCTTCAGGTCGGCGTCGCCATAGACGTCGGCCTCGACGCGCCCGTCCATCAGCTTGACCACATGGTCGACGTTGGGGGTGACGACCCAGGCGTAGGGACCGCGCGCCATCGAGGCCACGCGAGCCAGCAGGGCGGGCCGATCTCCGTCGGCGAAGTCCAGGGTCATGAACCGCGTCATGGGGCGAAGCTACTCGCCAGCGGGTCAACGGGCAGTTACGACAGGGGCATGAAAACGTCGGCGCGCATGATCCTGCTGAGCCTGTTGCTGGCGACGCCCGCCTGCGCCCGGCCGGCCGCGCCGCCGCCGGAGGGACCCCGGCTGGTGCTGACGGGCGTGGGGCGGTTCGCGGTGCTGGCCGACCTGTCCAGCATCACGCGCGACGGCGACACGGCCCGGATGCGGTCCCTGCAGGTGACGGAAGAGGACTTCACGGCCGGCGGGCAGAGCTATTGGGGTGGCTGGTCATGGTGGTCGTTCGACTGCCGGGCGCGTACGGCGGACCGGCTGGACTTCGCCTCGGTCCGCGAAGGCGGCGCGGAAGGCCCGCCGACGCCAGACACCTCGCCGGCCTATGCCGCAGCGCCGGGCGGAGACGCGGCCGAGCTTCTGACCGTGGCCTGCGACCCAGCCTCGGCGGGCGAGGCGGACGCGGACAACCTCGAGGACGCGGTCAGGGTCGGACGGGCGGCGCTGCGTCTGGCCGACTGAGGCTCAGGGCTGCGCGGCGGCCTCAACCATGTCCGCCAGCGCCTGTGTGGCGTCCGGCAGGGCGGAGGCGCGGGCCCCACGACTCATCGCCTCCAGCCGCGCCGGATCACCGAGAATAGCCTCCAGCGCCTGTATCAGCCCGCCGGCGGTGACCTCGTCCTCAAGCAGGACCTCGGCCCCGCCGGCGTCGGCAAGGCTGGCGGCGTTGAAGCGCTGGTGGTCGTCCATGGCGATCTTGAGCGGGATCAGCAGCGACGGCAGGCCGGCGGCGGCCAGTTCCGAACAGGTCGAGGCCCCGGCGCGGCCGATGACCAGATGCGCCGCCGACAGCCGCTGGGCCATGTCATGAAAGAAGGGCGCGACCTCGGCGTCTATGCCGGCCTCGAGATATATCTGGCGGGCGGCCTCCAGCGTCTCGGGCCGGGACTGCTGCTGCACCCTCAGGCGACTGCGGATGGCGGCGGGCAGGGCCGCGAGAGCGCGGGGCGCGGTCTCGGACAGGATGCGCGCGCCCTGGCTGCCGCCGGTGACCAGCACATGGATCGGGGCGTCCCGGGCGGGGGCGACGAAGGGGCGGTCGTAGAGGGCGCGGATGTCGGGGCGGACCGGGTTGCCGATCAGGCGGACGCGCGCGCCGACGCCCTGCGGCACCTTCTGCAGATTGGGGAAGGACGAGGCGACCGCCCCGACATAGGGGGCGAGCCAGCGATTGGTCCGGCCCAGCACGGCGTTCTGTTCGTGCAGCAGGGTGGGCCGTCCCTGGCTGAGCGCGGCCAGCAGCGCCGGGGCGGAGGGATAGCCGCCGAAGCCGACCACGACCGCCGCATCCAGCCGTTTCAGCGCCGCGCGGGCCTGGACGACGCCACGCACGATGGTCAGGCCCGCCTTCGCCATCCCGATCGGCCCGCGCCCGGTGGCGGCGTCGAGCGCGATCCGTTCCTCGGCCGGAAAGGCCTTGGCGTATTGTTCGCCCCGGTGGTCGGTGGCCAGCACGATGCGCCAGCCCCGCGCGGCCAGTTCACGCGACAGCGCCTCGGCGGGAAACATATGTCCGCCGGTGCCCCCGGCGGCGACGACGCAGACTTTGGACATGGCGTTCCTAAGGCAATATCCGCCGCCGTTGCGGCAGACTGGCGCCGGGCTCGTAGGCGCCGGGGCGGCGGCGGGTCAGGGCCAGGGCCAGACCCATGGTCAGCCCCATGGCCAGCATGGACGAGCCGCCGTAGCTAATGAAGGGCAGGGTCATGCCCTTGGTCGGGATCAGGTTCAGGTTCACGGCGATATTGATGCAGGCCTGCAGGCCGATGAGCATGAACAGGCCGGCCGCGGCGGTCTGTTCGTAGGCGTCGTTCAGCTTCATGGCCCGCTTCATGCCGCGCACGACGATGAAGGCGTAGAGGGCGATCATGCCCAGCGACAGCATCAGGCCGAACTCCTCGGCACCGACCGAATAGATGAAGTCGGTGTGCAGGTCGGGCACGTGGCGTTTCATCACGCCCTCACCCACTCCGCGTCCGACAAGGCCGCCGGCGCGGATGGCCTCGGAGGCGCGGTCGATCTGGTGGGTGTCTGTGGTCTCGGGCGACAGGAAGCGGCTGAGGCGGTCGCGCATATGGCCGAAGGCGAAATAGAGCGAGACCAGCCCGGCCATGCCGGCGGCGGCGATCACCGCCACCCATTTCAGCGGCACCCCGGCCATGAAGAAGACAGCCATGAAGGTGGTGGTGACCAGCAGGGTCTGGCCGATGTCGGGCTGGATCAGCAGCAGGCCGACGGTCAGGGCCCAGAAGCCGAAGGCGATGCTGACGCCGGGCACGCCCTGCCCCTTCTGGGCCTCGGCGAACATCCAGGCGGCGAAGACGATCAGGCCGGGCTTGGCGAACTCGGACGGCTGCAGGCTGAACGGGCCGAGATTGATCCAGCGGGCCGCCCCTTTCACCTCGTCGCCGATGAACGGCAGGGCCATCATGGTGACGATGGCCCCCGCCAGCGCCAGCGCTGCGATGCGCCGGACGCCCCTCGGCGACAGCAGGGAGGAAGTCAGCATGATCACCATCCCCATCGAGGCCCAGACCAGCATCCGCCACGAATAGTGGAAGGGGTCGGTGATCGACTGGTCGGCGTTGATCGCCGCCGGGCTGGACGCAAAGCTCAGCGCCACACCCAGCGCCATCAGGGTCAGGGCCGCCGCCAGCAGGCCCCGGTCGACCGTCCAGAACCATTTGGCGATGGGGCTCTGGTCATTGCGCGAGAAGGCGGGGCTGTAGGCGTCGGTCATGATGCGGCGGCCGGGGTTGCGCCAAGGGCGAGGACGGCGGCGCGGAACGCCTCTCCCCTCGCCTCGAAGTCGGGATACTGGTCGAAACTGGCGGCGGCGGGCGACAGCAGCACGACCTCGTCGCGGCCGGTCGCGGCAGCGGCCTCCGCAGCGGCCTTCACCGCCGAGGCCATGTCGCCGCTGATGCGGTGCGGCGTGTCGCCCAGCCGCGCGGCGAACGGCCCGGCCGCCTCGCCGATCAGGAAGGCCTCGGCCACGCGCGGGAACAGGTCCTCCAGATCGTCGATGCCGCCGCCCTTGGCCCGGCCCCCGGCAATCCAGTGGCTGCGGTCGTAGGACGACAGCGCCTGACGCGCGGCGTCGGCGTTGGTCGCCTTGGAGTCGTTGATGAAGCGGACGCGACCGAGCGTGGCGACGTGCTCCATGCGGTGGGCGAGACCGGGGAAGGACAGGAGGCCGTCCACGATCGTCTCCCGGGGCACGCCGAGCGCGCGGGCGGCCCCGTAGGCGAAGGCGGCGTTCTGGGCGTTGTGACGACCCGGAAGCGAGCGGGCGCTCGACAGGTCGCAGACATATTCGCCGAGGCTGGCCAGTATCCCGTCGATCGCGGTGATGGTGCCGGTCTTCTCGAAGCCGACACGCCAGTCGTCCCAGTGATGATGCTTGACGGTGGTGACAAGGGTCAGCTGATCCGCCCGCCCAACCAGATCTTCAGCGACATTGAGACCGAACGGATCGTCGATGCCGACCAGCGCCATCGCCTCGGGTCCCTGCGCCTGGAAGATGCGCATCTTGGCCGCGACATAGCCCTCCATCCCACCGTGCCGCTCCAGATGGTCCGGCGAGATGTTGGTCAGGATGGCCACGTCCGGCGCGAAGCTCGTGGTCAGATCCAGCTGATAGCTGGATGCCTCGATCACATAGACCGCGCCCGGCGTCGGCGCCGGAAGGGCCAGCACGCCGATGCCGATGTTGCCGCCGACGTGCACCGTCATCCCGGCCTGTTTCAGCACCCAGCCGAGCAGGGCGGTCGTTGTCGACTTGCCGTTGGTGCCCGTGATGGCCACCACCTTCGGCCGCCCCCCCTCCGGCAACGCCGCCACCGCCCGCGCGAACAGCTCGATGTCGCCGATGATCGGAATGCCTGCCGCTTTTGCCTTTTCCACGGTCCAATGCGGCTTCGGATGGGTCAGGGGCGCGCCGGGGGACAGCACCAGAGCCGCGAAGCCCGACCAGTCGGCGACGGTCAGGTCCTCGACCGCGAACCCTTCGGCTTCCGCCTGCATCCGGCTGGAGACGCTGTCGTCCCACAGCACCGGCAAGGCCCCGCCGGCCTTCAGCGCGCGCGCCGCCGTCAGCCCCGACCGTCCCAGGCCGAAGACCGCGATGCGCCGCCCTTCAAAGCCGGGAACCGGGATCATGAGCCGAACCCGCTCATCCCCGCGAAAGCGGGGACCCAGTCCTGTCCAGCCTGGTGCCAGCGCTTCAGGACATCGTTCGCGGCCAGCCTAATTCGGTCCATCACCCCAAGCACTGGGTCCCCGCTTTCGCGGGGATTAGCGGAGGATGGAAACAACATGCTGACGATGCGCACCTGCTGTCACCGCAGTTTCAGCGTGGCGAGGCCCGCCAGCGCCAGCATGGCCGAGACGATCCAGAAGCGGATCACCACGGTCGATTCCGGCCAGCCCATCTTCTCGAAATGATGGTGGATCGGGGCCATCAGGAAGATGCGCTTCTTGGTGGCCTTGAAATAGGCGACCTGGATCATGACCGAGGCCGCCTCGATGACGAACAGGCCGCCCACGATGCCCAGCACCAGTTCGTGCTTGGTGGCCACGGCGATCGCGCCGAGCGCGCCGCCGAGGGCCAGCGAACCGGTGTCGCCCATGAAGATCTTAGCCGGCGGGGCATTGTACCAGAGGAAGCCCGTGCCCCCGCCGATGATGGCGGCGCAGAAGATGGCCAGCTCGCCCGAGCCCGGCACATGGTGGACGCCGAGATAGTCCGAGAAGATGAAATTGCCGACCAGATAGCTGATCAGGCCGAAGGCCGCCGCCGCCATCATCACCGGCACAATGGCCAGTCCGTCGAGGCCGTCGGTCAGGTTCACCGCATTGGAGAAGCCGACCATGGTGAAGGCCGCAAACAGCACATAGAACCAGCCGACGTTGAGCAGCACGGCCTTGAAGAAGGGGAAGGCGATCGAGGTCTGCAGATCGGGCGTGGTTGGCGAGGCGGTCATCCACAGCACGGTCATGACGCCGGCGATGACAGAGACGATGACCTGGGCGAGCAGCTTCTGCTTCGAGGTCAGGCCGGCCGAGGTCTGTTTCGACACCTTGGCGTAGTCATCGATGAAGCCCAGCACCCCGAAGGCCGCGGTCACGAACGAGACGATCCAGATGTAGGGGTTGGTCAGGTCGCCCCACAGCAGCACCGCGACGGCGATACCCGCGAGGATCATCAGCCCGCCCATGGTCGGGGTGCCGACCTTGGACAGGTGTGAGATCGGGCCATCAGAACGGATCGGCTGACCCTTGCCCTGTTTGACCCGCATCCAGGCGATGAACCGACTGCCCATGGCGACGGCGACGATCATGGCGGTGGCCATGGCGAGGGCGACACGCACCGTCTGGTACTGGACCAGATTGAGCAGCGGATAGTCCTGCGCGATGTCGGCGTAGTGGAGATACAGAAGGTAGAACATCTTGCTTTCCCTATCGCTCCGCGCTCGGCGCGTCGCTGCTTGAGAGCGCTCCCAGAGCAGCCAGAGCCTTGGCGACGTACGACGCCTTCGAGCCGTTCGATCCCTTGACCATGACGATGTCGCCCGGCGCAACCAGTTCGGCGGCCTCGGCCGCCAGCTCGGCCGCCGTCTCGCGCCACAGGCCGCGACGGGCGGGCGGCAGGGCATCGTGCAGGCGCTTCATTTCGGGCCCGGCGGTGTGGACCAGGTCGAGGGCGGCGGCGGCGATGGGCGCGGCGAGACCTTCGTGCAGGGCGCGCGATTGGTCGCCCAGCTCCAGCATATCGGTCAGGACGACGACCCGCCGCGCGCCCGTCCCCACCGGCTTGGCACCGAGGCTGCGGAAGCCGGCGATCATCGACAGCGGATTGGCGTTGTAGCTCTCGTCGATCAGGGTGAAGGCCCCGCCGGGTGCCTTGACCACCGTGGTCTGCCCCCGGCCGGCCAGCGGCTGGAAGTCGGCCAGGGCGGCGAGACCCGTCTCCAGCGGCACGTCGAGGGCATCGAGCATCAGCAGGACGCAGAGGCTGTTCAGGCCCCAGTGGAAGCCGGACTGGCGCAGGGGGAAGTCGATGGCCTCGCCGAACAGCTCGGCCCGAACCACGGCCCCGTCCGGACCGGGCTGGAAATCGAGCAGGCGGGCGTCGTGACCGGCACCGGCGCCGAAGGTCACCCGCCGGGCACCGGCCTTGCGGGCGGCGGCGTCCAGCACGGCGGCGAAACCGATATCGCCGTTCAGCACCGCCACCCCGTCGGGCGCAAGGCCCTCGAAGATCGCCGCCTTCTCGGCCGCCACCCCCGCCTCACCCTCGGCGAAGGCCTCGATATGGACCGGGCCGACGGTGGTCACGCAAGCCGCGTGGGGACGCACCATCTTCGACAGAGGCGCGATCTCGCCGGGCGCGTTCATGCCGATCTCGAACACGGCGCGTGTGGTCGAACGCGGCATCCGCGACAGGGTCAGCGGCACGCCGATATGGTTGTTGTAGCTCTTGATCGAGGCGTGGGCCGGTCCGGCCAGATCGAGGCCGGCCTTGATCGCCTGGGTGACGCTGGTCTTGCCGACCGAGCCGGTGACGGCACCCCGGCGGACGTGCGGGCTGCGGTCGCGGGCGGCGACGCCGAGATCCTCGAGCGCGCGCTGGGTGTCGGCTACGACCACGGACGGGCCGTCGACGGAGTGTTGGGTGATGGCACCGGTGGCACCTGCGGCGAAGGCCGAGGCGGCGAAGTCGTGGCCGTCGCGCGCGCCTTTCAGCGCCAGGAACAGGTCGCCGGGCACGATCTCGCGGCTGTTGTAGGTGATGCCGACGGCCTCGAACGGCGCTCCCGAAAGCCGCCCTCGCGTGGCGGCTTCGATTTCGGCGGAGGTCCAGAGCGGAGCGGGATCAGGCATGGATGCGGAGGGCTTCGGCGGCTTCGGCGGCATCGTCGAAGGGATGGGTCACCCCGCCGACGATCTGACCCTGCTCATGCCCTTTTCCGGCGATGACCACCACATCTCCGTCGCGCATCTGTTCGATGGCTTGGCGGATGGCGGCGCGGCGGTCGCCGATCTCCTGCGCGGTCGGACAGCCCTCGCGCACGGCCTTGCGGATGGCGGCGGGGTCTTCCGAGCGCGGATTGTCGTCAGTGACGATAGCCACGTCGGCCAGCCGCCCGGCGATCCCGCCCATCAGCGGGCGCTTGGCCCGGTCGCGGTCGCCGCCGGCACCGAAGACGACGATCAGACGGCCGGTAGCGTGGGGGCGCAGCGCCTTCAGCACCGTCTCCAGCCCGTCGGGGGTGTGGGCGTAGTCGACATAGACCTCCCCTTTCCCGGTCCCCTGAATACGTTGCAGACGGCCCTGGGCACCGGTGATCTTCTCCAGCCCGGCAAGCACCCGCTCGGGCGCCTCGCCAGCGGCGATGCACAGGCCGGCCGCGACGAGCGCATTCGAGGCCTGGAAGGCGCCGGCCAGCGGCAGCAGGACCTCGTGCAGGGTGCCGCGCACATCGAGGGTCAGGCGCTGCCCCTCAGCCACGGCCCGCCGCGCGACCAGCGTCAGGTCCCGACCCCGCTCGCCCACCGCCATGACGCCCAGTCCTGACATGATCGAGGCGGCGGCGAAGCTGGAGTAGGCGTCGGAGTCGGCGTTCAGCACGGCGGTGCGCCCGCGCGGCAGCAAGGTGTCGAACAGGCGCAGCTTGGCGGTGCGATAGGCCTCCATGTCGCCGTGATAGTCGAGATGGTCCTGGGTCAGGTTGGTGAAGGCCGCTGCCTTCAGCGTCACACCGTCCAGACGGCGCTGGTCGATGCCGTGCGACGAGGCCTCAAGCGCGAGGTGGGTCACGCCCCCGGCGGCCAGTTCGGCCAGGATCCGGGCGGCGTCGGCGGCGTCGGGGCTGGTCAGTCCCGGGCCGGTCAACGCCTGATTAACGTTACCCGACTGTTTCAAAACCCCGAGGGTCCCCATGCTCGCGGCGGACAGTCCGAGCGACGCCCAGATCTGACGGCAGAAGGCCGCGACCGAGGTCTTGCCGTTGGTGCCGGTGATGGCGACGCAGGTGGCGGGCTGGGCCCCGTAGAAGCCGCGGGCGGCGATGGCGTAGGCGCGGCGAACGTCGCCGGACGTGACCAGCACCGGCGCCAGGCCCGCATCGGTGTCGGCGGGTGCCAGCACGGCGGCGGCCCCCTGCGACAGGGCTTGCGGGATGAAGGCGCGGCCGTCGGCGGCGCTGCCCGGCAAGGCGACGAACAGACTGCCGGGCGCGACCTTGCGGCTGTCGGCGGTGACGCCGGTGATGACCGGATCGGTCGGCACGTCACGACGCAGCAGGTCGGACAGCTTCATGGTGGAAGGCTGGACAGCGCTCATCGCCCGTCGCCCTCGACATCCTCGAAGACGGGAATCTTGTCGCCCAGGGCGGTGCGGTACGGGTCGGCGCGACGCTGGACGCCGAGGAACGGCGCGATGCGTTCGGCGATGCGGCCCACGGCGGGCGCGGCGACGAAGCCGCCGGTGCGCGGATAGGTCCCCGGCTCGTCGATAAGGATCAGGATCGAATAGCGTTTGGCGTTGACCGGACCGTCGGCCGGGAAGACCGCGACAAAGGTGCCGACGGCATGGGTCGGGTCGTAGCGGCCGTTGACCAGTTTGTTCGCGGACCCTGTCTTGCCGCCGACGCGCAGGCCCGGGGCCTCGGCCCGGCCACCCGAACCGCGCACGACGTTACGGCGCAGCAGGTCCAGCAGGGTCAGCGACGTCTCCGGGCTGACCACCTGACGGGCCTCCGCGCCCGGCCGCCCACCCCTGCGCAGGGTCAGGGGAATGAAGCGACCGCCGTTGGTCAGGGCCCCCATGGCCGCCGACATCTGCGCCGGGGTGATCATGATGCCATAGCCGAACGACAGCGACGCCAGGGTGGAGTCGTCCCACCTGGTCGGGCGGCGCGGACGGGCCGACTCGTGCAGCTCGATCGGCGCGGCGTCCAGCAGGCCGAAGCGGCCGAAATAGTCCCGCATGACCGTCGGCCCCATCTCGACCGCGAGGCGCGAGGTGCCGATGTTGGACGAGTGCAGATAGACCTCCTCCAGCGTCAGAACCTGGTTGGTGGCGTGGAAGTCGGTAATGCGGCGGTTGCCGATCATGAAGGCCTGGGAGGCGTCGAACCGGGTGTTCATGTCCGCCTGGCCGGTGTCGAGACCGGCGGCGACGGTGAAAGTCTTGAACACCGATCCCATCTCATAGTGGGCCGAGACGGCGCGGTTCAGGCGGTCGGTCGTCGGCCAGCTGGCCATGCCGAGGATCTCGCCGGTCTGGACGTCGGCGATGATGCCCACGGCACCCTTGGCCTGGGTCTCCATGGCGGCGGCGGCCAGTTCGTTCTCGAGCACCCCCTGAACCCGCAGGTCGATCGACAGTGGGACGTTCTCGCCGCGCAGCCCGGCGGCACGGATGTCGGCGTCGAAGGCCAGTTCGGCTCCGGCGATGCCCTGGCCGCCCGTGTCGGCCGTGCCGAGAACGTGGGTGGCTGAGCTGCCGAGGGGATAGACGCGGCGGTCCTCCGGCTCGAAGCTGACGCCGCCGAGGGCGAGGGCGTGAACGCCCGCCCTTTCGCCCGGGGTCAGGCCCGGCATGACGATCAGGCGGCGATGGCCCGACAGGATACGGTTCAGCTTGGCCATTGAGACGCGGGGCAGGACGCGCTTGATCTGGACGGCGGCGGCCCGGCGGTCCCAGACCTCATCCGGGTCGATGTAGAGGCCGTAGTGAACAACATTGGTGGCCAGCAGGGCACCGTTGCGGTCGACCAGGTCGGCGCGGCTGACGGCGTTTGGATGGCTGATCGAGCCGACGCCGCCGCGCGGAGCCAGCAGGGCGGCGTTGGCGGCACCGATCGCGAGGCAGACGAAGACCGCCGAGAACAGCGACAGGATGACGAAGATGCGAACCCGCGTGTCCTCTTCCGGCCGGGCATCGGCACGGGCGCGACCGAACGAATGCTCGATCGCCCACATAGCCTCGGCCAGCCAGCGCCACGACGGCAGCTTGAAGCCGGCGTGACCGGGTGCGGGACGGTCCCAGGCCTGCGGGTCGTGCACGCTCATTGTGCGACCTCCGCAGGGGCGGGCGCGGCATCAGCAGGCGTGGGGGCAACGGTCGGGGAGACGATGACCACCGGCGCGGGCTCGGGAATCGGAGCCAGCTCCGGAAGGCTGGCCTCGGTGGCCCGGCGATGCACATCGACGGGGCCGAGGCCCGCGCCGCGCGACAGGGCCTCCAGTCGGCCGGGCTGCTCCAGCCGGGCCGACTCGGCGCGCAGCAGGCGGACGCGCTGGCCATTCTCGGTGATCTGACGTTCGAGGCTGGCGATGCGGACGCTCTCGCTCGCGGCCCCGGCCTTGGCCAGATAGACCGAGAAGATCATGGCCGCGACCAGCACCAGGCCGATGATCTCGACCCAGCGGAGGCCGCGGACCTTCCAGTCGAACACGCGCTTGAGGGCGGTCACCGCGCTCATGCGGCGATCCTCCCCCAGGCCGGGGCCCCGGTGCGGACGGCGGCGCGCAGCTTGGCCGAGCGGGCGCGGGGATTGTCGGCGCGCTCCGCCTCGCCTGCTTCTCGCGCACCCTTGAAGGACAGGGTGAAGCTGGGCTTGCGGGTGTCGATGGCGACCGGGGCGTGACGCGAGCCGCCGGGCGTATTGCCGGTGCGCTCGGTCAGGAAGGCCTTCACGATGCGGTCTTCCAGCGAATGGAAGGTGACCACGGCCAGACGGCCGCCGGGAGCCAGAGTCGCCTCGGCGGCCTCAAGCCCGGCGCGCAGTTCACCCAGCTCGTCGTTGACGGCGATGCGCAGGGCCTGGAACACGCGGGTGGCGGGATGGATCGGCGCGCCACGACGGCCGCCCAACGCCTTTTCGACAACCTCGGCCAGATCGAGCGTTCGGCTGAACGGCTTCTCGACGCGGCGGCGCAGAATGGCGGTGGCAACCCGGCCCGACTGACGCTCATCGCCATAGAGTTTGAAGATGTGGGCCAACGGCCCGTGATCCCAGCCGTTGACGATGTCGGCGGCGGTCTCGCCCCCATGATCGGAATTGGCCGACATCCGCATGTCCAGCGGGCCGTCGCGCATGAAGGAGAAGCCGCGCTCGGCCTGATCGAGCTGCATCGACGAGACGCCGATGTCGAACACCACGCCGTCCAGCCGGGGCTCGCCCGTTTCGGCAAAGGCGTCGGCGAGGCCCGAGAAGGGTGTGCGGATCAGCCGGAACCGGCCGGGGAAGTCGTTGGCGACGGCGTCGGCGTGCGGCTGGACCGTCGGGTCGCGGTCGAGCCCGATCACGGTCGCGCCGGCGCTCAATAGGGCCCGGGAATAACCGCCGGCACCGAAGGTGGCGTCGATGACGACGTCGCCGGGTCCGGGAGCCAGAGCGTCCAGCACTTCAGTCAGCAGGACGGGAGCGTGAGGCGCGGTCATCCGCCCTCCCCGCCCGGACGGCGTCCGGCCAGCAGCGCCTTGCGCCCGGCCTCGCCGCGCTCGCGGACCGCCTGGCGGGCCAGGGCGCGGCGTTCATCACGGCGGGCGTTCCAGCGGCCGCGATCCCAGATCTGGAAGCGCGGTCCCATGCCGATGATGACCACATCCTCGCCGAGACCGGCGTCCTGGCACAGATTTTCCGGCAGGGTGATGCGGCCGCCACCGTCATAGGCCAGCGGACGCTGGCCGGCGTAAAAGGTTTCTTCCAGCGCCGTGCGCAGGTCGTCGCCGAACGGCAGCTCCTCGATCATCGAGACGTATTCGGCCATCAGCCGGTCGCCGCCGGCCTCGAGACAATCGGACTCGATCGAGAAGAAGCAGAACACGCCGTGCTCGGCGCCGTTGTCAGCCGTGCGGAACTCCTGCGGGATGAGCAGGCGGCGCTTGCCGTCCAATTGTTTCTCGTAGGTCGAGAGAAACACGCCTGCCCACATACGGACCCTGCGATCCGCCCCCCTGCATCCCGTTAACGCCAGTCGGCGCACCCACACCCTTGCTCCAGCAATGGGATAGCATGGGATTGAATGGGCCTCAATGGGATTAGTTGACGGTCATTAACCGTCAAGCTGGCTCAAACACGAGGGAATTCCAGAACATACATAGAACACACAGGCCGCCAGCCGGGCTGTGGGCCGATCCTGTCAGGCCTTTGGGTCCAAGGGGTTAAGGGCGCGGTGAAACAGGCCGCTCGGGCCTCGCGGCGCGCGGGGCAGCAGGGCAAACCTGTCGGCGAAGAAAATGTCAGACGGCCTGTAAGCCGGGTTCTGTACCGCCCGAAAGCGGTGACGATCATTCCTCTGGACCGGCCATTGCTGACCAGTTCTCGCGACCTACCCGGACGCCTCGGGCGATGAACCCTGCGGCCGAAACCGCGCGACGTCCCTATTCGGTCTTGCTCCAGGCGGGGCTTGCCATGCCGTCCCTGTTGCCAGGCACGCGGTGGGCTCTTACCCCACCCTTTCACCCTTACCGGCCTCGCGAGGCCGGAGGTTTGCTTTCTGTGGCGCTATCCCTCGGGTC
>JBBQOK010000063.1:0-14269 GCA_038330765.1 Caulobacterales bacterium | reverse complement strand
CTCGGGCCGGCGACGCCAGGCCCCGGAGCCGCTGCACGGGGCGTCGATGAAGACCAGGTCGGCCTTGCCGTTGAATTCCTCTGCCCCGCCGCCGTTCTGACCGATCAGGCGCAGGTCGGCCGCTATGCCGGCGCGGGCGAGACGTGGGCGGATGTTGTCGAGCCTTTTCTGCACCACGTCGCAGGCGATCAGGCGCATGCCGGACGCGGCGACGTCGACCTTGGCAGAGGCGTTGGACTCCTCGCCGGCGACCGGCGACCAACCAGTGGGCCTGGCGGTCAAAGCCGGGGCCGCATCGGCGACGGGCAGGGCCAGCATCGCCAGCGCCAGCGTCTTGCCGCCGCCGCCCGCGCAATAGTCGACCACGACGGTCTCGGGCGTGAACGACAGGCCGGCGCTGGCCAGCCAGGTGACGGCCTGACTGCCCTCGTCCTGAATCTCGACGCGGCCGGCGTTGAAGGCGTCCAGCGCCTGAACGTTCGGTGCCGGATCGGAGGGCAGGCGCAGACCGACGGCTGACCATGGCGTCCGCTCGGGCTTCAGTCCTGCGGCGATCAGTTCGGCCCGGGCGGCCTCGACCGTCGTCCGGGCGGTGTTGACGCGCAGATCGACCGGAGCCCGTCCCATCAGGCCCTTCGCTTCTTCGGTCCAGCGGTCGCCGAAGGTCGCCTTGAGGTCGTCGGCGACGAATTCCGGCAGGCTGGCGGCGGTCGAAGCGGGCAGGTCGCCCTCCCCCGCCGCGATGCGGGCGCGTTCCTGTTTGGACAGCGGTCGCGGGCCGTAGCCGTCGCCGGAATGCAGTGTCTCGATCTCTTCCAGCGACAGATTGTCGAGGAAGGCGAGCGAGCCGACGACGAGCGCCCGCCCGTCCTCGCGCCCGCCCATGGCCGCGACCAGCCGACCGCGGGCGCGCAGCACCTGATAGACGCGGTCGGCGACGGCGCGACGATCTCCGGAGCCCGCATAACGGTTGGCGGCGCCCCAGGCCTTGATGACGACCTCGGCGGGCGCGCGCCCTTGCGCGATGCTGTCGAGAACGGAGGCGGCGGCGGCGAGGCGGGCGGCTGGGGTCAATTCAGGCTTTCAGACGAACAGGGCGATGAAGACAGCGATCAGTCCACCGACGGACACCATCCAGACGATGGAGCGCACAAAGGGAACGCCGAACGCATAGAGGGGGATGTAGATCAAACGCGCCCAGAAATAGGCCTGGGTGCCCCAGAAGGTCAGGGCGCAGTCCTTGCCGGTGACGTGGGCGATCAGGACCGCCCCGATGAACAGCGGCAAGGTCTCCCACAGATTGGCCTGGGCCCGTTCCAGTCGTTCGGTGACGATTCCGGGGCGCGAGGGGACGCCGTCGCGCGGACCGGCGTTCCAGCCGATACCGTTGACCATGGTGCGCCCCGCCGCCGGCAGGAAGATGTGCAGAAACGCCAGCACCAGCGTCGCCGCCAGCATGGTCAGTTCGGGGGTCACCACCCGGATCCAGCCATCACCCATTCTCGCTCTCCCTATCCCTGCCGGTAGTTGGGCGCTTCGCGCGTGATCATGACGTCGTGGACGTGACTCTCGCGCAAGCCTGCGCCGGTGATGCGGACAAACCGCGCCCGCGACTGGAAGTCGGCTATGTCGGCGGCGCCGACATAGCCCATGGCGGCGCGCAGACCCCCGACCATCTGGTGCAGTACCGGAGCGATGGGACCCTTGTAAGGGGTCTGGCCCTCGATGCCCTCGGGCACCAGCTTGCGGCTGTCCTCGACTTCCTTCTGGAAATAGCGGTCGGCCGAGCCGGCGCCCATGGCCCCGACCGAGCCCATGCCGCGGTACGACTTGTAGGACCGGCCCTGGTATAGAAACACCTCGCCCGGGCTCTCGTCGGTGCCGGCGAACATCGAACCCATCATGGCGCAGGACGCCCCGGCCGCGATGGCCTTGGCGAGGTCGCCCGAATATTTGATGCCGCCGTCGGCGATGACCGGCGCGCCCGAGTCCTTCGCCGCCCGGACGGCGTCGAGGATGGCCGTCAGCTGGGGCACGCCGACCCCCGCCACGATCCGGGTGGTGCAGATACTGCCCGGGCCGATACCGACCTTCACCGCATCGGCCCCGGCGTCGATCAGGGCACGGGCGGCGTCATAGGTGGCGACATTGCCGGCGATGATCTGGATGCGGTTGGACTCGCGCTTGATGCGTTCGACCACGCGCGAGACCTGGATCGAATGGCCGTGGGCGGTGTCGATGACGACCACGTCCACCCCGGCCTCGGCCAGGGCCATGGCCCGCTCGTAGCCGGCGTCGCCGACCGAAGAGGCGGCCCCGACCAGCAACCGGCCCTGATCGTCCTTGGCGGCGTTGGGATAGGCCTGGGCCTTCTCGATGTCCTTCATCGTGATCAGGCCGGTGGCGCGATAGTCCTCGTCCACGACGATGACGCGCTCGATCTTCTTGTCGCGCAGCAGGGCCCGGGCCTCGTCGCGGCCGGCCCCCTCGCGCACCGTGACCAGCTCGCCGGTGGTCATCAGCTCGGCGGCCTTGCGGTTCGAATCGGTGTCGAACCGCATGTCGCGATTGGTCAGGATGCCGACCAGCCGGCCGCTGACGGGATCGACCACTGGAAAGCCCGATATCTTCCGCTTGGCCACGATGGCGCGGATTTCGCCCAGCGTCGTCTGCGGATTGATGGTCACCGGATTGATGACCATGCCGCTTTCGTAGCGTTTGACCTCGCGGACCTGATCGGCCTGTTCGTCGATCGTCATATTGCGGTGGATGACGCCCAGACCGCCGGCCTGGGCCATGGCGATGGCCAGCCGTGTTTCGGTCACCGTGTCCATCGCGGACGAGGTCAGCGGGATTTTCAGGCTGATGTCGCGGGTCAGCTTCGTCGAGACATCCGCGTCTGCGGGCATGATCTCTGACGGGCCGGGTTCCAGCAAAACATCGTCGAAGGTAAGCCCTTCGCGTATCTCCATAAGGAGTCTCCGTTTTGCGGGCCGCGTATAGCGGTCGCGGGGCCGGAACCGCAAGGCCTGCCTGCGCTTATCCTGCCGATAAGAACAATTGGCTTGCCGAATGCGGCACCGGCCCCACATCTGGGAACCACATGGTCCGCGCCATCATCAGCACTGCCCGCCGCCTCGCGCTGAAAATCGCGAGCTATGGCGTGATGCACCTGGTGGTCGCCATCCTGGTGGCCTTCGCCATCACGCGCGACTGGCGGCTCGCGCTCGCGGTCGGGGTCGTCGAGCCGTTCTTTCAGACCATCGCCTATTCGATCCACGACCGGGTCTGGCACCGCATCGAGCACCGACGGATGCTGTCCGGGCTGGAGGAGGCGTCGGAGGCCTTCACCGCCCGCCTGCAGATCATGGCGCCCGAGGAGCAAAGCCGGGCCCACGGCCAGTGTGGCCACAGCCATGCCCTGCCCCGTTCGTTCAACCAGATCGCGGTGAAGTCCGTCACCTACGGAGCGATGCATTTCGTCGTCGCCGTCACGGTCGCCTTCGCCCTGACCCGCGACTGGCGCGTGGCTCTGGCCATCGGGATCATTGAGCCACTGGTGCAGACAGTGTTCTTCACCCTGCACGACCGGGTCTGGACGCGGATCGAGGCCCGGAAGGCGGCGCGGGCGGCGGACCTCGCCTCGGCCTGATATGGACTAATGTATATCAGTTGAGGTATGTTATGTGCATGAGAACGCTCATTGACCTTCCCGATGATCAGATCGCCGTCCTCGCCGAAATGGGGCAAACCCAGAAAAAATCACGCGCCGCACTGGTGCGCGAGGGAGTCGGCAAATTGATCCACGAGTATCAGGAGACGCGTCGGCTCGCCGCGATCGACGCAGCCTGCGGCATCTGGAAAGACGAGGTCGAGGACGGCGTCGACTATCAGACCCGGCTGCGCGCGGAGTGGGACGACACCGACAAACGGATCGATGAACGGCTCGACACCGGAAAATGGTGAGGGCGTTATTCGACACCAATATCCTGATCGACCTCTTGCGCGGCCATGACGTCGCCCGTCTGGAAATTCTTCGTCGGCCAGCATCCGCCATCAGCATCGTTACCCGGATCGAACTTCTGGCCGGCCCGCAGGACGGCTTGGAGAAGATCCGGGATGTTCTGGAGCACATCGAAACCGTGCCGATTGACGACGATATCGCAGAAGCCGCCGCCGTGATTCGTCGTCAGGATCGGCTCAAACTGCCCGACGCTATCATCCTGGCGACCGCCCGTGTTCGGGGCCTTCCGCTGCTCACGCGCAACACGAGGGATTTCGAAGGCCGCGCGGGCGTGGTCATTCCCTATCGCATCTAACGCCGGTTCATCGCCACCAGAAACACCTCGGCACTGTCCTTGCGGCTCGACTCCGGCTTGACGTATTTGACCGTCTCGAACTCCGCCCGCAGCCGCGCCAGAACCCCGCCGGCGTCGCCGCCCTGGAAGTTCTTGGACACGAAATGCCCGCCGGGCCTGAGCGTGCGGATGGCGAAATCGGCGGCGATCTCGATCAGGGCGATGATCTTCAGATGGTCCGTCTGGCGGTGGCCGACGGTGTTATGGGCCATGTCGGATAGCACCACGTCGGGCGCGCCACCTAGCAGCTCCATCATCTGCTGGTCGACGCCTGGATGGGTGAAGTCGGCCTGGAGCATGGTCGCGCCGGGGATCGGTTCGATCATCAACAGGTCGACGCCGACCACGGACGTCGCGCCGCGCTTGACCGCCACCTGGGCCCAGCCGCCCGGGGCGGCCCCCAGGTCGATGACCCGGCTGCCCTGCCGGATCAGATGGAAGCGATCGTCGATTTCCAGCAGCTTGAAGGCCGCGCGGCTGCGCCAGCCCTCGGCTCGGGCGCGCTCGGACCATTTGTCTGACAGCTGGCGTTTGATCCACTGTTGGCTGGACATCGACTTGGTGTCCGCCGTCTTCATCTTGGTGCCCATGCCACGTCCAGCCGCGGTCCCGCCCGAGGGCGGACGGACCATGCGTCGGCGCGCAGGTTCTTCGGCGGCGGGCTTTTCTTCGTCGGTCATCGCATCCACATAGCCCCCGACGGGTTTGCGGGCTATGGACCCGCAACAATTCGCAAAGGAGCGCGCCGATGGCCGACCAGACCCTGACCTTCTCTCTCGACACCGGCGACGGCGCTGACCGCGACGTGGTCATCAAGCTGCGCCCCGACCTGGCCCCCGGCCACGTGGCCCGCATCACCGAACTGGCCGGCGAAGGCTTCTATGACGGCGTGGTCTTCCACCGTGTCATCCCCGGCTTCATGGCCCAAGGCGGCGATCCAACCGGCACCGGGACCTCGGGCTCCAAGAAGCCGAACCTGAAAGCCGAGTTCTCGAAAGAGACCCATGCCCGCGGCGTCTGCTCCATGGCCCGGACCTCGGATCCCAACAGCGCCAACAGCCAGTTCTTCATCTGCCTCGACGACGCCTCCTTCCTCGACAACCAGTACACCGTCTGGGGCGAGGTCATCGAAGGCATGGACCACGTCGATGCCCTGCCCAAGGGCGAGCCGCCGCGTGCGCCGGGCAAGATCGTCAAGGCGACGGTGGGCTGATCGACCTGAAGGCCGCTCTCCGGGGCGGCCTTTTTTCGATGCGAAATAGCAAGACAGAAAAATCGAAGATCGCTGTTTTTCGGTCATCCCGGGTGATAGCGTCCGTTACAGCCGTTCCGGCAAGTGAGGATCTGAACATGAAAACGACCACCGTCGCCGCACTGTTGGCTGGCGTGATGTTGGCCGGGTGCAACCCCGCTACAACCGCGCCTGCTGGCCCCACCGAATCCGAGGCCGCCGCGATCGGCGAAACCGCGCACAAGGCGTATGTGGACGCCGTCAATTCCAACGACATCGAAGCCTTTATGGGCGTGGTCACCGACGACATCGTCTTCCAGGCTCCGGGTATGCCCGAGGTGGTCGGTCGGGCTGCGGTTCGCCAGTTTATCGAGGGCTATCTTGCCGCCTACACGACGAACTGGGACAAGACCCAACGCGATTTCGTGGTCAGTGGCGACTGGGCCTTCCAGCGCTACGGCTATGTGTCCACCGACACCAGCAAGGCTGACGGGTCGGTGACCACGGACACCGGCAAGGGCCTGATCGTCTATAAACGCGGAGCGGACGGTGTCTGGCGGGTCGCGCGGGATACCTGGAATTCGGACGGAGCGCCTGCGCCCGCCGCTTGAGACAGGTTGATCAAGACAAAAGGGCCGCACCTCAAGGGGCGGCCCTTTTTGCATTCCCCCGTCGCCGTCATCCCCGGGCTTGACCGAGGGTGACGATTGAGGGGGAACGACTGTCCTTACTCGATCTCGACCACCTCGACCCGGGCCCCGTTCAGGACCAGGGCGATCTCGCCGCGCTTGAGCTTCAGCGCATCTTCACCGAACAACTGGCGGCGCCAGCCCTTCAGGGCGTCGACATCGGCCTCGTCGTCCAGCGCGATCTTCTCGAGATCAGCGACATTGGCCAGCAGCTTGGTCGCCACCCCGGCGTTGTCGCTCTTGGCCTTCAGCAGAACCTTCAGCAGTTCGACGACCGACGGCGGGGCCGGCTGGTTATGGGCCGGGCGTTCCAGCTTGGGCGCATGGGCTTCTGGATCGGCCAAAACCCGTTTCAGCTCGGCGGAAAGTTCGATGCCCAGCCGAGAGGCGCCGAAGCCCTTGGGCACCGAGCGCAGGCGGTTGAAGGCGTCCGGGTCGGTCGGCCCCTGGGCCGCGATCTCGTCGATGGCATCATCCTTGAGGATACGTCCGCGCGGCTGGTCGCGGTCCTGGGCCGTGCGCTCGCGCCAGACGGCGGTGGCGACGAAGACCGACAGATATTTGGCCGACCATTTCTTGGGTTTGAGCCGTTTCCAGGCCTTTTCAGGATCCGTGTCGTAGAGGGCCGGATCGGTCAGATCCTCCATCTCGGCCATGACCCAGCCCAGACGACCGTCTTTCTCGAGCCGGTCGCGCAGTTTCGGATACAGGGCCGCCAGATGGGTCACATCGCCGAGGGCATAGACCAGTTGGGCCTCCGACAGCGGACGGCGGGCCCAGTCAGTGAAACGGCTGCCCTTGTCGACCTCCTGTTTCAGCATCTGGCGCACCAGCGCCTCATAGGAGACCTGATCGCCGAAACCGGCAGCCATGGCCGCGACCTGGGTGTCGAACATCGGCTTGGGCATGGCCCCGAGCTTGACGAAGATTTCGGTGTCCTGACGGGCGGCGTGGAAGACCTTGATGATCTTCGGGTCGCGCAACAGGTCGAGGAAGGGTTCGAGGTCCAGCCCCTCGGCCATCGGGTCGATGATGGCGGCGTCCGTGGCCGACGCCGCCTGGATCAGGCACAGGCGCGGCCAATAGGTCGTCTCCCGCATGAACTCGGTGTCGACGGTGATGAAGGGCTGGTTGGCCAGGCGTTCGCAGAATGCGCGAAGCGCCTCGGTGGTGGTGATGGGCGTCATTCGGATGCTATAGCCCCGCGCGATACGGTTGTGGCAAGAGCCACCGCAGAAATCCGCCCACTGATTCAGGCCCGTGACCGATGAGCGACACTCCCGACAGCCTGCGAAACGGCCTTACCTATGCCGATGCGGGGGTCGATATCGACGCCGGCGAGATGCTGGTCGACGCCATCAAGCCACTGGCGAAATCGACCCGGAGGCCCGGAGCCGAGGCCTCGCTGGGGGGGTTCGGGGCCCTGTTTGACCTCAAGGCGGCGGGATTCGTGGATCCGCTGATCGTCGCCACCACGGACGGTGTCGGCACCAAGCTGAAGATCGCCATCGAGACCGGCCGCCATGACGGCGTCGGCATCGATCTGGTGGCCATGTGCGTCAACGACCTGCTGGCCCAGGGGGCCGAGCCGCTGCTGTTTCTCGACTATTATGCCACCGGCAAGCTCGAGATCGACGCCGCCAAACGGGTTGTGGCCGGAATCGCCGAAGGCTGCCGTCAGGCTGGCTGCGCCCTGGTCGGTGGCGAGACGGCCGAAATGCCCGGCATGTACCAGGGCGGCGACTACGATCTTGCCGGCTTCTCGCTGGGCGCGGTCGAGCGGGGCCATGCCCTGCCGTATCTTGACCGTCAGGCCCGCGGCGACATCATCATCGGCCTCGCCTCTTCGGGCCCGCACTCAAACGGCTACTCCCTGATCCGCAAGGTGGTCGAGAAATCGGGCCTGGCCTGGGGTGATGACGCCCCCTTCGCCCGTGACCGCACGCTGGCCCAGGCCCTGATGGAGCCGACCCGCATCTATGTGAAGCCGGTCCTGCCGTTGATGAAGGCCGGTCTGGTCAAGGGTGCCGCGCACATCACGGGCGGCGGCCTGATCGAAAATCCCCCGCGTTGCATCGCCGGGGGCCTGCACGCCGCCTTCGACTGGGACGCCATACCCATGCCGCAGGTGTTCCAGTGGCTGGGTGAGGTCGGCGGCATTTCCGATCACGAGATGCGCCGAACCTTCAACTGCGGCGTCGGCTTCATCCTGATCGTCGCGCCCGAGAACGCCGAGCCCGTGCTGGCGGCCCTGCTGAACGCCGGCGAGGCCGCCTTCGTCTGCGGCCAACTGGCGGCTGACTAGCCCTCTTCGTCGAGCATGGAATAGCTGACACGGATGATGGTCGCGCGGCCGGGGTTCTGGTGCGCCGAGACGGTCACGCCGCCGCGGGTCCAGACCGGATAGTCCTCGGGCTCGTCAGGGGTCAGTGCGAAGCCGGCCGACCGGAGAGGTCCTGCCACGGCATCCCGCGCCTGTTCAAAGCCGCCGATCCGGGCCTGGACGACGCAAGTCCGGCGTACGGTGCCCTCCTCCGCGTCTCCGCTGGTCGTCAGCCGGACAAGGTGATGGCCGTTGGCGCTCTGATAGTCCTGCCCCTCCCCGCCCGCGGCGGCCGTCAGGCCTGACAGGGCGATGTTGTCGTCCGGAGATGCGCCCGTGGCGACGAACGGCACGCAGACGCCCATGAGGATGTCGCGGGTCGGCTGTCCCGGGCTCTGGGGAGCGAGCGCCAAAAGCGCGGCAAGGGTCAAGACGGGCATGGGCATTCTCCAGCGGCCACTTTCCCGGACGGCGGCACCGAGCGCAAGCGGCATGCATTGACCGTCGCCATCCACCCCGGCAAGGTCCGCGCCTTCCCTATGACGAGGTCCCCGATGCGCGCGCTGCCGATCGCCCTGGCCGGGCTGATGCTGGTTTCCGGACCCGCCGCGGCCCAGACCCCCACGACCTCCGAGCACGCCCTGCTGCACCAGATGGCGGGCGAGGTTCAACCGGAGCGCATGCGCGCGGACATCGAGGCGCTGGTCGGGTTCGGCACGCGCCACACCCTGTCGGAGACGCAGTCGGACACCCGCGGCATCGGAGCGGCCCGACGTTGGGCCCAGCGGCAGTTCGAGGCCATGGGCCGCGACTGCGGCGGCTGTCTGACGGTGGTGACGCCGTCCGACATCGTCACCGGCGCGCGCGTGCCCAATCCGACCGAAGTGGTCGACATCGTCGCCATCCAGCGCGGCACGGGCGATCCCAATCGCGTCATCATCATCTCCGGCCACATCGATTCTCGCGTCACCGATGTGATGAATTTCACCGACGACGCGCCGGGGGCCAACGACGACGCATCCGGCGTGGCGGCGGTTCTTGAGGCGGCCCGGGTGTTGTCCAGACACCGGTTCGACGCGACCCTGGTCTACGCCGTCCTGTCGGGCGAGGAGCAGGGCCTGCTGGGCGGCAAAATCCTGGCCGACTACGCCCAGGCCCAGGGCTGGCGGGTCGAGGCCAATCTGAACAACGACATCGTCGGCAACTCCGAAGGCCAGTCGGGCGTGCGTGACACCACCCGCGTCCGCGTCTTCTCCGAGGGCACCAAGACCGTCGAGACCGAGGCGCAGGAGGAGCGTCGTCGCTACAACGGCGGTGAGGTCGATTCCTCTTCCCGGAACCTCGCCCGCTTCGTCGACGGCCTGGCCGACCGCTACCTCGCCAATTTCGACGTCGATCTCATCTATCGAACGGACCGCTACGGCCGCGGCGGCGACCAGGTCGAGATGCTGCGCCACGGATTCCCCGCCGTCCGCATTTCCGAAGGGGCCGAGAACTACGACCGCCAGCACCAGGACCTGCGCACCGAAAATGGCGTGGTCTATGGCGACACCATCGAGGGCGTCGATTTCGGCTACCTGGGTCAGGTCGCGCGGCTGAACATCGTCTCGATGGCCGCCCTCGGCAATGCGCCCGCCAGCCCGCTCGGCGTCGCCATCGAGGGCGCGGTCAAGCCCGATACCACGGTGAAATGGCAGGCCGTCCCGGGCGCGGCCGGTTACCGGGTCTGGTGGCGATCGACGACGGCTCCGCAGTGGACGCACAGCCGTTGGGCGGGATCGGCGACGGAACTGGTGCTGCCCGGCATAGTCATTGATGACTTCTTCTTCGGCGTCTCGGCGGTTTCGGACGACGGCTATGAAAGCCCCGTGGTCTTCCCCGGCCCATCCGGCTCGTTCGTCTCGGTCGGCGACCCGGCACCGCGCCCCGCCCAATGACCGCACGAACACGGGTCGCGGTCCTGATCTCGGGGGCCGGGTCCAACATGGCCGCCCTGATAGACTCGGGCGCGCAGGCCGACGCGCCGTTCGCGGTGGTCCTTGTTCTATCCAACAAGCCGGGGGCCGGAGGGCTGGCCGTCGCGGCCGAGAAAGGCGTCGCCACCGCCGTGGTCGACCACCGGCCGTTCGCGGGCGACCGGGAAAGCCATGAGCGCCGGATTGACGAGGCGCTGACCGCCCACGGCGTCGAGGTCGTGGCGCTGGCCGGCTATATGCGGCTGTTGACGCCATGGCTGGTCAGCCGCTGGTCCGGGCGGATGCTGAACATCCATCCCAGCCTGCTGCCGAAATATCCGGGTCTGGACACTCATGCCCGCGCGCTGGACGCCGGAGAGGCCGAAGCGGGCTGCACCGTTCATCTGGTGACTGAAGGCGTCGATGAAGGCCCGGCCCTGGCCCAGGCGAGTGTGCCTGTGGTCCAGGACGACACCCCCGCCACTCTTTCCCAGCGGGTTCTGACGGCGGAGCATCGGTTGTACCCGCAGGCGCTGGCCGACTTCTGCCGCGGGCAGATGAGAAGTTTGTAATCTGCGACTTTCGCCGCGACAGCGTCCGCGGCCTGCGTCACCTTGCCGCCGGATTTCAAACGGGGGCTTTCATGCTCAAACTTCGTCTCATGGCCTGCGCCGCCGGCGCCGTGCTCTTTTTGGCGGCCGGTGCCGCGATGGCCCAGAACACGCCGCCCATCGTGGAGATCCCGTCCACGAACCAGCCCGCGATCGGCGAGTTCGGCTTCGACATGGAAGGGATGGATACGTCCATTCGCCCCGGTGCGGACTTCAACCTGTTCGCCAACGGCACCTATCTGAAGAACACGCCGATTCCCGCGGACCGGACGTCGTACGGCGCCTTCCACATGTTGCACGACCGGTCGCAGGAAAACCTGAAGACCCTGATCGAGGAAAGCGCCGCCAACCCGGCCGCCAGCGAGGACGCGGGCCGCATAGGCGCTTTCTACAGCAGCTTCATGGACGAGGCGGCTGTCGAGCGCCTGGGTGCCGGGCCGCTGCAGTCCGATCTGGCCGAGGTCCGCGCCGCCGACACCCGTGAAGAGATCGCCCGTCTGATGGGCCGCACCCAGAGCGGGTTCGGCTCCAGCCTCTTCGGCGTCCAGGTCTTCGAGGACCTGCAGGACGCCAAAAAGACCAGCGCCTATGTCGTTCAGGGCGGCATCGGCTTGCCGGACCGCGACTATTATCTCGAAACCCGGTTCGCGGCCCAGAAAACGGCCTATCAGGCCTATGTGACCGAGGCGCTTGACTTGGCCGGCTGGCCCAACGCCGAGCAGGCGGCCGCGGACATTGTCGCCTTCGAGACCCGGATCGCGGAGCAACATTGGACCGCGGTCGAGAACCGCCAGATCGACAAAATCTACAACCCGACCACGGTGGCCGGCCTGACGACCGACGCTCCCGGCTTCGACTGGGCGGCCTGGGCCGACGGTGCGGGCCTCGGCGAAGTGCCGGTGCTGATCGCCGCCAACAACACCGCCTTCCCAGGCATGGCGAAGGTGTTCGCCGAGACGCCGGTCGAAACCCTGCAGTCGTGGCAGGCCTTCCACGTCATCGATCAGGCCTCCCCCTTCCTCGCCCAGGCCTTCGTCGACAACCGGTTCAACTTCTACGGCAAGACCCTGGGCGGCCAGCCGGAAAACCAGCCCCGCTGGAAGCGCGGCGTGGCGACCGTCGACGGCTCCCTGGGTGAGGTCCTGGGCCGCGAGTTCGTGGCGCGTCACTTCCCGGCCGAGTCCAAGGCGCAGATGGAGGCGCTGGTCATCAACCTGCGCGCCGCCATGACGGCCCGGATCCAGGGTCTCGACTGGATGAGCCCCGAGACCAAACAGCAGGCGCTCTACAAGATGAGCCGCTTCGGCGTGAAGATCGGCTACCCGGACGAATGGCGGGAGTATGACGGCCTGCGTCTGGAGCCGGGCGATCTGTACGGCAACGTCGAGCGTTCGGCGGCCTTCGAATGGGCCTTCAACATCGACAAGCTGGGCAAGCCGGTCAATCCGCTGGAATGGGGCATGACCCCGCAGACGGTGAACGCCTACTACAACCCGGTGCGGAACGAGATCGTCTTCCCGGCCGCCATCCTGCAGGCCCCCTTCTTCGATCCCAACGCCGACGCGGCCGTGAACTACGGCGGCATCGGCGCGGTCATCGGCCACGAGATCACCCACGGTTTCGACGACCAGGGCCGCAAGACCGACGGCGACGGTGCGCTGCGTGACTGGTGGACGGCCGAGGACGCGGCCAAGTTCGAGGAACGCACCAGAGTGCTGGGGGCCCAGTATTCGGCCCTGACGCCGCTGGAAGGCGCGTCCGTCAACGGCGACCTGACCATGGGCGAGAACATCGCCGATCTGGGCGGTCTGCTGCTGGCGCTGGACGCCTACCGCATGTCGCTGAACGGCCAGCCGGCCCCGGTGATCAACGGTCTGACCGGCGATCAGCGGGTCTTCCTTGGATGGGCCCAGGTGTGGCGCTCGAACATTCGCGACGAGGCCCTGCGCCAGCAGGTGACGGTCGATCCGCACGCTCCGGCCCAGTACCGGGCGGGCGCGACGGTGCGCAACATCGACGCCTGGTACCAAGCCTTCGGCGTCCAGCCGGGCGACGAACAGTACCTCGCGCCGGACGCCCGCGCCCGTATCTGGTAGGCGACCCCAGCACTGAAAAGGCAAAAGGCCCCGGCGAGCAATCGCCGGGGCCTTTCTCATGGTGGCCTGAGCCCCTGACGCGGTCACGGGCCTCTTGAGCGATCAGCCGACGATCTGGTCGTCGGTGAAGAACTGGGCGATCTCGATGCCGGCGTTCTCGATCGAGTCCGAACCGTGGACCGAGTTCTCGCCGATCGACAGGGCGAACAGCTTGCGGATCGTGCCGTCAGCGGCGTCCTTGGGGTTGGTGGCACCCATGATGTCACGATAGGCGGCGACCGCGTTCGGGCCTTCCAGCACCTGGACGACGACCGGCTCGGCGGTCATCTGGCCGACCAGTTCACCGTAGAACGGGCGTTCGGCGTGAACTTCATAGAATTTCCGGGCTTGCGCGTCGGTCAGCTTGACGCGGCGTTGCGCGACGATGCGCAGGCCGGCGCCCTCGATCACGGCGTTGACGGCGCCGGTCAGGTTGCGGCGCGTGGCGTCGGGCTTGATGATGGAGAAGGTGCGTTCGGTCATGGGAGTGACTTCTTGTTGGGAGATTGAAGGTCGCGGGCTTATAGACGCGCCCTCCGCCCTTTCCAAGGCGTCCCTAACGCTCGCGGCGCGGCCGCTCGCTGCTTGATGGACGCCCCCCATTCTTGCCGTGTCGCTCACCGCCAGCCGGGGGTGCCCTCGCCTCTCGGACTGCTTCGACGCCATGCTCCAGATTACCGACCTGACCTTCAACGCCTGGGGCCGCAAATTCCTCGAGGACGCCTCCGTCTCGCTGCCGCCCGGATCCAAGGTCGGGCTGGTCGGCCGCAACGGCATCGGCAAGTCGACCCTGTTCAAACTGATCCTCGGCGAACTGGCCGCCGGTGGCGACGAGATCAGCCTGCCGAAAACCGCCCGCATCGGCTCGGTCGATCAGGAACACCCGGCCACGCCGGTCAGTGTCCTCGAAACCATCCTTGAGGCCGACGAAGAGCGTCACCGCCTGCTGGGCCGTCTCGAAACCGCC
>JBBQOK010000062.1:0-14271 GCA_038330765.1 Caulobacterales bacterium | reverse complement strand
CTCCTTGATCTGGGCGGTGAAGAAGCCGATCTCGCCGGGGCCGAGCTGGTCGACCGGGGTGTTCTTGGGCAGGAAGACGCCGACGCGGTCGACCAGATGGGTCGAGCCGTGCTGCATCATCTTGACGCGCTGGCCGGCCTTCAGCGTGCCGTCGAAGACGCGGACGAGGACGACGACGCCCAGATAGGGATCGTACCAGGCGTCGACCAGCAGGGCCTTCAGCGGCGCATTGGGGTCGCCCTTGGGCGCCGGCAGGCGGGTGACGATGGCCTCGAGCACGTCCTCGATGCCAATGCCCGACTTGGCGCTGCACAGCACGGCGTCCGAGGCGTCGATGCCGATGACGTCCTCGATCTGCTGGCGCACGCGCTCAGGCTCGGCGGCGGGCAGGTCGATCTTGTTGAGGACCGGGACGATCTCGTGATTGTTGTCGATGGCCTGATAGACATTGGCCAGGGTCTGGGCCTCGACCCCCTGCGACGCATCGACCACCAGCAGCGAGCCCTCGCATGCGGCCAATGAGCGCGACACCTCATAGGCGAAGTCGACGTGGCCCGGGGTGTCCATCAGATTGAGGACGTAATCCAGCCCGTCCTTCGCCTTGTAGTTCAGGCGCACGGTCTGGGCCTTGATGGTGATGCCGCGCTCCTTCTCGATGTCCATATTATCAAGGACCTGCGCCGACATTTCGCGCGCGGTGAGACCGCCGGTGACCTGAATCAGGCGGTCGGACAGCGTGGATTTGCCGTGGTCGATGTGCGCGACCACGGAAAAATTCCGGATGCGTTCAATGGGAGGGGTCGTCATGGCCGCGCCGGTAGCACGGCGGGCCGGAATCGCCAACGCGGACGGCGTCCGGCGAAGTCCGGCTACTGTTTTTGAAGCGGATTACATCGACGTAAGGGGACGCTTTGGCGTTTGAGAAGCCCCCGGGAAACGTTTATCAACCGCCGATGACACGACCGCCGCGCCCGGCGGCCGAACAGACAGGCGCGCGGCTCCCCCTCCGCAGCGCATGGGGATATGACGTGGCGAACATGAAGCGGAACAGCTGGGCCAGTGCGGTTGCCCTGACCCTGACCCTGACCCTCGCGGCCTGCGGCGAAGGCGACAAGAAGGCCGAGGCCGGGGCGGGTGCCGGTGGCAGCAGCCAGACGGTGTCGGTCGCCACGGCCACTCTGCAGAACCTGCCGCGGACGGTGACCGCCTCGGGCACGGTGTCGGCCTGGGAAGAGGTGCCGGTCGGTGCCGAGACCGGCGGTCTGACGGCCACGGGCGTCTTCGTCGACGAGGGCAGCTATGTCCGCCAGGGCCAGCCGCTGGTGCAGATGAACGACGCCCTGCTGCGCGCCCAGCTGCGCCAGCAGCAGGCGGCGGTGCAGACGGCCGAGGCCAATGCGGCGCGCGATCAGGCGGCTCTGGGCCGGGCCCAGGAACTGCGCGAGCGCGGCTTCCTGAGCCAGGCCTCACTGGACACGGCCCTGGCTAACCAGCGCGCGTCCAACGCCAACGTCTCGGCGGCACAGGCGTCGCTGTCGGAGACCCGCACCCGCCTGGCGCAGGCCACGATCAAGGCCCCGGTGTCGGGTCTGGTGATCAGCCGCAGCGTCACGCGCGGCCAGATCATCTCCGCCGGGACCGAACTGTTCCGCATCGTCCGCGACGGCCGTCTCGAGCTGGACGCCCAGGTGCCGGAGACCGAGCTGTCGCTGGTCCGCGCCGGCCAGACCGCGGTGGTTTCGTCCGATCAGATCGGCGAGACCACGGGCCGGGTCCGCATCGTCACCCCCGAGGTCAACGCCGAGACCCGTCTGGGCGTGGCCCGCATCACGCTGAGCGGCGGCGGCTTCCATCCCGGCATGTTCGCCCGCGCCCGGATCCAGGTCACCCCCCAGCCGGCGGTGACCGTGCCCACGGCCTCTGTGCTTTACCGCGAGAACCGGGCCGGGGTCTTCGTATTGGGGACCGACAACCGCGCCCATTTCCAGCAGGTCACCGTTTTGTCGCGGACAAACGACCAGACGGCGGTCAGCGGCCTGACGGCCGGATCGCGAGTCGTGGGCGCCGGCGCCGGCGTACACGGCGGGGGCGACCGCGGGACGGTTGGGGGCGGGGCCCCAGCTCCGGCTCCGGCTCCGGCTCCGCCTCCCGGTCCCGCACGCCCGTAGGGATCGGAACATGAAAAACATTTCGTCCTGGTCCATCCGGAATCCGATTCCGATCATCCTGCTGTTCATCCTGCTGACCATCGGGGGTGTGCTCAGCTTCCTGAACATGCGGATCAACAATAACCCCGACATCGATTTCCCCCTGGTGGCGGTGACGGCGGTGCGGCCCGGCGCGGCCCCCAGCGAGATGGAGGTCCAGGTCACGCGGTTGATCGAGGACTCGCTCGCGGGTCTTTCCGGCGTGCGGCACATCAATTCCCAGATCACCGACGGGGTCTCGTCAACCTCGATCGAGTTCGAGCTGGGCACCGACACCGAACGGGCGACGAACGACGTCCGGAACGCGATGAGCGGCCTGCGCGCCGACCTGCCGCAAGACATGCAGGAACCCGGCGTCCAGCGGATCGACATCACCGGCGACGCCCTGATCACCTGGGTCGTCAGTTCGGAGACGATGACGCCGGAAGAGATCAGCTGGTACGTCGACAATGACATCAGCCGCACCCTGTTGGCCATCAAGGGCGTGGGCGAGGTTAATCGCGGTGGGGGCGTGGATCGCGAGATCGCGGTCGAGCTCGATCCCGATCGCCTGGCCTCATACGGCCTGACGGCGGCGGCGGTCAGCCAGGCCCTGACCAGCGTGAACTCGGATCAGCCGGGGGGACGGGTGACCATCTCCGGCTCGGAGCGGTCGATCCGAACCCTGGGCGCCGCGACCTCGATCGAGGCGCTGCGCGAGACCCTTGTGCCGCTGTCGGGCGGCCGCTCCGTGCGGCTGGGCGATCTGGGCCGGGTCAAGGACCACTGGTCCGAGCCGCGCCGCCTGGCGCGCTACAACGGCCAGGAGGCGATCACCTTCAACTTCCTGCGCTCGCGTACAGCGTCAGAGGTCAAGATCGCCGAACGGGTCCGTGAGGCCGTCGCCAAGATCGACGAGGACAATGCAGACCTGACCATCCGACAGGTCACGGCCAGTGTCGAAGAGATCGAGGAAAGCTATATCGCCTCGCTGGAAGCCCTGCTTCTGGGGGCAGTCCTCGCCGTTGTCGTGGTCTTCATCTTCCTGCGCGACTGGCGGGCGACCTTCATCACCGCCACCGCCATTCCGATGTCGCTGATCCCGACGTTCCTGGTGCTGGAGCCCCTGGGCCAGTCGCTCAACGGCATCAGCCTGCTGGCGCTGTCGCTGACCATCGGCATTCTGGTCGACGACGCCATCGTCGAGATCGAGAACATCGTCCGGCACATGCGGGACGGAAAATCGCCGTATCACGCGTCCATGGAGGCGGCGGACGAGATCGGTCTGGCGGTGGTCGCGACGACGGCCACCATCATCGCGGTGTTCGCGCCAGTGGGTGCCATGCCGGGCATCATCGGCCAGTTCTTCAAGGCCTTCGCCCTGGCGGCCTGCGTCTCCGTGGCCTTCTCCCTTGTGGTGGCGCGCACGCTGACGCCGCTGATGGCGGCTTATCTTCTCAAGCACCAGAAGCACGAGGACGCGGATCCGTTCTGGATGTCCGGCTACCTGAAGGCGCTCGGCTGGAGCCTGAAGAACCGTTGGAAGGTGGTCGGCATTGGTACGGTCCTGTTCCTGAGCTGCGGTTTCCTGGCCACCAAGGTGCCGTTCGAGTTCCTCGCCAGCGGTGATCGCGGCCGCGCCGGCTTCTCGGTCGAACTTCCGCCGGGCGCGACCCTGACGCAGACGGACGCCATAGTTCAGCGCCTGACGCGGGATCTGCGGGAACGCTCCGAGGTCACCTCGGTCTACGCCTCGATCGGCGGCCAGGAGCTCAATCAGGCCAATGTCTATGCTGATCTGGTCGACAAGGGCGAGCGCGACCTGAGCCAACAGCAATTCGCCCGCGTGATGGTCGATGGCTGGAAGTCCATCCCCGGGGCCCGCATCGGGGCCGGCGTGGCGCAGCAGGGTGGCGGACCCAGCGACGGCACCTCGTACCAATTCGCCATCCTGAGCGACGACGGCGCCGCCCTCACCGCCGCCGCCCGTGCGGTCGAGGCCGAGATGCGGACGGTTCCGGGACTGGCCAATGTGGTCAATACCGCATCGATCGCACGACCGGAAATCCTCGTGACGCCCCGTTCCGACCAGGCCGCCATGATGGGCGTCTCGACCAGTGCGATCTCACAGACCGTGCGGGTCGCCACGATCGGCGATGTCGATCAGAATCTGCCGAAATACAATCTGGGCGACCGGCAGGTGCCGATCCGCCTGCGTCTGACCCGCGACGCCCGCGAGGATCTGTCGGTGCTCGAAAGCCTGCGGGTGCCGACCTCAAGCGGCGGCTCGGTTCCCCTCAGCGCGGTGGCCGATATCCGTTTCGGTGCCGGCCCATCCCAGGTGTTGCGCCAGGACCGGTCGCGCGTGGCCACCATATCGGCCGAGCTGGACGGCATCCGAAGCGGTGAGGCGGGAACGTTGGTGGACCGGTTGCCCGCCGTCCAGAACCTTCCTGAGGGGGTGAGACAGGTACCTGCCGGGGACCAGGAGTTCATCCAGGAGATGATCGTCGGTTTCGCGGTCGCCTTCGGAACCGGCATCCTGCTGATGTACGCCGTGCTGGTGCTGCTGTTCCGCAGCTTCGCCTATCCGATCACCATCATGGCCTCGCTGCCGCTGGCCATCGGCGGGGCCTTCGTGGCCCTGATGATCGGTGGCTCCAGCTTCTCGATCTCGTCCCTGATCGGCGTGCTGATGCTGATGGGAATCGCCGCGAAGAACTCGATCCTGCTGGTCGACTACATCGTCATCGCCGAGCAGAAGGGGAATTCGCGGCTCGACGCCATCATGGACGCCGCCCACAAGCGGGCGCGGCCCATCCTGATGACCACATTCGCCATGGGCGCGGGCATGATGCCGGTGGCCGTGGGCTGGGGGGCCGATGTCGAGTTCCGCCAGCCCATGGCCATTGCAGTGGTCGGGGGGCTGATCTCCTCGACCTTCCTGTCGCTGCTGTTCATCCCGCCGATCTTCACCATCATCGACGACATCTCCGGCTTCTTCGGCCGGCGGATGGGCCGGATGTTCGCCGGCCAGCGGGACGCACCCGGGCGCGAGGAGACGGTTCCGGCCGAGTAGGGGGACACCGGCGTCGCCGGGCACGCCCCTTCTCCCCTTGCGGAAGACGGCGGCGGCCGAACGCTGACGGATCGGGATCGCATCGGACTGTCCGAACGGGCATCCCCTGCTTTTCACCGCCGGAGAGACCCCTCATCCGGCCCCCCGGGCCACCTTCTCCCGCAAGGGGAGAGGGATCGTGGCTGCCGGAGATGATCCACACACCGCCAAAACAAAACCGGCCGGGGTTGCCCCCGGCCGGTCCAGTCGATCGGTCGCGAGGACCGGGTCTAGTATTTGTAGCGCAGGGTGGCGCCGTAGGTCCGCGGCGCACCCAGGAAGGCGTCGTAGGTCTGGGTGTCCAGGGCCGGGTTGTAGAAGGTGCCGTTCGGCTGGATCGTCGACTGGAACGCCGAGCCTTGCAGCGGAGCGTTGTAGGCGACCTGGATGTACTCCTCGTCTGTCAGGTTCTGGACCCAGAACTCGGCGGTCCAGCGCTCATTCTGGGAGCCGAGCGAGAAGCGGGCGTTCATGGTGGTGAACGCGTCCTGCTGTTTGGCGGGCAGCAGGTCAGAGCCGGTGTTGTAGTCGCTCACATATTTGCCGGCGAGGCTGAAGCCCACCCGCAGGTCGTCGCCCATGTCGCGGTTGAAGTTGATCGACACAGTGCTCGACCATTCCGGAGCGAACGAGGCGTCGGCGCCCGGCAGCAGGGACAGCTGCGGGAAGTTGCCCGGGGAGGCCAGGTCGGCGGCGGTGAAGTTGCCGTACTGGGCATCGGTCCAGGTGACGCCGCCCTGGAAGGTCAGGCCTTCGATCGGCGAGAACCACAGGAAGTCGGCGTCAACGCCGCGCGAGGTCAGCTCGGGGATCGACTCCACCACGAAGGCGGTGCCGAGGAAGGTGTTGAGCTGGAAGTCCTCGAACGTCTGGTCGAAGTAGGTGGCGTTCAGCAGCAGGCTGCGATCCAGCAGCGTCATCTTCACGCCAGCCTCGTAGCTGTCCACGACTTCCGACGGGAACAGCAGCGACGCGGTCGGGGTGATGCCCGACTGCACGCGGTCGAGGTTGTAGCCGAAGCTCTTGTAGCCGCGGGCGTACGACACATAGGTCAGGATCGACGGGTTAAGGCGGAAGGACGCCTTGACCGTGCCGCTCAGCTCCGAATCGTCGAAGTCCTCGGAGATGTTCCGGTTGTTGAAGGCCACGTTCGACCAGGGCAGGCAGAAGTTGCCAAGGATGGTCGGGGTCGCAGCACCCAGGACGGCACCGATGGAGGCGGCGTTGCCGAGGGCGGCGGCGCAGGCCCCGCCGTTGCCGTTGGTGTTTCTCTGTTGGCCGGCGAGGGTCTTCTCGTCGATCGTGTAACGCAGGCCAAGAGTCACATCGAACGCCTCGGTGACGTGCCAGGTGTTGTTGGTGAACAGGGCGTAGGAGGTCGAGCTCTGCTGATATTTGTCCTCAAAGCCCTGACCGACCGTGAAGCCGGGTCCGCCGCCGCCGACGCCGCCGCCGGTGGCCAGGCAGGTGCCGAAGCCGACCGGCGTCTGACCCGCGAGGGTGTAGCAGCCGATGGTGGCGGGGCTGATCGGCAGGGCCGGGTTGGCCGCGTTCAGTCGAGCGCTGAGCAGGAAGGACAGGAACGGCGTGTAGTCGGCACCGAAATACCAGCTGTCATTGCGGGCGATGTCTTCCTTGGTGACGAAGGCACCGACCAGCCAGTCGAGCGCATCCGTGGCTCCGGCGAGGCGGAACTCCTGGGTCGCGTTGTCGACCGAGTAGCCGAAGTCGCCGTCCTGGACGCGGTAGGCGATGTCGGCACCGGTGAAGTCGATGTCCTGGCCGAGGCTGGACGACCAGTCACGCCACGAGGACACGGAGGTCAGGGTGGAACCGCCCATGAACGAGGGCATGTCGAAGTTGGCCTCGATCGACCAGCCCTTTTCCTCGACTTCCTGACCGGTCGAACGGTTGGCGAAGGCGGTGCGCGAGAAGGGCAGCGGGCCGAAGCCGGCGGCTGGCGGGCGCTGGCCCGTGCCGTTCGACAGGCCGTCGACGAACGGATAGGTCGGGCCGGTGCGGATCTGGGTGCCGACGCAGCAATATTCGTCACGCGACGAGTAGTCGGCGATCAGTCGGACCGAGGTGTTGTCGTTGGGCAGCCACAGCAGCTGGCCGCGGACGGTGCCGAAGTCCTGGTTGTTGTCGTCGGTTTCCGAACGCGGGCCGTCACCGGTGTCGATGTTCATGAAGCCGTCGCGGACACGGCGACCGGCGTACAGGCGCATGGCCAGGGTTTCGCTGAGCGGGCCGGTGACCGAGCCCGAGACGCCGATGGCACCGTAGTTGCCCACGGTCACTTCGGCGTTGAAGCCCGGCGTGAACGACGGAGCCTCGGTGATGATGTTGATGACGCCGGCCGAGGTGTTCTTGCCGAACAGGGTGCCCTGCGGGCCCTTCAGGACCTCGATGCGCTGCAGTTCGCCCAGATCGCCGAAGCCGACCGAGTTGCGCGAGCGGTAGACACCGTCGATGACGATGCCGACCGAGCTTTCCAGGCCGGGGTTGTCACCGACCGTGCCGACGCCGCGGATGCGCGCGGTGGTCGAGGCTTCCGACGACGTCGAGGTGACGGTCAGGCCGGGGGTCAGGATCTGCAGGTCCTTGATGTCGCGGACGCCCGCGTCCTCGAGGACTTCCTGCGACAGGCTCGTGACCACGATCGGCACGTCCTGCAGGTTCTGCTCGCGTTTCTGGGCGGTGACGATGATGTCGTCGACCGAGGACGGCTGTTGCCGATCCTGGGCGGCGGCGACACCGGCGAATCCGAAAGCGACCGCGCCGACGACGGCAGCAGACGCAGTGGTGCGAAGAAGGTTGGTAAGGCGCATGCACGGCTCCCCGATTTGGCGGACTCCCGCATGTTGCGGGGCCGCAGCGTTTCCTGATCCCTGATCCGCGCTCTTCTTGTCGGAGCGCGGGAACTCCAACAATTGGGGTAGTCCAAGCGGGACTCCGCGACAAGCATCGGGGGCCCCACGCGCCTCATTTCCGCCGTGTGGCAAGCCTGACTGTGACGCAAAAGCGACAGAAATCGGTGACGCTACGTCAATATTCGCCCCTATCGACTCCAGTATTAGGCGGGCAGGGAGCAAAATCGTTCCAATCAGGCGAGTGGTCGCCCCGGGAAGCGCCGCCGCAGGACGCGCGGGACAGACGGGCTGCGGCGTTATTTCCCGAGAATTTCCGCGGTCGGGGGGAGAAATCCGCGCCGTCACCCTCTATCAAGACCGCCCGCGCCCCGCCTGACTGACGCTTCCGAGGCCGATTCTTGCTCTTTCTGCTCGCCCTTCTTCCATTGATCGGGGCCGTCGCGCCGGCCCTCGCCATCCGGCTGGGACGCGACGCCGCCGCGCTCGCGGCCGGGGCCGTGACCCTGGCCGCCCTGCTCGTGCTCGCGGGGATGGCGCCGGCGGTGATGGCCGGGGAGACGGTTCGGGCCAGCGTGCCGTGGATCCCCGCGCTGGGCCTGCACGCCAGTCTGTTCCTCGATCCGCTGGGCCTGATGTTCGCGGGAATGATCCTCGGCATCGGCCTGCTGGTCATCATTTATGCGCGCTACTATCTGGCGGCGACCGATCCGATGGGCCGGTTCTTCACCTATCTGCTGCTGTTCCAGGGCGCGATGCTGGGCATCGTCCTGTCGGATAATGTGCTGCTGCTGCTGATCTTCTGGGAGCTGACCAGCCTGACGTCCTTCCTGCTGATCGGCTTCTGGCGTCACTCGGCCGAGGCACGGCAGGGGGCGCGGATGGCGCTGTTCGTCACCGGCGGCGGCGGCCTGGCCCTGATCGGGGGTCTGCTGATCCTCGGCAACATCGCCGGCTCCTATGACCTGACGGTGATCCTGCAGCAGCGTGAGGCGATCCAGGCGTCGCCGCTTTACCTGCCGGCCCTGCTGCTGATCCTCGGCGGCTGTTTCACCAAGTCGGCGCAGTTCCCGTTCCACTTCTGGCTGCCGCACGCCATGGCCGCGCCGACGCCGGTCAGCGCCTATCTGCATTCGGCCACCATGGTGAAGGCCGGCGTCTTCATGCTGGCGCGGCTGTGGCCGGTACTGGCGGGGACCGAGGCGTGGTTCCTGATCGTGGCCACCACCGGCCTGGTGACCATGGTGTTCGCCGCCTGGGTGGCCCTGTTCAAGGACGACCTGAAGGGGCTGCTGGCCTATTCGACCATCAGCCATCTGGGCTTCCTGACCCTGCTGTTCGGCATCGGCACGCCGATGGCGGCGCTGGTCGGGGTGTTCCACATCATCAATCACGCGACCTTCAAGGCGGCGCTGTTCCTGAACGCGGGCATCGTCGACCACGAGGCCGGCACACGCGACCTGAAGCGGCTCGGAGGGTTGTTCGGCCTGATGCCGATCGCCGGAACGCTGGCGCTGATCGCCGGACTGTCGATGGCGGGGGTCCCGCCGCTGAACGGCTTCATCTCCAAGGAGATGATGCTGGAGGAGGCCAGCCACACCGCCTGGCTCGGCCAGGCCTGGGTTTTCCCGGTGCTGGCGACCCTGGGGGCGACGCTTTCGGTGGCCTATTCCCTGCGCTATATCGTGCACGTCTATTTCGGACCGCGCCGCGACGACTATCCGAAGACGCCGCACGATCCGGGTGTTGGACTTTGGGGCCCGCCGGCGGTGCTGGTGGCGCTGGTGGTCGCGATCGGCCTGGCACCAGCCCTCATTGCCGGGCCGCTGGTGAACCGGGTCGCGAGCGCGGTGACAAATGGCGCGGCACCCCAGGTTGAACTGGCGCTCTGGCACGGTGTGAAACCGGCCCTGTTCATGAGCGTGATCGCCATCGCGCTGGGGATCGTGGCGCTGGCCGGGCACAGGCGGCTGCAGCGGCTGTTCGAGGCTGTTCGGCTGCCGCAAGCCAAGGCCCTGTTCGACGCCGGGGTCGGGGCGGCGGCGAGCCTGTCGCGGCGGGGCGTCGAAGGACTGAACAACGGCTCGCTGCAGCGCGCCATGGCGGCCCTGATCGGAACCGCGGTGGTGGTCGGATTCGCCGGCTTCCTGGGCGGCGATTTCACCGCCGGGGAGCGGCCGGGCGTGGCGGCCTCGCCCGCCGCCGTGGTCGGCTGGATCGCGCTGGTGACGGCCACCGCCCTCGTCGTCCTGAACCATCGGGCGCGCTACGTCTCGCTGATCTATATCGGCATCGTCGGCCTGATCATCTCCCTGGCGTTCGCCCACCTGTCCGCGCCCGATCTGGCCCTGACCCAGATATCGGTCGAGGTGGTCACCATTCTGCTGATGCTGCTGGCGCTCAACGTGCTGCCCAAGACGACGCCGGCCGAGAGCCGGCCGTGGCGGAGGGCCCGCGACGGGGCGCTGGCCTGCGTCGCCGGCCTCGGCGTCGGCGGAGCGGCCTGGGCGGTGATGGCCCGGCCGCTGGACAGCATCTCGGGCTATTTCTGGGACAACGCCTATTCCGGCGGCGGCGGCACCAATGTCGTCAACGTCATCCTGGTCGACTTCCGCGGCTTCGACACCTTCGGCGAGATCATCGTGCTGGGGATCGCCGCGCTGGGCATCTTTTCGCTGCTCGAATCCGTCGGGACCGGAGCCAGCGGCCGGCGGCTGGCGGCCTGGAAGCCCGATATGGTCCGGTCACCCGAACACCACCCGATGATGCTGGTCGTGGCTACCCGCCTGCTGCTGCCGCTGGCCGTGGCGGTGGGGCTGTACATCTTCCTGAGAGGGCACAACCAGCCCGGCGGCGGCTTCATCGCCGGCCTCGTCGTCTCCATCGCCATACTGATGCAGTACATGGCCTCGGGCTACAGTTTCGCGGACCAGCGGCTGCGGGCCGACCACCACAGCCTCATCGGTGCCGGAGTGCTGATCGCCGCCGCGACGGGCCTCGGCTCGCTGGCATTCGGAGCTCCCTTCCTGACCAGCGCCTTCGATTATTTCAGCCTGCCGCTGATCGGCGAGTTCGAGCTGGCCACGGCCATGCTGTTCGACATCGGCGTGGCCCTGACCGTGATCGGTGCCGTGATGCTGGCCCTGGCCCAGCTGTCCCGGGTGGCGCAGAGCGCCGAGAAGCAGCCGCCGTCCGGGTCGTTCGAGGCGATGGACGTCGATCCGTCGCGCACGCGCCCCGGAACCGCGTCGCCGACGGGGGCCGACCAATGACCATGGAGCTTCTGATCGCCTCGGCTATCGCCGTCCTGACCGCCGCCGGAGTCTATCTGGTGCTGCGCGGGCGGACCTTCCCGGTGGTGCTGGGACTGGCCTTCCTGTCCTATGCGATCAACCTGTTCCTGTTCGCCATGGGGCGGCTGGTGATCAACCGGCCGCCGATCTACGACAAGGCTGCCGAGGGCTATACCGATCCCCTGCCCCAGGCCCTGGTGCTGACCGCCATCGTCATCGCCTTCGGCATGACCGCCTTCGTGGTCGTGCTGGCGCTGAGGACCTTCCTCGAGACCGGCGTGGATCACGTCGATGGCCGCGTCGACGGCCCTGAAGACGCGGAGGGCGGGTCGTGAACGCCTCCATTTCCCTGCTCGTCGCGGCCGCCGTGGTGCTGCCGGCCGTGGTCGGCGCCGCCAGCATTCTTGTGCTGCGCCACCGGCTGCGGGTATCGCGTCTGGTCTCGCTGGGCTCGTGCCTGGTCCTGACGGCCATCGCCGCCGCGCTGGTGGCCCATGCCTCGGGCGGGGCGGTCGAGAGCTACGCCCTCGGAAACTGGCGCGCGCCGTTCGGCATCGTGCTGGTGCTGGACCGGCTGTCGGCCATGATGCTGCTGCTCACCGCGGGGCTGGCCCTCGTGGTCATGACCTATGCCGTGGCCACCGGGATGGACCGCAAGGGCTGGCATTTCCACCCGCTGTTTCAGTTCCAGCTGCTGGGGCTGAACGGTGCCTTCCTGACCGGGGACTTGTTCAACCTGTTCGTCTTCTTCGAGGTGCTGCTGATCGCCTCCTATGGCCTGCTGCTGCACGGTCAGGGGCCTCAGCGACTGAAGGCGGGCGTGCAGTACGTCGTCATCAACCTGGTCGGTTCGACACTGTTCCTCATCGGCGTCGGTCTGCTGTACGGCATGACCGGCACGCTCAACATGGCCGACCTGGCGGTGCGCGTGGCCGCCGCGCCCGCGGGCGACCAGGGTCTGATCGCCGCCTCGGCCCTGGTGCTGATGGTGGTGTTCGCTCTCAAGGCGGCCGTGGTGCCACTGCATTTCTGGTTGCCGGGCGCCTATTCAGTCACCACGGGAGCGGTCGCGGCCCTGTTCGCGATCATGACCAAGGTCGGCGCCTACGCCATCATTCGCACGGGCACGCTCATCTTCGGCGAGGACGCCGGCGCGGCCGCCTTCGTCGCCGGTCCGTGGCTGCTGCCGGCCGCGCTGGCCACTACCTTCATCGGCTTCATCGGCCTGTTTGCGGCGCGCGGACTGCGCGAGATGGCGGCCTGGTCGGTGGTCGGCTCCATGGGCATGCTGCTCAGCGCGATCGCCGTGTTCCGCGTCGAGGCCATGGGCCCGGCCCTCTACTATGTGCTGCATTCGACACTGGCGGGGGCGGCCCTGTTCCTGGTGGTCGACCTGATCGGCAAGCGGCGGGGAGAGCACGGCGACGCCCTGACGTTGGGCCCGCGGTTCTGCCAGTCGGGCCTGCTTTCGGGCCTGTTCTTCCTGGCGGCGATCGGGGTGGTGGGCCTGCCGCCGCTGTCCGGCTTCATCGGCAAGCTGCTGATCCTCGATGGGGTCCGCGAGGCACCGGCGGCAGCCTGGATCTGGTCGACCATCCTGATCACCACACTGATTGGCGTGCTGGCCTTTGCGCGGGCCGGAAGCCTGCTGTTCTGGAAGAGCGCGGAGGTAGAGGGCGAGATCGCCACCCGGGCGCTGCGCGGCCGGGTGGTCGGGGTGGCCGCGGCCGGCAGCCTGCTGGGGGCGCTGGCGCTTCTGACCGTGCTGGCCGGGCCCGTCACCGCCTATACTGAGGCGGCGGCGGCGCAGTTGTTCGAGCCGCAAGGTTATATCGATGCCGTACTGGGCGAGACCGCGGGAGGCCGGCGATGATCCGCCGCCTTCTGCCCCATCCCGCCCTGAGCGTCCTGGTCGGCGTGGTCTGGGTGCTGCTGGTGAATGAGGTCACCGTCGGCGCTCTCTTCCTCGCCCTGATCCTCGCCGTAGTGGTGCCGCTGCTCACCAGCCGGTTCTGGCCAGACCGACCAAAGATCCGGTTCGGTCCCGACCTGCTGGGCTATGTAGGGGTTGTGCTGGTCGATATCGTCACGGCCAATTTCGAGGTGGCCTGGATCATCCTGATCCGGCGCAACCGCGACCTTCGCTCTCGCTGGCTGGTCGTGCCGCTTGAGCTGCGTTCGCCGGAGGCCATTACCGTGCTGGCGGGGACCATCAGCCTGACTCCCGGCACGGTGACGAGCGACGTGTCCGCCGACGGTCGGGCCCTGCTGGTTCACGCGCTCGATGTGGCCGATCCGGAGGCCGAGGTCGCCCGCATCAAACGGAGGTACGAGACCCGCCTGCTGAAGGTGTTCCGATGAACGGACCCATCCTGTCCCTGGGCCTGGCCTTCGCCCTCGCCTGTATCAGCGTGGCCATCCTGCTGAACCTGTTTCGCCTGGTGCGCGGTCCGACATCAGCGGACCGCATCCTCGCCGTTGACACCCTGACCATCAACGCCATCGCCCTGATCGTCGTGTTCGGCGTGGCCCATGCCACCCAGACCTATTTCGAGGCGGCCCTGCTACTGGCCATGGTCGCCTTCGTGGGCACGGTCGCCTACTGCAAATTCCTGCTGCGGGGAGACATCATCGAATGAGCCTTGCTGCGGAAATCATCGTCGCCTTCCTGCTGATCACGGGCGGGGCCTTCATCCTGATCGGGTCGTGGGGTCTGGCGCGGCTGCCGTCGCTGATGACCCGGCTGCACGGACCGACCAAGGCCAGCACCCTCGGCGTCGGGGCGTGCCTGATCGCTTCGGTGG
>JBBQOK010000061.1:0-14679 GCA_038330765.1 Caulobacterales bacterium | reverse complement strand
ACGTCGGTGGCGGTTCCGAAGACGTTGGGGGTCTGGACGACGACGCAGGCCGTGTCCGGCCCGATCCGGGCGATGACGTCGGCCTCGGCGTCGATGGCCGCAGGCAGGGCTTCGGTCTCGACGCCGACGGCATGGACCACGGTCTCGGTCGCCCGGACATAGTGCGGGTGCACTCCGCCCGAGATCACCGCCTTGTTGCGGCGGGTCACTCGCGTGGCCATCAGCACGCCCTCGGCCATCGCCGTTGACCCATCGTACAGGCTGGCGTTGGCCACCGGCATGCCGGTCAGGTTCGCGACCTGGGTCTGGAACTCGTACAGATACTGCAGGGTCCCCTGCGAGATCTCCGGCTGGTACGGCGTGTAGCTGGTCAGGAACTCCGAGCGCTGGATAACATGGTCCACCGTGGCCGGGACGTGGTGTTTGTAGGCCCCTGCGCCACAGAAGAAGGGCACGGAACCGGCCGAGGCATTCTTGGCCGCCATGGCCCCCATGGCCCGCTCGACCTCGAGCTCACCGGCCACGCGCGGCAGGTCGACGAAGCCGTCGCGATGCGCCGCCTTGGGCACATCCACGAACAGGTCGTCGATGGATTTGGCACCGATGGCCGCCAGCATGGCGGAGCGGTCGTCGGGGGTCAGCGGCAGGTAGCGCATGGCGGGGAGATCCGTGCGTGAAAGGGTTTAGAGGGTGGCGAGGAAGGCGTCGTAGGCGGCGCGGTCCATCAGGGCGTCGAGTTGCGATCCGTCGGACACCTTGATCCTGGCGAACCAGCCTTCGCCCTCGGGATCGGCGTTGACGGTCTCGGGGGCCGAGGCCAGGGCGGCGTTGCCCTCGATCACCTCGCCCGACACCGGGGCATAAACGTCGGATGCGGCCTTGACGCTTTCGACGACGGCGAAGCTGTCGCCTTTCGAGACGGTCTTGCCGACGTCCGGGGTCTCGACGAACACCACGTCGCCCAAGGCGTCAGCGGCATATTTGGTGATGCCGACGGTGGCGAAGTCGCCGTCGACTTTGACCCACTCATGATCCTTGGTGAAGCGCATCTCAGTTCTCCGGGAAGCCGTCAGGCGGCCTTGGGTTTGCGGTAGTAGCGTTGGGCGACGAAGGGCATGGCGACGACCTCGGCGGTCGCGGGCTTGCCGCGCACCAGGACCTTCAGGTCGGTGCCCAGCTCGGCGAAAGCCGGCGGGACGTAGCCCATGGCGATGTTGCGGCCCAGCGTCGGCGAGGGGCCGCCGGACGTGACCGTCCCGATGACGTTTCCTTCCATGTCGGCGATCTCGGCGCCTTCGCGGGCCGGAGCACCTTCCTTGACGCTCAGGCCGATCCGGACCCGCGACGGCCCGTCGGCCAGTTCCTTGAGGATGCGATCGGCACCGTTGAAGTCCCCGCGTTCCTTGCGCGACTTCGACAGGGCGAAGGTCAGCGCGCCCTCGACCGGCGACGTCGTGGCGTCGATGTCGTGGCCGTGCAGTGGCAGGCCGGCTTCCAGCCGCAGACTGTCGCGGGCACCAAGGCCGATCGGCTTGACCCGAGCGTCCTGCAGTAGGGTGGTCCAGATGCGCTCCGCGTCGGCGTTCGGCACCGAAATCTCGTAGCCGTCCTCGCCGGTATAGCCCGAGCGAGAGATGAAGCAGTCGACCCCGAACAGCACCAGTCGCGCGCAGTCCATGAAGCCGAACTCGGCCAGCACCGGCTCGTGCGCGGCCATGACCTCGGCAGCCTCGGGGCCCTGGATGGCGATCAGCGAGCGGTCGGACAGGACGGTCAGTTTCGCGTCGCCCTGAAGGTTGGCTTTCAGGAAGGCGAAGTCGTCGTCCTTGTTGCCGGCGTTGACCACGACATAGAGGCCGTCGTGATCGGGACGGCCCGCCATCAGGTCGTCCATGATGCCGCCCTCGGCGTTCAGCAGCAGGCTGTATTTCTGTCGACCCGCCTTCAGGATCGCATAGTCGCCGGGCACGAACCGCTCGAACTGCGCCACGGCGTCCTCTCCGGTGATCTTGCACTGGCCCATGTGCGAAACGTCGAACAGGCCGGCGTGCTCGCGCGTCCAGCGGTGCTCGGCCAGAACACCTTCGTACTGGACCGGCATGTCGTAGCCGCCGAAGCCGACCATGCGCGCGCCGAGCGCGCGGTGCGCCGCGTTGAGAGGGGTGGTCTTGAGGATTTCGTCGGCCATTCAGACTCTCCGGGTCGCGTATTGCGGCGTAAAGCTCCGCCGTCCTCGCGCCCCCGCTGTCCTGAAGCCTGAGAGATTCCGGCGCCTGCCCCAGGAATGAGGGATGCAGGCGTCTTGCTCCGTCGGCGCGCTCGTAGCGAGCGACTTTCCAGCGTCCGAGTGTCCTCGCGGTCCGTTTGCCTGAGCGTTTCCGGGGCGGTTGCGCCTTCGGCTCCGGAGCCGCCTGGACGGTCCCGATCTCTCCCGCGAGAGCGTCGCGACCTAGGCCCCGACTCCGCGCCCAAGTCAAGCGTGGGCGGCGTAGCTCCGCACTTCGGCGATCCGCGCGGCCTTGTCGGTCTCGGCGAGGAACGAGCCTTCAAAGCTGTTCACCGCGATCTGCGTCACCTGCTCGCGCGTCAGTCCTACGGCCTCGGCCAGCCGGCGGTAGTTGTCGTTCACATAGCCGCCGAAATAGGCGGGATCGTCCGAGTTCAGGGTCACGTGAAGGCCTCGGCGCAGCATCTCCGGCACGGGATGGTCCTTGAGGTCCTCGACCACGCAGAGCTTGAGGTTCGACAGCGGGCAGACCGTCAGGGTCATCTGCTCGGCGACGAGGCGTTGGATAAGGCTCTCGTCTTCCATAGACCGGTTGCCGTGATCCATCCGGTCGATGCGCAGCAGGTCCAGCGCCTCGTGGACATAGGCCGGCGGCCCCTCCTCGCCGGCGTGGGCGCACAGCTTCAAGCCGAGATCGCGGGCGGCGGCGAAAACGCGTTCGAACTTGGATGGCGGGTGGCCGACCTCGGACGAATCCAGACCGACGCCGATGAAGTGATGCAGATATGGCTTTGCCGCCTCCAGGGTGGCGAAGGCTTCCTCTTCCGTCAGGTGGCGCAGGAAGCTGAGGATCAGACCGCTGGTCACGCCCAGCTCCGCCTTTGCCCGGTCCATGCCGGCGATCAGGCCCTCGACGACCACGGCGAAGGGCACACCCCTGTCCGTGTGGGTCTGAGGATCGAAGAATATCTCCGCGTGACGGACGTTGTCGGCTGCCGCGCGCTGGAAATAGGCGAAGGCGAGGTCTTCGAAATCCTTGCGCGTCAGGAGGACATTGGCCCCGGCATAATAGATGTCGAGGAAGTCCTGCAGGTTCGAGAAGTCATAGGCCGCGCGCACCGCCTCGACGCTGTCGAACGGAATGGCCACGCCATTGCGCCGGGCCAGTTCGAACATCAGCTCGGGTTCGAGGCTGCCTTCGATATGCAGGTGCAACTCTGCCTTGGGCAGACCGGCGATATAGGCGTCAAGCGACATGGACTGGCTCCCTCCTGAGAGAGTGCCAGTCTAGACTACATCCGCTCCGGCGTATCGATGCCCAGCAGGTTCAACGCCATCTCCAGCTGGTCCAGCACCGCTTTCGACAGTGTCAGCCGGGACGCCTTCGTCGCTTCGTCCGGCGCGATCAGCACCGGGCAGGCGGCGTAGAATTTCGAGAACGACTGGGCCAGCCGGTAGGCGTGTTCCGAGATCAGGTGCGGCATGCGCCTGTCGTACGCCTCGGCGACGGCCTGGGAGAAGGCGTCGAGCGTCAGGGCCAGGTCCCGCTCGGCCGGCTCGGCGATGATCACCGGTCCGGCGACGGCACCCTGCTCGGCGGCGCGGCGCAGCAGGGATTTGATCCGAACCGCCTGGTAAAGCAGATAGGGTCCGGTCTTGCCCTCGAAGCTCATGAACCGGTCAAGGTCGAAGATGTAGCTGGTGGTCCGGCTGTTCGACAGGTCGGCGAATTTCAGCGCCGCGACGGCCACCTTGCGAGCGATGGTCTCGAACTCGGCCTCGGGCAGGTCGTCGCCCAGCTTCGCCTCGTGCAGCCGCTCGCGGGCCTTGTCGACCGCCATGGTGATCAGGTCATGGAGCTTCAGCACCCCGCCCGCGCGTGTCTTGAACGGCTTGCCGTCCGGCCCGTTCATGGTGCCGAAGCCGAGATGCTCAAGTGATCCCTCGGCGGCATAGCCGGACAGATAAGCGGCGCGGAACACTTGCTCGAAATGCTCGGCCTGCCGCTCGTCGACGACGTACAGGATCAGATCGGGGTCAATCGCCTTGCGGCGATCCAGGATCGTGGCCAGGTCGGTAGTTCCGTACATGGCCGAGCCTTCGGACGAGATGACCAAAAGCGGCGGGGGGCTCGGGGCCTCGATGACGCTGCCGTCGGCCAGTTTGCGCTTGCGGGTCTCGCCGGGTCTGGCGACGTGAATCACCCGCGCGCCGTCGTCCTCGACCAGCAGGCCGGTGGCCTCCAGATGGGCGATCATCTCGGCCATCAGCGGATCGGCGTCGCTCTCGCCGTTCCACAGGTCAAAGGTGACGCCAAGGGCACCGAACTCGCGTTGCAGCGCCTTGCGGCTGACGGCTACGAAATGCGCCCATAGCGCGCGATAGCCGGGACGACCGCCCTGCAGTTCCGTCGTCGCTTTGCGGGCGCGGTCCCGGAAGACCGGATCTTCCTTGGCTTGCGCCGCCGCGGCCGGATACAGCCGCTCAAGATCGTCCAGCGTCACCGGGCTATCGGCGGGGAACGGCCCGTTGCCGTCGGCGAGGAAGGCATCCGCCCCCGGAAGCGTCCGGCCTTCGTCCCCGACCGCGACGATCAGCAGCCCCATCTGGAAGCCCCAGTCGCCGAAGTGGGCGTCGCCCCAGACGGTGTCGCCGCGGAAACGGAAAAGTCGCTTCAGGCTCTCGCCGATGATCGAGCTGCGCAGATGGCCGACGTGCATCGGCTTGGCCACGTTCGGTCCGGCGTAGTCAACCACGACCCTGCGCGGCACGGCGACCATGGAGGCTCCCGCGCGCTCGTTGTCGGCCGCGACATCGGCCGCCCGAGCCGCCAACGCGCCGTCGGCCATCTTCAGATTGATGAAGCCTGGCCCCGCGATTTCGACGGAAGCCAGCCGTGTATCGCCCGCCAGCCGTTCGGCGACGCGCTGCGCCAGTTCGCGTGGATTGACCTTCAGCGCCTTGGCGGCCGCCAGCGCCCCGTTTGACTGGAAGTCGGCGAGGTCCGGCCGGTCCGACGGGGTCACCCGGGCCATCGCGACATCCACGCCTTCGGCGGCGAAGGCGGCTCCGACCGCTTCGCCCAGAACAGTCCTTAGATCGGTCATTACTGGGCGGCGGTTGAAGGGGCCAAGGTGCCGGCGTTGACGCGGAACCGGCTACCGCTTCGGTTGAACTCGGCCATCTGCGGCGTCACGTCGAAGCCGACCAGAATCTCGAAATTGTCACCGCTGGTGGTTGCTTCGGCGCGCGGGATGACGATGGTCTGATCCTGGGTCACGGAAGCCGTCAGCTCGCCGTCGAAGTCGACCGGAAGGTCGAAATATTCCTTGGCCAGCACGGCCTTGTTTCTTTCCGTCACGGCGATCCAGTAGCGGTAGGTCCGCTGGTCGCCCTGCGCTTCCGGGCCCCGGCCCAGGTTAAACAGAACCCGGGTGTGCACCGAAATGGGGTCGTCGCTCTGGTAGGCGCAGTCGGACGACAGGCCCTCGATCTCGCCCGTGAAGCCGACGTTCGAGGCCGCGACCCGATCACCCGTCAGTTCGACGTAGCGGGCGGCGTCGTAGAGAATTTTCACATAAGGGCAGGGGCCGGCCGCAGCGTTACGGCGCAATGGCGCGATCCGCGGCGCACGCGACTGCGTGTTCTGCTGCGAGCCGTCGGCGTTGTCGCCGCGGCCGCTGGGCTCGCCCCGCGGCTGCTGCTGGGGACGCGCCTGGGCGTTGGCGGAAAGCGGAACCAAAGCTGCGGAGAGCACTCCGGCAGCGGCGGCCGAAGCCAGGGAAATCTTGAAGACGCGACGCATCGAAAGCTCTTCCACGAACGAGGAGGCGCGCGACAGCCCGACGCCGAGCGCACGCTCGTTGCTGATAGCGGCTAAAGCGAGGCGCGGCAAACGCGCGCTGGAAGCCAGTCACGATCACTGCATGGTGGCGGCGGGCAGGGCGAACGACTAGGTTCCGGTCATGACCCTGCACGCGCCGATCGCGGCCCCAGAAAAGCGCCCCCTGACCGTCCGGCTGGCCACGCCGCGCGGCTTCTGCGCGGGCGTCGACCGGGCGATCCAGATCGTCGAGCGCGCCATCGGGAAATACGGTGCCCCTGTCTATGTCCGGCACGAAATCGTCCACAACCGTCACGTGGTCGACCGGCTTAAGGCCATGGGGGCCGTCTTCGTGAAGGAACTGGACGATTGTCCGGACGACCGACCGGTGGTCTTTTCTGCCCATGGCGTGCCCAAGTCCGTTCCGGAAGGTGCCCGGGCGCGGCAGATGCTCTATCTCGACGCCACCTGCCCGCTGGTCTCCAAAGTTCATGTCGAGGCGGAGCGCCATCACGCCGCCGGCCGCCACATCATCCTGATCGGCCACGCCGGCCACCCCGAGGTCGTCGGCACAATGGGGCAGTTGCCGTCGGGTGCGATCAGCCTGGTGGAATCCGTGGCTGACGCCGAGTCCTTCCAGCGCCCTGGCGAGGCGCTGCTGGCCTACGCCACGCAGACCACCCTCTCGGTCGATGACACGAGCGAAATCCTCGCGGTTCTGAAACGCCGTTTCCCGGAACTGCCGGACCCGCACAAGGAGGACATCTGCTACGCCACGACGAATCGGCAGGATGCGGTGAAGCGTCTCGGGCAGGGCTGTGATCTCGTGCTGGTCGTCGGGTCTAAGAACTCTTCCAACTCGGTGCGGCTGGTCGAGGTGGCGCTTCGGGCCGGGGCGCGGGACGCCCGGCTGGTCGATGACGCGTCACAGGTCGACTGGGATTGGCTGGACGGCGTCTCCACGCTCGGCATCACCGCCGGTGCCTCCGCCCCCGAACCGTTGATCGAGGCGCTGGTCGAGGCCGTGCGCGCCCGTTTCAACGCCGAGGTTTTCGAGGACGCAGGCGAGCGCGAAACGGTCACCTTCAAATTGCCCCGGGTTCTGACTGCCTGAGACGAGGCCTTGCGCAAGCGGAGCCTTTGCGGTCGGCCCGCGTTAACCTCCGCGACCACACCGAGGATGACCATGCGCCTTCGCACCGCCTTCGCCGCCCTCTCGATCGTCGCACTGTCGGCGGCCTGCACCCAAGAGGCCGAGGCACCGCCGACGCCGGTCCAGCCTTCGGCCGCGCCGACGACGTCCGCCGCGCCGCCCATCAGTTACGCCTGCGAAAGCGGTCAGTCGGTCACCGTCGCCTATCCGGATTCAGCCTCGGCCCAGATCACCTACCGGGCGCAGCCCTATACCCTGCGGCTGGTCGAGGCGGCGTCGGGGGCCCGCTACGTCGGGTCCGGTCTGGAATGGTGGATCGCCACCCGCGACGGAAGCGAGAGCGCGACTCTCAGCCGTCTTGGCCCCAATGAAGACGTCGGCGTCGCCGTGCTCGAGCGTTGTAGCCGTCCGGCTTCCGGTCCGGTGGTCCCGGGACCGATCGCCCCGCCCCAGCCCGCGCCGGGCGGGGTCCTGCCGGCTTCAGCGCCGTGCAAGGGTCCGCAGCTCAAGCTGTCGCTCGCGGGTGGAGACGCGGGTGCCGGCAATCGGGTCTCGATCATCGGCGTCCAGAATGTCGGCACCCGGACCTGTAGCCTGACCGGCTACCCGGGCGTGACGCTTCAGGACGGGCGGGGCCGCAACCTGACCGCCGTCCGTTCCGACCAGACCTTGGGCAGCTATTTCCGTCAGGGGCAGGCACCGACCCCAGTCGAGCTGGTGCCGCAGGCCAAGGGCTTTTTCGATATAGCGTGGAACGTCGTTCCCAATGAGGGGGCGGGCGAAACGACCTGCCCATCCGCGGCCCGCATCCGGATGACGGCCCCAGGCGACACCTCGCCTGCGACCCTGACCCAGGCCTTCACTCCCTGCGGCGGGCGGATCAGGGTCAGTCCGTTCCGGCCGGTGGCCGAACCGGAGACCGCGCCTGCGGCCTGATCCCTCAAGGGCTTCAAACCCGGCGAAAAACGGCGTAGCGGAGCGCGCATGACCCAAGCCTCCACATTGGCCTTTTATGACCGTGTCTCCGCGGAACTCGCCGACATCGACGCCCAGGGGCTGACCAAGCCCGAACGGATCATCGCCTCCCGACAGGGACCGGTGATCAAGGTCGGCGGCCGCGATGTGCTGAACTTCTGCGCCAACAACTACCTCGGCCTCGCAGGCGATGAGCGGGTGACGCAGGCCGGGATCAAGGCGCAGGAAAAATGGGGGGCCGGCACCGCTTCCGTCCGCTTCATCTGCGGCACGCTGGAGATCCACAAGGAGCTGGAGCGCGCGATCGCCGACTACCTTGGCTTCGAGGATACCATTCTGTTCGCCGCGGCGTTCGACGCCAACGGCGGAATCTTCGAGCCGCTGTTCGCGGCTGAGGACGCCATCGTCTCCGACAGCCTGAACCATGCCTCGATCATCGACGGCGTGCGGCTGTGCAAGGCCAAACGCTATCGTTTCGCCACCTCGGACATGAACGACCTGGAGACCCAGCTGAAGCAGGCCCGGGCCGACGGCGCGCGCGAGATCGTCATCGCCACCGACGGCGTCTTCTCGATGGACGGCTATATCGCGAAGCTGAAGGACATCCGGGCGCTGGCGGACAAATACAGCGCTCTGATCATGGTCGATGACTGCCATGCGACGGGCTTTCTCGGTCCGAAGGGGCGGGGTTCCTACGCCCACCATGGCGTCGAGATCGACTTTCTGACCGGCACCTTCGGGAAGGCGCTGGGCGGGGCCATGGGCGGCTTCATCTGCGCGAGGTCGAACGTTGTCGCCCTGCTGAAGCAGCGGGCGCGTCCCTACCTCTTCTCGAATGCCTTGGCACCCGCCGTATGCGGCTCGTCGCTGGAGGCGATCCGCATCGCCGCGGGCGACGAGGGCGACAAGTTGCGTGCGCAGCTGTCTGCCAACGCCGCCCGCTATCGCGCCGCCATGACCGAAGCCGGCTTTACCCTGCAGCCCGGCGAGCACCCGATCATTCCGGTCATGCTGGGTGACGCCAAACTGGCGCAGGACATGGCCGCGCGCCTGCTGGATCTGGGCGTCTACGTCATCGGCTTTTCGTTCCCCGTTGTGCCGCGTGGTCAGGCCCGCATCCGCACCCAGATGTCGGCGGCGCATACCTTCGAACAGATCGATCAAGTGGTCGCGGCGTTCACGACGGCCGGCAAGGAATTGGGAGTTATCTGATGGCGGACACGATGAAGGCCCTGGCCAAGACGAAGCCCGGCATCGGCCTTGAGCTGATCGACGCCCCCATCCCCGTGGCGGGTCCCGAAGATGTGCTGATCAAGGTGCACAAGACCGCGGTCTGCGGCACCGACATCCACATCTGGAACTGGGACGACTGGTCCCAGAAGAATGTGCCGGTGCCGATGATCACCGGCCATGAGTTCTCGGGCGAGATCGTCGCCATCGGCAAGGACGTGAATCGTCGCCTCAGGATCGGCCAGCGTGTGTCGGCCGAGGGCCACGTTATCGACCTCAATTCCGAAGCCGCCCGCGCCGGACATTTCCACCTCGACCCCGCCACCTGCGGCATCGGGGTTAACCGTCAGGGCGCGTTCGCCGAATTCGTCGTGGCCCCCGCCTTCAACGTCATCGAACTGCCCGACGACGTGCCCTATGAGATCGGCGCCATCCTCGATCCGTTCGGCAACGCCGTGCACACCGCGCAGCAGTTCGACCTGCTGGGCGAGGACGTGCTGGTCACGGGCGCGGGTCCGATCGGCATGATGGCCGCCGCCGTCGCGCGCCACGCCGGCGCGCGCACCGTGGTTCTGACCGACATCAACGACTTCCGCCTCGAGCTGGCGCAGAAGGTCGCGCCCGGCGTGCGCACGGTGAACACCACGCGCGAAGACCTGCATGACGTCATCCATGAGCTGGGCATGAAGGTCGGCTTCGACGTAGCGCTGGAGATGTCGGGCTCGCCGATCGCCTTCAAACAGTGTGTCGACACCCTGATCATGGGCGGCGGCATGGCCATGCTGGGCATACCGTCAAAGCCGATGGAGACGGACTGGGGTGCCATCATTCTGAAGGCTCTGACCATCAAGGGCGTCTATGGGCGCGAGATGTTCACCACCTGGCGCAAGATGTTGGGCCTGCTGAAGGCGGGCCTCGACCTGACACCGCTGATCACGCACCAGATGGGCTATGAGCGCTTTGAAGAGGGTTTCGAGGCCATGCGCTCCGGCCAGTCCGGCAAGGTCGTGCTTGATTGGGACAGGGCGGCCTGACGACGGGCCAGGCCATGACCGCTGGTTCTATCGTGGCCTTTCTGGAAGGCGAGGGGGCGGACTCCCACGGACGCACTGTGTTCGGGGTGCTGGCGTTCAGCGATGTCGCGCTGGAGCAGACGCACGACTTCATCCAGTGGCTGTTTCCGTTGCGAGAGCCGTCGTCCGCCATGCCCGACGCGCCGGTACTGACCCCTGAGGACATCGAGGCGATCCAGGCCTCGACCATGGCCCAGTGCGCGCTGGCGGCGGCGACCGACCGGATGGAGGCCTTTTTCCGGGCCAATCCGCTTTGGCTGAGACCTCACGACCACAACCACCTGCGGATCACGCGGATCATCCGGTCGCTGCGCCTGCTGCGCAGCGACGGCGAGGCCGACGCCTTCCGCGCCTCGATCCTGTCAATGATCGAGGCGGCGCGGGCACCGGTCAGCGCCCGCAGCCGCGGCTACTGGATGACGGCCTGACGATCAGGCGGCGACCGTCTCATCCTTCTTCATCGTCGCCATGAAGACGATGATGACGAACAGCAGCATCGAGCTGACCAGCATGATCTCGGACGCGATCATCGCCGGCATGAAGACCGGCTTCTGCAGCATCATCAGCGTCAGCGACGGCATCAGGATCAGGAAGCCCAACACCGACAGGACGAAATGCGTCATCGGCAGCCAGCCGCGCCCGGCGGCCGGAACCGCCCGGTAGAACAGGCCGAACAGCATCATCGACGCGAAGCCCAGCAGATTGATGTGCGCGTGAACCGGCCGAAGCACGAAGTCCTCATTGGCGCCCATCCAGACCCCGAGCGTCATCCCGACCAAGGCCGAGAGCACGCCGAGGCGCAGAAAATTGTTCGATACAAACATTCGGGTCCCTCCGACAAAACGGTCGGCCCCAAGACCGCCGTTTCCCAATCGACTCAAGTTACAACGTTGTTCGGTGAGTGTCTTCATGAGGGCGGGTTCGAACGTCTTGGCGTCCAGACAGCGCGATGACGAGATCGCTGCGCCGGATCCTGCGGCCTTGACCGCAGGGGTCGGGCGGGGGAACAGCGGAAATGAACTATCGACACAGCTTCCATGCCGGCAATTTCGCGGACCTGGTCAAACACGCGCTTGTCCTCTGGCTGCTGGAACGGCGACAGGCGGCGGGGCCGGTCACCGTCATCGACACCCACGCGGGGGCCGGGGTCTATGACCTGACCGGCGACGGCGTCCGGTCCAAAGAGGCCGAGGCCGGCATCGCGCGCCTGATGGCCGCGGCCGACCGCCCGCCGCTGATCGAAGCCCTGGCCGGCGAGGTCGCCCGGCTGAACCCGAACGGCGGCGCCGCCCTCTATCCGGGATCGCCGCTGCTGATCGCGGGACGCCTCCGATCCGTCGACCGATACCTCGGCTTCGAGCTGCACCCGCCCGTGCTCGACCTGCTGGAGCAGGCGCTGGAGCCGTTCGCCGGCGCCGCCGCGCGGGGCGGCGACGGCTACGATCAGGCCAGGGCTGAGGCGGCTCACGTTCAGGGCGCTTTCGTGCTGATCGATCCGCCGTTCGAGCGGCCCGACGACTATCTGCGCGCCGCCGACACGGGGGCGGCCATCGTCCGGGCCGACCCGCGGGCCATGGTCGCCGTCTGGACGCCGCTGAAGGACATGGAGACCTTCGATGGTTTCCTGCGTCGTCTCGACCAGGCCGGGGCGAAGCGGATGCTGGTGGCCGAGGCGCGGCTGCGTCCGCTGACCAATCCGATGAAGATGAACGGCTGCGCGATGGTCGTGCTCAATCCGCCCGCCGGGGCGGAGGCCGCGGCGTCCGAGATCTGCGGCTGGGTGGCCGGGCATCTCGGTGACGCCGGTGCCCGGGCCGAGGTCTGGACCGCCGGCTGACCCTATTCGACGACTTCGCCGGCCTCGTAGAGGTGAGGCTCGAAGGTGGCAATGGCCATGATCGGCTCCATGGCCGCGTTCACCGCGGGATGGCGCGCCATCGCCTTCCAGTCCTCGCGCGTCCGCCACACCGCGTGCACGGCGGCGACCCGGCCGTTCAGGCCGCGGTGCAGGGTGGCAGAGATGAAGCCGTCGATTTCGCGCTGGGCCCGGACCATGGTCGTCAGGTGTTCCATCAGGACGTCGAGCCGTTCGGGCTCGCACCGATAGACGTTGATCAGGACTACGGGGGAGGCGTCTGTGTCGGTCATGGCGCGCCTTTAGCCGACAAGGTCTTTCACGTCTTGCGCGAAGGCCCATATCGGAGAAATCAGAGGAGCCCCCATGACCCGCATCGCCATTCTTGAGACCGGGGGGCCGCCGCCCGCGCTGGTCGAGCGGCACGGTGACTATCCGGCGATGTTCCGCGCCCTGTTCGGCGACGGCCCTGTGTTTGAGGCCTTCAACAGTCAGGCCGGCCAATGGCCCGACCCCGCCGCCTTCGACGCCGCCGTCATCACCGGCTCCTCCGCCGGTGTCTATGAGGACGCTCCGTGGATCGGTGATCTGCTGGCGTGGATTCGCGGTGCCAAGGGCCGGACCGCGCTGATCGGCGTCTGTTTCGGCCATCAGGCGATGGCGCAGGCGCTGGGCGGCCGGGTCGAGAAGTCGGACCGCGGATGGGGCGTCGGCCTGCACCGCTATGACGTGGTCTCGGCCGAGCCATGGATGCAGCCGCCCGCCGCCTCGATCGCCATTCCCGCCTCGCATCAGGACCAGGTCGTCGAGAAGCCGGCCGAAGCGCGGGTCTTCCTCAGCAGCGATTTCACGCCGTATGCTGGGCTGGCCTGGGGCGAGGACGCGATCAGCCTGCAGGGGCATCCGGAGTTCTCCCGGGCCTACGCCGCCGACCTCACGGCCGGACGGCGCGAGCGCATCGGGGCCGGGTTGGTCGACCGCGCCCTGGAGAGCCTGACGGTGCCGGACGACGGAGCCCTGATCGGCCAATGGCTGAGGCAGTTCGTGGCGGGCCAAAGTCGGTGACAGGCGTCCTTCCGGGTGCCAAGGCCGGGTCGAGGGCGCTGAGTTCTGATCACGGCCACTTCACCACCGGCGGCATCGAGCTGAGGATCGACTCGACGTTGCCGCCGGTCTTGAGGCCGAACATGGTGCCGCGGTCGTAGAGCAGGTTGAACTCGACGTAGCGGCCGCGGCGGACCAGCTGTTCCTCGCGCTCCTCCGCCGTCCACGGCTCGGCCATGCGGCGGGCCACGATCTCCGGATAGACCTTCAGGAAGGCGTCGCCGACGTCGCGGGTGAAGGCAAAGTCCCGGGCCCGGTCACCGCTGTCGAGGTGGTCGTAGAAGATGCCGCCGGTGCCGCGCGGCTCGTTGCGGTGGGGCAGGAAGAAATATTCGTCGCACCAGGCCTTGAAGCGCGCGTGCAATGAGCCGTCGGCGGCGAGATCGTGGGCGTCGCAGGCGGCCTTCATGGCGGCGTGGAAGGCGAGGGTGTCGGGGTGATCCTGCCGCCGGTCGACATCGAGCACAGGGGTCAGGTCGCCCCCGCCGCCGAACCAGCCCGTGGTGGTGGCGATGAAGCGGGTGTTCATATGCACCGCCGGGATGCGCGGGCTGACCGGATGGGCGATCAGGCTGATGCCGGTGGCGAAGAAGCGCGGGTCCTCGGCCGCGCCGGGCACCGACTTTGCATAGTCGGCGGGGAAGGTCCCGTGCACGGTCGAGACGTGGACGCCGACCTTTTCGAACAGCCGCCCGTGCATCATCCCCATGACGCCGCCGCCGCCGTCCTTGCGGTCCCAGGGTGTGCGCACGAAGCGGCCGGCCTGGCCCGGAAACAGGTCGGCGGGCGCCTGGTTCTCGAGGCCTTCGAAGGCGGCGTGTATGCGGTCGCGCAGGTCCTCGAACCAGGCGCGGGCTTCGGTCTTGTGCAGGGCGAGAGAGTCGGTGGTCTCGGTCATGGATGCGGCTTGTAGGCGGTCCGTGCGCAGGGGTGAAGGGGAGGGAGAAGGCACGGCGGATCGTCTTTCGGTGCCTGTTCCCGGATCGGCCCCGCCCTCGCGGGCGCGTCAGCCGGGATGACAGGCATGGCTCTTCGCCGCTTCGGGAGAAGCGGTGTGGGGAGGGAGCGGGACCGCCGGGCCTCGCCCGGCTGTGATTTTGTTTTACCGTTTCGACGAGACAGGCGGTCCCGCGTGGTCGTTTTCCACACAACCCTCCGGCTGGCGGCCCGATTGAGGCCTTACCGGAACACGACGGAGCCATTGCTGACTTCGCCATGGGTCGGACGTGACCGCATATA